>JAJPXZ010000014.1:0-8581 GCA_021205245.1 Planctomycetaceae bacterium
AATTTGACCCTATTCTCTAAAATCCGCCTTGACTAACGACACAGTTACTGGGTCCATACTTTCAGCTTCTTGAGGAAGACCGGTCGGTACTGAACAGCCAGATTGACGGCACTGTTATTGGATGTGGTGCGGATGCCGGAAAGCTGGTTCCACCCGCCGCCGCCCGGGCCATTGCCTTTCCAACTAAACACGCCGTTGTTCCGGTCGGAATTGGTATTGAAGTTGATAGCGCTGGCCGTAAGTTTGAGTCCCTCGGCGGGCCGCCAGGTAAGCTTGACCGTTCCGGTGCCGAGACCGTAGTTGATGCTTCGGTAGTGGGTCGTGGCCCCGTCGGCATAGCCGTACGAGTCGCCGGTCAGGCGCTCCCTGCTTTGAAAGAGCGATACTTCGGCCTTAAACTTGCCATCCTTGCTTTCCCAGTACGGGGTAATCTGCGTGGTGCGCCCGAAATCGAAGCCGGTGTGATACGGCACCAGGCTGTTGCCGAGCAGCATGCCGTCGCCCCACGCCGCGCCGCCGATGGGATCGGCATTGTCAAAATTACTGATAAGACCGCTTCTCCAGGTATATTCCCCCACACCTTCCTGGCCTCCGGTATAGTTCATGATAACGCCGGTGGTTTCGTTGTCGCCAAACGCTATCGAGTCGCGCCCGACCAAAACTCCGAAGCCGCTGTTACAGATATTTTTCCAACGCACCCAGTAATTCTGGGCAATACCGGAAACGCGGGTCCGGTTGAGGTCGTGCAAACTCAGCCGGACATATGCGTCGAAATGGTCATTGATGTCGATCTTGAATATCAATTTGGCGTTGTAGATGGTGAGGTCGCCGTGCTTGAACTCCTCGCGCTGCACCCGGTCGGGTGACGCGTTCCATTGCGGAACCCCGTTCACCGCCTTGTTGGCGGCAAGCGAGGTGTCGACTTTCGCCTTGTTATAGTAATACCGGGTGTCGATGGTCCCGCCGACGGTAACAACGGCGTTTTTACGCAGGCTGGTTATGCCCTTTGCCGTGTCCGGAGTACGGTCGTGCGACAATTTGGCATCCATATCCCTGAGAAGCGCTTCCTGCGCGATAATCCGCGTACGTATGCAGTCCGCATCGATTTCACCACCCAACGCACCCGCCGCGAAAGCGAACAACACAATCAGCGCCAACCCATATCTCATTTTTCCCCTCCTCCCAAACTGAATCTAAAACCGTCCGTACGCGACCAGCGGATCGCCTTCGCAAACGCCCAAGGCCACCGTGTGGTACATCACCATGCCATCAAACCGGGCGCGGATCTCCTTCAGCGGATTGCCGGATAAATCCTCCATAACGCCCAACGACTCGCCCGCCGAAAACCGCTGTCCCGGCTCGACGAGCGGGAACCATAACCCGCAGGAGTCCGCCTCTTCGTAAACCGTTTCCATCGCTTCCTTCTGATTCGGCGTCGCTTCGCCCGGTCGTCCCGTCAGGCCGAGATGGTCCATAAGACTCCCGATGCTCCCCAGGCATTGTTCCACCTCGCCCGCCGACCACAATCCCTGTCCACCGATCTCCAAGAGCAGACCCGGCACACCCTGAAGCGCACCGTAGCTGTAATACCCATCGCGAGCGCTGGACGGAATGCGGTACCCGACCTTCATGTACTTCGCTGCTTCCCGGCTCGTCGCCACAATTGCCTCGGGGGCTATTTTGGAAAAGAACACCACCGGTTCCATCCGTTCATTACAATCCGCGCCATGCAAATCGAGCAGGAAGTCCGCATCGGGATAGATCACCGTTTCCAGAGCAAATGCCATGCGCTCGCTCGCGCCGCCTGCATTTCGTCCAGGAAATGCCCGATTGAGATTCTTGCGATCGCCCGGGACTATTCTTTTCAGTCCCTCATAAAAGCCCTGTTCATTCACGGCGGGCATGATAGCCAGCGTCCCCCGCAGCTCCATCGGGTCCACGGTCTCGAACAACGTGCGGGCGGCCAGGATGCCGACATATTCACAGCCATGGATACCGGCCGAGACGACGAGTGTCGGGCCGGGCCGGGCTCCCGCCGCCAGCCATAACGGTATGGACAGATCCTCGCTCACGCGGAGATAGGTTTTCGTTTTGCTCCCCAAGGGAAGCTCGGTTCCAAAGATTTTCATGCGATTTACCTTGCTATGCTTATAGCGTTTTAAATTGAATCTGAACCTTCCCCTGCGCTTTTCGGTTTATTCCAATTACAACCGAAAAAAACGCGGGGAAGAAGCAGTCATTATTTAAAAAGCGCTAGTCAAACAAATGGCAGGCCACCTGATGATTGGGCGAGAGGCGCCGTAGAATCGGGCGCTCGTCGCGGCAGCGTTCCATGCACTTGGGGCAACGGGTATGGAAGGAGCAGCCTCGCGGCATGTTCAGGGGACTGGGCACCTCCCCCTGCAGCGTGTTCAGTGGCTGGTCGAAGTCCATATCGACGGCGAAGACCGAATGCAACAACGCTTGCGAGTACGGATGTACCGCCTTGTCCCAGACCTCGTCCCCAGGCAACACTTCCACCACGCCTCCGAGATACATGACCATAACCTGATGCGAGAGCGACTGCACCAGGGCGAGATCGTGGCAGACAAAAATAATCGAAATCCGCCGCCGCTTTTGGATTGCAACCAGCAGCTCGATGATTCGCTCCTGAACCGAGACATCCAGTGCGGACGTGGCTTCGTCGCAGATTAAAATCTCCGGATCAAGCGCCAATGCCCTGGCAAGGCCAAGGCGCTGCCGCTGGCCGCCGCTCATGGAATGCGGATACCGATCGGCGAACTCTTCCGGGAGCTGAACCAGCCGCAGTAGTTCGGCCTGCTTTTCACGAAGCTGCCGGGCAGACAATTTTTCAAAGTTCCGGATCGGCTCGGTGATGGCCCTGCCCGCCTTAATACGGGCAAAAAAGGCGCTATTGGGATCCTGAAAAACCATCTGGATGTGGCGGCGATTGCGCCGGAGCGCCTCGCCTTTCAGGGCGGTTATGTCGCCGCCGCGAAAAAAGAGGCGGCCTTCGTCGGGGCGCTCGAGCTGGGTCAACATACGGAGGAGGGTACTTTTGCCGCAACCGCTTTCGCCCACAATGCCCAGGGTGCGGCCGCGAGCCAACTCGATGTCCACCTCTTTGCAGGCGGTGAGGGTTTGACCGCTGTCGGTGGTATACCGACGGGTCAGACCGCGTCCTTCAAGAATTATTTCCCGAGGTTCAGACATAGCGGCGCCCCCTCATGGACGGCACCGCCTCCAGCAATTCGCGGGTGTACGGAGCATCGGAATGCCTGAGGATATGCTCCCGGTCGCCGGCGTCCACCACCTTGCCGTCGATCATCACAAAAATCCTGTCCGCCATATACGCCGCCATGCCCAGGTTGTGCGTGACGAGAACGATCGCGGTGTCATACTCGTCCCGCAGGGCCATCATCTGCCTGACGATCTGCGACTGCGTGGTGACGTCCAGGGCGCTTGTCGGCTCGTCCGCCAGGAGGATGCGCGGGCGGAATACCATGCCCATGGCAATGCCCACCCGCTGGCGCATGCCGCCGGAAAGCTGGAAGGGGTAGGACTTCATGATCGTTTCGCTATGCGGCAGGCCCATTCGTTCCAGCATCGTCCTGCCGCGCTCCCAGGCCCCTTTTTTGGAACCGGGCTCATGGGCGCGAATATATTCGACGAATTGGCTGCCGATGCTGCGGATGGGATTGAGCATGGAGCCGGAGTCCTGGAAAATCATCGAGATCGGCCCGCCTCGCAAGGCGCGCCATTCGGTGAGAGACATTTCAAGCAGGCTTTGACCCTCAAAGGAAATATCGCCGCCCACAATCCGTCCGCCGCCGGGCAACAGCCCCATGACGGCGCGAATGGCCGTGGTCTTGCCACAGCCGCTCTCGCCGACCAGTGCGACGATTTCCCCCTTGAAAACCTCGAGCGAGAAATCGCTCAGCGCCGGAGCGCCGTTGCCATAGGCCACTGTTACATTGTCATAGCGCAGCATTGGGTCTACTTTACGGGCTTGATGTCGGTGGTCAGCCAATAGTAATCAATGGTGGCGATGTCCGCACCGGTCACTTTGTGGACGTCGGAGGCCATGCTGCTGTTGTAGTAGCCGTAGATGATGGTGGCCGCGTCGTCAATAAGTATCTGCTGCATTTCGGTGATGAGTTCCAACCTGCGGTCGTTGTTCACTTCCACCTGCAACTGTTCGTAGGCGGCGGCGTAACGCGGGCTGGAGTAAAAGCCGAACGATTTGGAATTCCCGCTATACCAGTTGGCGAGATAATCCTGCGGATCGCCCACGCCCACCGTGAGAGTGTTGCATGTCCATAAATCGAACTCGCCCGCGTTCAGGAGCGCCAGAGCCGTATCGTAATCGCGAACATTGACGGTAGTCTGGATGCCGATGTCGGCCAATTGCAGGTAGGCGGCTTCGGCGAACTCGTCAAGGTTACGGCTGGTGAAGGTCACGTGATCGAGATTTATGGTTTTCCCGTCCAACTCCCGGAAGCCGTCGCCGTCGGTGTCGACGATTCCCGCCTTGTCCAGCAGATCGATGGCTGCTTGGCGGTTGAACTCGTACGGGTTTTTCAATTTTTCATAATTATAGGCCAGCGAGGACGGCAGAACCGAATATCCGGCGGTGTACATCCCACCCACCGTCACGTCGCACATGGTCTTTTTATCCAAAGCCAGCATAATTGCCTGGCGAAGCGTGTCGTTCTCCAGCACGCCCTTATAATTCATATAGGAGTTGGCGGTGCGGACGCCAGCGGCGACTGATACGTAATAATTTTCCGTATCGGCCTTCAGATTTTCGAGATCGATGGCGGTGGTGATATTTTCCACCAGGTCCACATCGCCGCTTTGCAGAGCCATGGCCTTGGTGGAGCTGTCGTTGATGAAGAGGATGGTGATGGTGCCGTACGGCACTTCGCCATTCCAGTAGTGAACGTTCCGGGCCAGGTCCACACTGGTGCCTGGTTTGAAATCCGTGACCCTGTACGGTCCGGAACCGACGATTTCACTGTCGGCCACGCTGATATCGATGATGGCGAAATAGGGATAGGCCAGGATACCCGGAATATTCGAGGTCGGTTTTTGGCAGACCAGCGTCACCGTGCCCGCCGCATCATCGGCGCTGATGGAATCATAACGAAGGTAGCCTCGCGGAACGGAATTGCCGGTGCCGCCCTTTTCGCTGTCCGTCATGTCGTACAGGCGCTGGATGCAATTTTTCACGGCGGAGGCGGTAACCGGATTGCCGTTTGAAAACTTGACTCCTTCGCGGATATGCAGGGTCCAGGTTTTATAATCATCGGAAACGCTGTAGGTGTCGCATATGTTCGGTTCGGCCACGACCTGCTTCGAGAACTTGAAAAGACATTCCGTAATGCCAAACCGCATCCCGGCCCAACTGGCGTTGGTGTTGGTGGCCGGATCGAGGGAGTCGGAATAATTGTAGCACCCAAAATTGAGATGACTGTCCGGATCAGCCGCAGCCGCGGCGAAATCGCCACCGACCAGGTTCGCAAGGAGCAGGCACGAGGCAGCGATCAAAAATACTCGCACCTTCATTTTTTTCGTCATGATTCAATTCCCTTTTCAAGTTGGACGACCAGTGGCGTATACTGTCCGGCACCACCTGTATCGCGCGGATCCAGAACATCCCGCAGGCTGTCGCCCAGCAGGTTGAAGATTACGACGGTGATGAATATGGCGAGGCCGGGGAAAATCATCAACCAGGGCGCGGCCTGCATATAGGCCCTCCCCTGGTTCAGCATATACCCCCACTCGATGGACGTGGATTGCGCGCCAAGGCCGAGAAACGAAAACGCCGCCAGCTCCAGCATCATGCCGCCCATGTCGGTCGCGGCGGTGATGACCAAGGTGGGAACCACCGCCGGGAACATATAACGCCACAGAATATGCCGGTGACGGCCCCCCGATATCCTCGCCGCCAAGACAAAGTCCTCGTGTTTGATTTTCAACACCAAACTCCGGGCCAAACGGGCGTATTTAGTCCAACTAACCATGGTGATGGCGATAACCGCATTAGTTATGCTCGGCCCCATAATGCCCGCCATGGCGATAGCCAGGGCCATACCGGGGAAGGAGACCATCATATCGGAGACGCGCATAATCACCGTATCCACCAGCCCGCCCGAATAGCCGGCCACGATGCCCATAAGGCTGCCGATAGTGAAGATACACACCACCAGCGCCATTGTCGACGCCAGCGAAGTGCGGGCCCCGTAAACGACCCGGGAAAAGAGATCCCGGCCCATGCGGTCGGTGCCGAACCAGTGCGCGCCGCTGGGGCTTTGCCTCGCGTCGGTCAGGATGGCTTGTTGCGGATCGTGCGTGGCGATATACGGCGCAAAGACGGCGACCGCCACGATGCCCAAGGCCAAAACCGCATAAAAAATAAACAGCTTTCTGTTGCGGGTTATGGTCAGACTCCTTTTCTCAGACGAGGGTCCAGGATGCTGTAGGAAACGTCCACCGCCAAATTCACCGCCATGTAGATAAGGGATATCCACAAGACAAAGCCTTGAATCAACGGATAATCCATTGCATTGATGGCGTTGATGGCCAGGCTCCCCAGAGCTGGAAAAGAAAAGATGATTTCTACCACTGCGGTCCCGCCCAACAGCGATCCCAGCGACAAGCCCAGGATGGTAATGAGCGGCAACATGGCGTTTGGAATAACGTGACGCCAGAGAATGACCGATTCCCTCAGCCCACGCGCCCGCGCACCCGCGACATAATCCTGGTTCAGTTCTTCCAAAACGGCCGCCCGAACCTGGCGACTGTATTTTCCCGCCATGGCAAAGGCGAGGGTAAAAGCGGGGAGCAGCATCTTTTGCAGATCCATGTTTTTGGAGACCACTGGGAGCCAGCCCAATTTCAAGGCGATGAAATACAGTAGCAACAGCCCCACCCAAAAGTTCGGCATCGAGATACTGAAAAAGGTTATTCCTCTGGCGATATAATCCAGGAGACGGTTTTGGTTGAGGGCGGACACCACTCCAAGGGGAACCGCCATAACCATCATCATCACCATGGACAAGAGGGTGAGTTGTACAGTCGGGGCCACCCGGCCCGCAAGCATCTGGGCCACCGGCTGGCCGGTCGAATAAGAGGTGCCGAAATCGCCCTTGAGGCAATTCAGCACCCAGGTACCGTATTGGACCAGAAACGGACGGTCGAGGCCCAGACTCACCCGCATCTCATCCATCAATTCTTCGGACGGGATGCTGCCGCTGACCGCGAACATCGCCCGCACAGGATCGCCCGGTGCGAGATAAATGAGCAAGAAACTTAAAAAACTGATGCCAAGCAGAACGATGACGATCTGTAGGAGGCGTTGGCCCAGTTGTCTTTTTTTGATTTTCACGCCTCGCTCTCTTCCGGATCAGTCGAAGCCCAAAAAAAAGGGTATGCCGGTTTTGATGGACAAAACCGGCATACCCGTGTTTGTATGCGCGCCACACCTCCCTATTTAAAGGAAGGTGTTGTGAATAGTGAACGTGTAAGTCTCCTGGCTTACGTTATGGAAGCAGTGCTTCCTGCGTCCGTATCCTACCTTCCCATGCCGCCCGAAGGCGTTATGCACAGTGGCGGGTTTTCACCCAGACAGCTTTCGCTGCTTCGGTACGGCCTCACGCTTACAGTGCCGGTAACGCTGGGGATTCACACCCCATTCCATCTCATGCCCAACCTGGCCCATAAGGGCTGTACGGTTGGCGCAACAGAACTTTTGTTTATTACGGAGGACTATACATTGTGTTTACTTTCTCGGTCAAGGGAAAAATTCGGTCGCATTTTTTCTTGCGTTCGAATTATACACTTACCGTAGACGGAAATATGTAAGCGCGAGTCATTTGATGCCTACCCAAAACCCAGGATCAACTGTTCCATGCGCGATACGAGAAATACAAAGCGTACAGCACTCCCTGTTTTTATCCCGAAACCGAAGCATGTTTTTCTTCAATGGCACATCGTTCGTAATTTCCTCGCTTCATACTCTTGTTTAAGTGATTTGATAAGCTCGTGCACGGATTGTATGGCGTCAATCTTGAAGACATTTTCACCACAAAAAGCGAATCCATGTTCTAAATTGCCTTTCATTGCGTTGAGCAATGCCGAAGCAATGCAATAGGGAGTTTTTTCCTGCTCGCACGTTTTTATGCAATGGAATACACACTTGAACGGTTTTTTATTGCCGGCACGAGCGGAATCAATGAACTTGTTCAACAACGCCCTGCCCGGCATCCCCACCGGACTATTGATGATAGTAATGTCTTCCTGTTTGGCGCTGACATAGGCCTGCTTGAAACGTTCATCCACGTCGCATTCGTGCGTGGCGACAAACCGGGTTCCCATCTGGACGCCGCAAGCGCCCAATTCCAAAAAGCGGCCGATGTCATCGCCCGAATAGATGCCGCCCGCCGCGATGACGGGAATTTTCCGGCCACTTCGGTCTTCAAAAGGCTTGAGTGCCTCTAAAACCTGAGGGAGCAGCACCTCAAGCCGAAATGCGGGGTCACCCAGGTTTTCCGTGGCAAACCCGAGATGACCTCCTGCC
>JAJPXZ010000014.1:8591-38748 GCA_021205245.1 Planctomycetaceae bacterium
TTTCTGTATCCATCTGCGGGCTATCAACGCCGCCACACGCGCCGACGAGACAATGGGAACCAGCTTCGCGTGGAATTGTTGTTTCTTCTCCTCGCAGGTATCGAGAAAAATTCCGGGAAGATCCATAGGCAAGCCGGCTCCTGAAAAAATTACATCGGCTCCCTCTTCTATCGAAGCTTTCACCAGCCTGCCGAATGTGGTCAGGGCAACCATGATATTCACGCCTATTACTCCGGTTGTAGCGCGACGGGCTTTACGCACCTCATTTTGCATGGACCGGATGATTGCCTCTACCGGATTTTTGGCCATATCTGGATCACTCATATCGATCATGGCACCGGCAATGACTCCTATACCGCCTTCTTCCGCTACCGCCGAAGCAAGCCTGGACATTGAAACGCCAACCCCCATGCCACCCTGAACTATCGGAAGTTTTACCGTCAGATCGCCGAACTTCATATTTGGAAATGACATTGTTTCCTTTACGTCCACAATAGGACAATTTGAATAGATGTTATGTGATCAATAAACGGTCACCGTAGGTCTATATCGCATAGGTATAAAGCCATGGCTGGTGCGTCAAGCTGCCGGTCATTTCCGGTGACTTCCGGCGAAGCATCCGCATATACGTTCAGTGTCGCTGCGATGCCATGGCGAAGGACAAATCGAGAAGCGTTTCCCATCGTGTTCGAAAAGATTTCAAAAATCGCACCGACCAGAAGGGTGGCGTCCAAGCATCCAATCGGGGAACGAGATGTCACCGACGATGATGTAAGACACACCAAACGTCCGAAATGTCATGGGATTCGACCGGATAAAGCCAGGATGGGATATGGGTGCATTCTCGGAACGGGCGGGTCGATTGCGTCCAAACTACATGGAAACGCGGTATAGTCGTGGTCGCACATCGTATGTTTTGTCCTAGGGCAATTACGTTCAGTGGGTACCGTTTTTGAAATGCGAGCCTCAGGACAACCCTTGCAGCAATCCTCGCCATGAATGGCCATTGTAGTTGGAGGGTGTGGAAGGTCAACTGAAATGTTACTCGGGGAAAATGTCATACCATGCTTAAGAAGGTCCGCACATTTCCTTGAACTTTCCGTATTATACTTCAGCAATCAACGCAGGCTGTCATCGACCTATATTTCTCGCAGGCGACCTGCTTTCTTTGGACGGGTCGATGCCGTTGCCAATCTGGATTTTGGCTTTATTCCGCATGTCCCTGGCTTGCTTTGCGTCAAATAGGATACTCGCCTATGGTATAGTTACGAGCAGCTCCTTCAAGGCGGTATGCCATGCGCAATATAATTGACCCGTTCAGATTCACCACTATGTAAAGTCCACCTCCGTCAAGACTCTTTCTTTTCCTTCACCTCCGGCTCGAGGTTGACAATCATACTGTCGTTCGATGAATTTATTCCCATAGCCGCGCCTCCATGCGGAATCATGCATGCTTACATTTTGCAGAGATGTCAAGCGATTTTGGGGATTCGAACAGGGACGACTGCTGTTGTAAAACCACAATCCCAAGCCTAATGAGGGCCTGGGATTGTTGGTGATATATAAATTGGCGGAGAGACAGGGATTCGAACCCTGGGTACAGTTTCCCATACACACGCTTTCCAAGCGTGCCCGTTCGACCGCTCCGGCATCTCTCCGCACGTGGATTTCAAGGTGCGGTACAACAGGAAAACGCGGCAGTGGACGCCGCGTTTCGAGTGATCTATTGTGCCAAATACCACCATCAATGTCAAGGACTTTCGGAGGCAATTCGCGCCGATATCCCCCGAAATGCTGCATCAGCCTCGATCCCACGCATGTCTTCGCCCGCGTCCAAGATCAATGCGCCCGGTGGCGACCACACCACAGCGTCGCTGGGACCAAACAGCGTCGCCACCGTCGGACCTCCGCCCGTCGGCGTCGTCACCGCTCCGGCGAGGTGAGACACGCCGCTATCGTTACCCACATAGAGCCGCGCATAAGCGAGCACCCCGGCGACGCACGTCAGGTCCGCCCCAGCCAATAACAGCGCGCCCGGCACCGCTTCGACAAGGCGCTCGCCCAAATCGCTGTCGGCTTCGCCTGACGTCACCAGGAGACGCCTGAATGCTCGGCTCCCCTCAGTCTCAAGGAGCAACCTCGCCAGGGCGGCGAAGCGTTCCACCGGCCAATTCTTCCTGCCACTCCCCGAACCCGGATGCATCACCACATAGGGTTGTTCTAGGCCGGGGAATGCCTGCGGCTGGTCCATGCACAGTTTGACGTCTGCCCAATTCTTCCCATGAAAGTCGTACGGCGACAACAACCCATAAGCGCGACAAAAGCCGGTGGCGGCGTTCAGCAGCCATTCGCCAATCGGCTCGCGGTGGTGGCCGGTTGGCCGGGACGGGCAGTACACTTTTCCCGCCGCCGGGGCAAGCCGATCGAGGCGGGCTTCGAAGCGGGCCTGCCCCGCCGGGTCGGAGAAATCCTGATAGGCCAGGATAACATCGCTGCCGGCGAATGCGGCCGCCAGCGGTGCGGGTGGGTCGTCCGCGCCGTCTGTATAGAGCCAGGCGAAAGCGCTCCGGTCATAATCAAAGGCGCGGTCGGCCCAGCCATCGCGGGCGAGAAAGCGGCCACGTTCGCCCGGCGCTATCAAGGTGACATTGACGCCAGGAAACGAATCCTTGAGAAACCGGATTACCGATCGCACCGCCAGAACATCCCCGAGCGCGCCCGGCCGTATTATCACCACCTTGCCAATCTTCGACTTCGCCGTCAGCATGCCGCCTCCAACAAAAACCGCCTCTTCCATGCGGGGAGAGGCGGTGGGAATTATTGCATAGCCGTTACGGCTACATGATCATGTCCTTGACCTTCATCAAACGCGCCCGGCTCGAACGTTCCGCCTCTTCCAACTTGGATGAAATCTCCTTGATGGTGGACCGGAGCGACGGGATCATGACATATTCGAGGGCGTTGACGCGACGGCGGGTCTTTTCGATTTCGTCCGCCATCCGTACCACCGCCTCTTCCTTGCTCGCGAGTTCCAGGAGCGAAGGGAACACGTCGCGCATGCCCGCGCTCGCCATGTCGAAATCGGTGGAGGTCGCCAGGGTGCTGTAGGACGGCCGCAGTTCAAAGCCTTCCAATTCCACCTCGGGGTAGGCGACGCTCATGACCGACTTGCGGTTGATTGCCACTTCCAGACGGGTGTCGGTCTCTTCCAGCGCGGCGGTAACAGCTTCTTCGCCGGAAATACCAGAGGCAAGCATAAACATCGACAAGGTAGCCGGTACCTTCTGGTCGATAACGTCGCGGAGCTTGCCGTACTCGCCCACCAGTTCCATAAAGGCCTGGACCAGACCTTCCATCTTGTCTTTGAGCAGCTTGTGGCCGCGCCTGGACATGACCAGGCGTTTTTTCAAGCGCAACAACTGCATTCGCGTCGGATTGACACGGATCTTCATAGCGATAACCTCTCGTCGTTACAGGTCGGTGGCTTCGACATAATATTTATCGACAAACTCCGGCCTGATGCGTTTCAGTTCAGCGCGGGGAAGCACGCCCAGGAGCCGCCAGCCGAGGTCGAGGTTGTCCTCGATTTCGCGGTTCTCGTTGTAGTTCTGGGTGATGAACTGCCCTTCGAAGCGGCGGGCGAACTCCATATAGCGGAGGTCAAGCGGCGTCAGGGCCGATTCACCCAGCACCACCGCCAGTTCCTGGCTGTTTTTGCCGCGCGCATAGGCTGCGTAGAGCTGGTTCATGACGCCGGCGTGATCGGCACGGGTCTTGCCTTGGCCAATACCCTTGTCTTTCAGACGCGACAGGCTCGGCAACACGTCGACGGGCGGATAGATGCCTTCGGCGTGGAAGGAGCGGCCGAGGATGATCTGCCCTTCGGTGATATAGCCGGTCAGGTCGGGAACCGGGTGGGTCTTGTCATCTTCCGGCATGGTGAGGATAGGAATCTGGGTGATGGACCCGTCTTTCCCCTTCAACCGGCCGGCGCGTTCGTAAATGGTCGCCAAGTCGGTGTAAAGGTAGCCGGGATAGCCACGGCGGCTCGGCACTTCCTTGCGGGCGGCGGAGATTTCGCGGAGCGCCTCGCAGTAGTTGGTCATGTCGGTGAGGATGACCAGGATATGCATGCCAAGTTCGTAAGCCAGGTACTCGGCGGTGGTGAGGGCGAGACGCGGGATGGAAATGCGTTCAATCGCCGGGTCGTCGGCCAGATTGATGAACATGACCGAACGCTCGAGCGCGCCTGTCCGCTTGAAGTCTTCAATGAAGAAGTTCGATTCCTCGAAGGTGATGCCCATGGCGGCAAAGACGACGCCGAACTTTTCGCCCGATTTCTTCGTCGCTGCCTGACGGGCGATCTGCGCCGCCAGGTTGTTGTGGGGCATACCCGAGCCGGAGAACACCGGCAACTTTTGGCCGCGCACCAGCGGGTTCAGCACGTCGATAGTGGAGATGCCGGTCTGGATAAACTCGTTCGGGAAATCGCGGGCGTAGGGGTTCATCGGCACGCCGTTGATGTTCGCGTACTTATCGGGGATGATGGGCGGTCCGCCGTCCGTCAGTCTGCCGAAGCCGTCAAAGACGCGGCCGACCATGTCGGGCGACAGGCCAATCTCCTGCCCTTTCCCGGTAAAGCGGATGCGGGCCGAACCCGGGTCCAGGTTGTTGGTGCCTTCGAAGACCTGAATGAGCGCCCGGTCTTCCTGGGTCTCCAGCACCTTGCCCCGACGAATCGATCCGTCCGGGAGGATGATTTCGGCGATTTCGCCGTAGCCGATGCCTTCCACCCCGCCCACAAAGACCAGCGGGCCGACGATGTTCTGGATGGTACGGAATTCTTTGGCTGCAACTGTGGACATATCTTTACTCCGCTCTGGGTTTATCCGGGTGCTACTGGGCCTTCGCCGCCGCTTCGTTGATGGCTTTGGTTATCTTTTCCTTGAGTTCGGCGAAGCGGCTGTCGAGCTCGTTCTCGGGCGTCAACTTGGCGCGGGAGATGTCTTCCATAATCGGCAGTTCCAGCATGGACGCGAGGTCGTAGCCGGCGTCGAGCTTCTCCGTCGTCACGGCGTAGAAATGCAGGATGGCGTCCAGCATCATCGCCTGTTTCTTCAGCGAGGTGAAGGTATCGATATCGTCGAAGGCGCTCTGGTTCAGGAAGTCCTCGCGGATAAGGCGGGCGACCTCCATCAGGAGCCGGTCGGTCGGGCTCAAGGAGTCCATGCCGACCAACCGCACCAGTTCCTGCAGGTCGGCTTCTTTTTTCAGGATGACCATGGTCTGGCGGCGATGCTTGGACCAGTTCGGGTCGATGTTTTCGTCATACCACGGGTCGGTGACGTCGAGGTAGAGCGAATAGGAGGTCAGCCAGTTAATGGCCGGGAAGTGACGCTGGAAGGCGAGCTGGTCGTCCAGGCCCCAGAAAACCTTGGTGACGCGCAGGGTCGATTGGGTGACCGGTTCCGACAGGTCGCCGCCGGACGGCGACACCGCGCCGATGATAGTGACCGAGCTTTCCCGCTTGTCCTTACCAAGGGACACGACCAGGCCGGCGCGTTCGTAGAAGGCGGCCAAGCGGCTGGCGAGGTAGGCCGGATAGCCTTCGTCGCCGGGCATTTCCTCAAGACGGCCGGACATTTCGCGCATGGCCTCGGCCCAGCGGCTGGTCGAGTCGCCCATCAGCGCGACCGAATAGCCCTGGTCGCGGTAGTACTCGGCCATGGTGATACCGGTAAAGACAGACGCTTCGCGCGCCGCAACCGGCATATTGGAGGTATTGGCGACCAGGACGGTCCGCTCCATGATGGGGCGGCCGGTCTTGGGGTCGGTGAGTTCGGGGAACTCGAGCAGCACGTCGGTCATTTCGTTGCCGCGTTCGCCGCAGCCGATGAAGATGACGATGTCGGCATCGGCCCACTTGGCGATCTGGTGCTGCACCACCGTCTTGCCCGAGCCGAACGGTCCGGGGATACAGGCGGTGCCGCCCTTCGCGGCCGGGAACAGGGTGTCGATGATGCGCTGCCCGGTGAGGAGCGGCTTGGTCGGCGGCAGTTTGTGATCGATGGGGCGCGGAATACGCACCGGCCAGCGCTGCAGCATGGTGATGTCGTGGCTGGTGCCGTCTTCGGCCTCAATCACGGCAATGACCTCTTCAACGGTGAAGTCGCCCGACTTGATGGACTTCAACGTGCCGGCGATGGTGGGCGGCACCATCACCTTGTGAAGAATAAGGTCGGTCTCCGGCACCGTGCCAAGGATGTCGCCGCCGGTGAGTTGTTCACCTTCCTTGGCGACAGGAGTGAAGGCCCACTTCTTTTCGCGGTCGAGAGACGGCGCAGCGGCGCCACGGACGATGAATTCGCCGTAACGGGCCATCAGCTTGTCGAGGGGACGCTGCACGCCATCGTAGATGGACTGCAGCAGACCGGGTCCGAGTTCGGCCGACAGCGGCACGCCGGTGGGAACAACCGGCTGGCCCGGGGCGATGTCCTCGGTCTCCTCGTACACCTGGATGGAGTATTGATCGCCTCGGATCTCGATGATTTCGCCAAAGAGGCCCAACTCGCCCACCTTGACCATTTCAAACATGCGCGACCCGGACAGCCCTCTGGCCACGACCAGAGGACCACTCACCTTGATAATCGTTCCAGTTGAACGCTCGGTGGCCATCGCAAAAACCCTTCCCTTGCCTTGCCGGGAGCCGTAATCCATCCCGTGCTTTTATCGTTTCGAATCAAATCACATTCAATATTGTATAGTCGCCCGCCGGTCAGCGCTTGCCCATGAGGTCGACGCCGAGAGAACGCGCCACCAACTGGCGGACGTTTTCCCGCTGCGCCCCCACTTCGCCGTTCATGGCCGGGAGGGTCATCACCACCACGTTCACACCCTGACGCAGGAGGGCGATTTCGTTGGCGCATTCCAGCGCGAGTTCCTCGGGAATCAGCACCAGCGTTTCCTCGCCCGATTCGCGGATGGAGCGGAGCGCGTCCTTCGCATCGTCGATGGATTCGACGTCGACCGGTTCCACCCCCACCGACTTGAACGGCAGGATTTGTGAATGTTTGCCAATAACCAAAACCTTAGGCATATTCTCTCCTCAGGCGCGACTGCGTCACCTCGCGGTCGATACCAAAGGCGACCGCGGAGAGGCTGAGTTCCAGGTTGACCATCTCCACCTCGTTCGCGACCAGGTAGGACAACACCCGCTCGGCCCCGTACGGAACCATGCGGCAGGCAAGAACGGTCTCCCGCAGCACGTCGGCGGAGGCGGCGTCGATGTCGGCCTTGATGCGGTTCAGGTCGATGCCCTCGAGGATGGCGGAAGAACGGACAGACAGGCGCTTGGAGATTTCAGCCTTCGGTTCGGTCTCCGCCGCGAGGATGGACGATGCCAGATCGCGGCTGTTTTCGTAGACGTACCAGGTGCGAATCATGTCGGCCGGCACATCGGCCCAGCGCAGCCGGAAGATGCCGGACCAGGCGGTGAGGAGGGCGCGGTCAATCATGTATTCACGCACCAGCTTTTCCGGCACAAAATCCGCCACCACCCGCATCAGCGAACACGCGGCCGAATCGAGATAGATGGAGCGTTCCAGCGGCGTCGCCGCCTGCGGCGGGATTTTCCGGAACAACATATCCCGGTGCTCCCGCAGGCCGTCGGAATACGCTTCTTCCACCGCGAAAACAGGGAATAACGCATCGAGGTCGGCGACCGACGGATTCGCGCCTTTGCTCGCCTGGTTGAACAGGGTGCGGAAGGTGCGGAACCGCGACGAAATGCCGAAGAAGTTTTCCAGCGGATGCGGCGGACAGAGGGAGAAGAGTTCCGCCCTGATGTCCTTCCCCTTCTGGTCGAGAATGGCACTGACGTTGTTCAACGACTTATCGTCGGGGAACAACACCCGGTAGCCGGATTTGCCCAGCGAAGCCCGCGCCTCGGCGCGGTTCGGCGCCTTGAGGATTGCCTCGAAGAAGGACCGGGGCAGCAGTTCGGATTCGAGCGCGGCAATCTTGCCGCTCACGAACGACCAGGCCGTCGGCCGTTTCTCCACCGTATATGAGAGCGTTTTGGTCATCACTTAGGCTCCAAACAGGACCCGCGCGAGATCGCCGACCGCAGTTTCCCGAAGCTCGCCCAGACGGCGATCCACGGTGCAGTCGATGGCGTAGTCCGGGCCGTCGACGATGGCCCCGGCCGAGACCTTCGGGTCGGCGGCAACGCCGGTGAACTGGCCGGCCCCGCTCCGATTGCGGTTCAGGGTGATCAGTCCGGCGTTGAACATGGCTTCGTCCTTCGGGTTGACCCGGAGGACGCCCCCCACCTCGGCGGGCAGGGTGTCCAGCCACGCGCCAACGAGTTCAAGGTATTCGTTGTCCGAGAGGGACGCGACCTTGTCCCGTACCCGCTTGAACACCTCGTCGATGGCGTTGTTTTTGGCAGACAGGATCTGCAACCGGTTGTCGTGGCCGATACGCTCCAGCTCGCGGACGGTCTCCCGTTCCAGACGCAGGGTAGCGTCGCGGACCGCTTCCGACCCGGTGCGGTCATCCGCCGCCTTGCCTTCGGCGCGGATGCGGTCGGCTTCGGCGTTCGCCTCGGCCAGCTTGGCATTAGCCCGCGCCCTCGCCTCATCCAGCACCTTGCTTTTAACGCTTTCGAGACTCATACCTAATCTCCACAGGATGCCTCTCGGGCCGACCCGGAACAAAACGTCCCAGGAAGTTCACGATTATTCCCGATACGGCCCCGCTATGCCGCCGGGCGTTTTGCCCCGAAAGGGCATAAACCTGGCGGCCTGTTGTCCACGGTGGAATATCCAACCCGGGACCGGGGCGACGCAAACGTCATTCCCCTGCCCGGTGGCGGCCGAAGCCGCCGCACCGCGCGGTTTTAGCCGGCGATGGTCTGTCCGGCGATCAACAGCCAGTTGAGCATAAGGATGGCGACCAGCAGGCCGAACACCGCATATGTTTCCACAAGCGCCGGCAGGATGATGCCGCGGCCGAACTGGTCCTCTTTCTTCGCCACCAGGTTGATGGCGGCGGCGGAGGTCTGCCCCTGGTATTTGGCCGAGAGCAGCAGGACGAGGCCGAGGGTGACGCCGACGATGCCAAGCGCGCCGCCGATGCCGACGGTCATCTGATTCGCCACGGCGATGTCAGTGGAAATGCCGGTAAAGGTCATGACCAGGAAGGCAAACACCATGCCATAGAGACCCTGGGTGCCGGGGAGCAGAATCAGCAGGAAGACCTTGCCGAACAGATTGGGCTTTTCCGACAAGACGCCCGCGCCCTGGCCCGCTGCGGTGGCGATACCCAAAGCACTGCCAATGCCGCCCAGGACCAGTGCGGTCATTGCGCCCAAGACGGTCCAGCCGATTCCCGATTCAAGGAAGTAGAACGACAACATGTTGGAAAATCCTCCTCATTTTGACTAGCCGGCAGGCCGGCCCGCATGGACATCGTTCGCTGACGGTGTCCTCGACAAATTCACACCCGGTTCACCGGGATTGACCTTCGTTTTTGACATCGACACTGGTACTGTGGAATCCGTAGGGATGGTAAGCGGTCCCACCGGCCTCGTAGAAGCGGCCGAAGAATTCAAGCATGATAAGACGGGCCGAGTGCACAAACCCACTGAGCAGATTCAGGAAAAAATTCATCAGGTGGCCGCCGACGATGACCAGAATGGCGACGATAACGCCGATATAGGGGATGTCGGTGGAAATTCTGGCCAGCATATTAAAGGTAGAGCCAAGAGCCGCGCCGGTCAGGTTCAATGCCATCAAACGGGCGTAGGAGATAAGGTCGCCGAGAATCGCGCTCGCGCCATAGGCTCCGACAATACCGTAGAGCGCGACAATACCCACCAGGATGCGGCTTATCCAGCTCTTTTGTTCCCGTCCCTGGGTGAAAATCAGCAGGACGCAGGTAATAACGAAGAGGATCCAGAACACCGTCGCCCCGGTCAACCCGCCCAGAATGGCGAACAGCAGGAACGCAATCCAGAGGATACCGTCGGAGAACGCGCCCATCTTGTCGCCCCGGCGCCAGTCGCGGTAGGCGCGGAGAATCATGCCATAGAACTGGGTGGCGATGCCGATGCCGATGGCGATATACAGGGCCATCTGCGAATTCTTCACCGGGTCGATGAGAGCCACGCTTGTCCTGAACCGGTCGAACCAACCCAAGCCGGGAATCATGGACGAGAGGTCGCCCATCCACGAACCGGTCAGGGTACCGGCGATGACCGTAGTTATGCCGCAGTAGACAAAGCAGGTAAAGAAGTCCTGCAAGCCCGCCTGGTCCCGGTATTTGTGCTTCAGCCAGAACATGATGCCGATAAGGGCGATGCCGTAGGCCGCGTCGCCAAGGCAGATGCCGACAAAGGCGAAGAATATGGTAAACACATACGGCGTCGGGTCGATGGAGTTGTAGGCCGGCAGGCCATACATCTTCACCAGGAGGGACGCCGGGGAAATCCACTTGTTCCACTTCAGGCTGACCGGCGGCTCTTCGGGTTGTTCCGCATCGGTCGCCGGCGCGTCGCACGCCATCAGGGTCGCGCTCGGAAGAGCCGATTCCATCCGAGAGGTCAGCGCTTGCAGCTCCTCGGTTTTCACATAGCCCCTGGTTACAAACAGGTGCTCGCTCTCGGCCATGCCGGTGCGGGCCACAGCCAGGTTCTTTTCGCTTTCATAATAACCAGCCACCAGGGCCGCCTTCTTTTGCCATTCGTCGGCAAAGCTGGAGGCGTCCTCGAGGTGCTGTTCGAGGCTCAATTTGTTCTCGTTGATGCGGCGTTCGAGATCGGTCATTTCCGCCACAGCGCCCCGGTCGACGTGGGGAATGGGCTGGACATGCAAGCCGTGATCGTCAACGAGTCCCTTGAGCACGTCAGAGTTTTCCGCAGGCACCAACAATGCATAATAGGCATGGGTCTGGTCAGCGAAAAGCTGCTCAGCCAATATCTGGCCCGAGGTAATGCGCTCGTCCATCAGGAAAGCCTTACCACCCTGCCCGCTCACCGCCACCACATCGAGAGCGAGGTGCTTGAGCCGGGACAAAGCCGGAAGGTCGTCTCCAAGGAAGGCGAATTGCTGAATGGCTGATTTGTCGTTCGTCAGCCTGGTGATGGTCTCGTTATCTTTTTCAATAGTCGCACGCATGGCGGCTGTTTTGTCGTAGAGCGCGTCGACGTTGATTTCCGTCAGGGCCGCATCCAGTTCCTCCTTGGTGCCCACCACCTTCAGAGGCAGCATAGTGTCGAGGAATCCGGGTTTATGCGAGGCGTGTTCATTACAGAATGAGACGACGGATGAAATGCGGGTCAGGGTATTGTCTATTTCCTGGGTCTGGTCAGGGAGGGCGGCGAACTTGCCTTGCCAGGTGGCGTCTTCGGCTGCATCGATGGGCATGACGTGGAAGCCGTGCTCTTTATAGAGCCAGCGCAACAGGGCATCCCTGTCTCCCGCTTTCGCCATTATCGCCACATGGGTCATCTGTTCAATCATGCCTTGGCTCCAAAGTGCGTCCGGGCGATCCCGGATGGAAAACAGATTCGCGGTGCCGCACTACCACAGAACGGATACGGATAGCTGCCCTACTTGCCCTTCAGCGCATCCATCACGTACCGCACACCCTTGTCGTAAGCCGCGTCGGAGATGTTTTTAACCACGGCGAGATCTTTTTCGCCCGAGGCGGACAGTTCCCGCACCCGCGCTTCGCGGTCGGCGGCGGCTTTTGCCTCGATATCGGCGATTTCCCGTGCGGTCGCCTCGGCGTGGGCTTTGGCCGCGTTTTCGCGGTCCGCTTTCGCCTGGGTGACAGCGGCGGCGGCGTCCGCATCAGCCTTGACCAGAATGGCCTCTGCTTCGCGTTCAATTTCCAGGACGGTTGAAACCATGGATGTTGACATAGTCGTTCCTTTGGGCCGGTACAACCAACCATGTTGTAAACGCGGTTCAGCCGCCGGATGAAACCGGCCGGCCCTCGCGTTTCATGAGCATATGGAGGGCGCTACAGTGTCGCATAGGGGCTGCGGAAGCGGTGAAAACCCGACTGCTTTCCGGCCTTTGATTTTTGCATTATATTCGCCTCAAAACGTTTGTAAAGAAAAACCCCTCATTTTTTCCCAGCCTGTTTTAGTCCAGCCCCGGTCGCCTAACCTGGTGGTTTCATTGGCAGTTAAGCGATTAGGCGAATACCTCCGCCAAAACGACTACGCAATTTTTTCCTTATTTAAACCGACGAACACGTAATTTTATCGGTAAAATCAAACACATTGCCGCTGCGGTCGCCGGGCTTTTCCGGCTGGTCATATCCGGAGAAGATATTTTTCCCATGGATTTATCCCTACACGGTACGTCCGATCGGCACTCGTAACCGGGTGGCGAAGACTTTTCCGGATACGTTGACAGGCATTATCGGCCCTGATCCAGAAAAAAACCTTGCGGGCGACCAATCCCTTGCACTATACTATGGGATTGCGTCGCTATTATGTATTATCGATTGAGAAAAATAGCCTAGCGCTTTTTACGAGTGAATGGTTCCTTACTGCATTTTACGGTTATTACTGGAATAAGCCGAAAAGCGCAGGGGAAGGTACGCATTCATTTTAAAACGCTATACGGAGGCAGCACGACCCATGACCACCGCCATTCACGACACTACCGCCGCCGACATTCTCCTGGCAGACACCCTCGACCTCGAGGCGCTCTACTACCTCGACACCCTCGCCGCCAAGCAGGAGGACTGGAAGGAAAATATCGAAGACCTCATCCCCTCCCTCGCCGGCAAGCCGGACGCCGACGTCCGCGCCGCCGCCGCCTACATGGCGCTTGGCGATATGCAGAAGGCGGTTGAACACGCTGATAAAGTGCCGAACTCCCCTGTCGGCGCGATGATCCTCGGCCTTAACGAAGAGCGTCACGGCCGCGAGGAAGCGGCCTTGAAGCATTTCCAAAAAGCGGCCCAGATGGCCCCCACCGTCGCTCCCTTCGCCCTGAAGCCCATCGACGCGTTGCGTCGCCTCGGCCGCACCGACGAAGCGGTGGAGATGGCGGACAACCAGCGCAAGCAGTTCTCCGACAAGCCGGAACTCGACTTCTTCCTCGGCCGCGTCCTCGAAGACTCCGGCCGCTACCAGGAAGCGCTGGACCACTATTGCCGTTCCATCGACATCAACCCGAATTACGCCGACTGCCTGTTCCGCGCCGCCTATCTGGCCGACCTGCGCGGCCTCGACAGTTTGGCGAAAGAATTCTATAGCCGCATCGGCCCCGAGTCGAACCGCGTCTACGTCAACGCCTGCCTCAACCTCGCGCTTCTCTACGAGGACGAGGAAGACTACGAAAAGTCCATCACCTGTTGCCGCCGGGCGCTGAAAATCGCCCCGTTGAACCGCAGGGCGAAATTGTTCCTGACCAACGCCGAAGCGGCGGCCAATATGTATTATTCTCCAGAGGAGACCAAACAGTCCGAGCGGATGGAAGCGATTCTCCGCGTCCCCGTCTCCGATTTCGAACTCTCGGTCCGTAGCCGCAATTGTTTGTCCAGCATGAACATCATGTGCCTGGGCGACCTGATCAAGCGCACCGAGTCCGAGATGCTCGCCTACAAGAACTTCGGCGAAACCAGTCTGCGCGAGATAAAGGAAATGCTCGCAGCCAAGGGCCTCCGCCTCGGCATGATGCGCGAGGACGCCGCCACCCGCCAGGTGATGGAACGTCAGCGCCGCAACGCCAACCAGGAGATCCTCTCGAAGTCCATCGACGAACTGGAGCTTGGCGTCCGCTCCCGCAAGTGCATGGAAACGATGGGCATCGCCACCATCGGCGAACTCACCTCCCGTTCCGAAGCCGAGCTCGCGAGCGCCCGCAATTTCGGCCGCGTCTCCCTGACCGAGATCAAGAAAAAGCTGGTCGAGATGGGCCTCTCCTTCAAGGACGGCGAATGACTCAAGGCGTAGCCAATTCCTCCCATACTCCTTGCGGCGGCCACGACAGTGACCGCCGCATTTTTGCTTTGTCCGACCCACACCTGTCCATCTCCGGCAAAAAGCCGATGCACGTCTTCGGCCCGGCGTGGGACAACCACGCCGAACGGCTCAAGACAGCCTGGACCGAGACGGTGCGGGACGGCGACATTGTCTTGGTCCCCGGTGACATCTCCTGGGCCATGCGCCTTGCCGATGCCGTCACGGATCTCGAGTGGCTGGCCGCCCTCCCAGGCGACAAGGTTCTGCTCCGGGGCAACCACGATTACTGGTGGCAGAGCCTGAAGAAGATGGAGGCGTTGGCAATTCCGACCCTCCATTTTATCCAGAACAATCACATTGTCCTCGGCGACGTCGCCATAGGCGGCAGCCGCATGTGGGATTTTCCCGGTATATTCTGGCGCTTTGTCTCCAACCGGGACAACCCGGACGTCGCGCCGGAAAAGCGCGACCTCGTCAAAGCCGCGCGCGAGGAAGATCCGGACAAGATTCGCGCCCGCGAGCTGGAGCGGTTGCGGCTGAGCCTATCGGGACTTCCGAAAGACGCAGGCTATTTCCGGATCGCCATGCTGCATTATCCCCCCATCAGCGAGGACGGCCAGCCGACAGTGATCACCAGCCTTATCGACGAATTCGACATCGACCTGTGCGTCTTCGGCCATGTCCATGCGCTCCTGCCCGGCAATCCTCCCGGAGCCGACATCGTCATCGGCAAGACCCGCTATGTCCTGGCCGCCTCGGACTACCTCGGCCATGCGCCGCTGCGGGTCCGGTAACCTCATCCTAAAAATCTGATTTTTCCATCCGTTGTGCGTGAACGCGGCTAGTATCGGTGGTGTAGTAAAGGTTCGGCCGAACCACTTTTCTCTCGGAAGGGACGAATGTTTAAACCGTCGGAAACATCCAGCCCGGAGAGAAAAGAGCGCCAAGCGGTGTGCGGTTCTGACGGGAGTCGGGCGGTAAAGCCGAATCCCGGAGGGAGCCACCCCGGAAGCAGCTTCGCCACCCGTATCGTCGCATGAAACGAGCGACATAAAAAGTGGGTGTAACCCCGTTTAGCGCTCCCTGTTTTCAAGGCGGCGAAACGGCGTGAGGAAGCGGCTTCCACACCACCGCCACGACCGCGTTTCAGGCGCGCGGACGTGGCACCCAGGCAGTACCCGGCACCCTCCGGGAAGAGGTTTTACCGCCAGACGTTTTTCCCTCCCAAAATTGCCGAAACGGCGACTTTGGTTGTCGTTCACGGATAGACAAAGCCTACCATTCACCCCCTCACGTCACCCCGGCGTGCGGACATCCACCAGCGCGGAAAACGGGCGGTTCGGCCGGGGTCCACGCCAAACACCAAACTCAACTAATGCAACAAAACCCACTCAATCCTCCATCAACAACAACGCCACCAACAACAGCGCATTAAAAACAATCGCCGTCAACACAGCCAGCGCCCCCTTGTCCTTCGCCGATTTCACCTTGTCGTTCTTTTCCTCGGTTATCAAATCGCAAACATCCTCAATAGCCGAGTTGATCGTCTCCGTCAGCGGAATAAGCAAGCAGCCGCCAAACAGGATCAGCTTCTTCCACCACGGCCACCCGCACAGGAGCATCACGACCGCGACGATAAAAAGGGCGATCAGTTCGAGCCGAAACGACTCCTCCTCGACCATTTTTCCGAACGCATCGCGACAATACCCCATCGAGCGAGCGAATCGTTTCGGCGCTTTGCGTAGAAGTTGCCACATGGCATCGTCCTCCCGGTTCCTTTGCGGATTTTTCCCCCAGGTCGCCCGTTAATGTCATGTTTTGCCATGCATTTCCCGGCGCTATCATTATAATGGGTTATTCACAACTCTGCAAAGAGTCCATCGTAGAATCATCTGTCGCGGAAGACGTCCCCGGACGGCTTCCGATCTTGTTTTAGCCCGTATGGAGTAGTTTTTAATGCAAGCCCAACGCCCCGCAATCTGTTCCAACCCCTATCGCGTCCAGTTCGCCCTGTGCATCGCCGTCTTTCTCGTCCCCTTCATGGGGTCGAGTCTCAACCTGGCCATGCCCTTGGTGGTGCAGGACTTTGCCCTTTCGGCCTTTACCCTGACCTTCCTTATTTCCGGCTACCTTGTCGGCACCACCATGTTCCAGATGCCGGCGGCCCGCCTCGCCGACCTGGTCGGCAAGCGCCGCCTCTACCTGATAGGCATTTCCGTTTTCGGTTTCTTTACTCTTATGTGCGGCTTGGCCTGGAGCGGGCCGACGCTTATCATGTTCCGCTTTCTCTCCGGCGTCGGTTCGGCCCTGGTCTTCGCCACCAATATGGCTATCCTCACGGCGGTTTTTCCAAAGGAACGCCGGGGGCGCGCCCTCGGCATCAACACAGCCGTCGTCTATTTCGCCGTCGCCGCCGGGCCGTTCCTCGGAGGATTGTTGGCGCAGCATTTCGGCTGGCGGTCGATTTTCTACGTGTCCGCTTTCCTGACTCTCATGGCTATCGTCACCGGCGCAACCAGCATCAAGGATGAATGGATTGAAGGCAAGGGCGAGCCCTACGACTACGCCGGTTCCGGCATCTACGCCGCCGCCATCGCCTGTGTCGTCATGGGTTTTTCGCACCTGCCGCTCATGGCGGGGTGGATTCTCCTGGCGGTCGGTTTTATCGCCGGCGCGGTGTTTGTGCGGTTGCAGCTCCGCTCCACCTACCCGATGCTGCGGCTGGAAATCTTTGCACAAAACCGCCACTTCCGTCTTTCGTCCCTCTCCGCCATGATTAATTATTCGGCCTCGTTCGCCATTGGCTTTATCCTGAGCCTTTACCTCCAGTACGTCCTCGGCCTTCCGCCCGATCAGGCCGGCCTGGTCCTTATCGCCCAACCGGTGACCCAGTGCATCCTGTCGCCTCTCGGCGGCAGGCTGTCGGACCGCATTAACCCGTCGACTTTGACCACCTCGGGCATGGGGTTAATCGCGACCGGCTTGTTCATGCTGGCGTGGTTGAATGAATCGACGCCTGTCTACCATGTAACGCTTATCCTGGTGATGGTCGGCGTCGGCTTCGCCATGTTCTCGTCCCCGAACGTCAACATCATCATGGGGTCGGTATCGAGCAAACTCTCCGGCCTCGCCTCCGCCACCACCGGCACCGCCAGGCAGCTTGGCCAGTCGTTGTCCATCGCCACGACCTCGCTTATTGTCCACCATTATATGGGCGATATGGAACTCAGCCTGGAGACGGCGGGTCTTTACCTCCCGGCCATGCATACCGGCTTCCTCATTTTCGCCGCTGTCTGCGTGGTGGGGATGTACACCTCCGCCTCCAAACTCATGGGCGGCGGCAACAGCAAGGAATGGCGGCACGTCTCCGGCAGGCTGGAGGCACGGGAAGGGGAGTAACGGGTCGCAACGGTTTTCCACTTTCCACCACGGCGGCTCCGCCTATTATTACAGACTTCACTGCGGCATATATGAAATGGGAAAGGCGAACCATGACGGCTGACGGCGGCATCCTCCACACCCCCCTCTATTCACTCCACCGCGACCTCGGCGCGACCATGGCCCCCTTCGGCGGCTGGGACATGCCGCTGTGGTACCGGGCGGGAGCGGTCAAGGAACACCTGGCGGTGGTGCAGGCGGCCGGTCTCTTCGACACCAGCCACATGGATGTGATAACGATCCGGGGCGGCACCGCCACATCGTTCCTTAACTATGCCTACACCCGCGACATCGCCGGCCTCCAGCCAGGCCGGTGCGCCTATGGCGCGTTCCTGGACGACCACGGCCATTGCCTCGACGACGCTATCGTGTATCCGCAGGAAGACGGTTTTGCCATCGTCCTTAATGCCTCGATGGGCGAACGGGTAAGCGCCCACCTGCGGTCCCTTCCCGGCGCGGCGGAAGTGGATATCCGTCCGCTCCAACCACGGTTTGCAAAACTGGACATCCAGGGTCCGGCAGCGCCCCGGCTCCTCGCTCCGTTCCTAGCAGACGCGGAGACGCTCCTGGCCAAGTTCCCCTATTTCTCGTTCAAAGGCAGCTTCGACCTCGCCCGTTCCGATGTCCACCTGGCCGACGGCACGTCTATCCTGCTGTCGCGTACCGGCTATACCGGCGAAATGGGGTTCGAACTCTTTATGCCTGAAGACAAGGCGGCAGGGCTGTTCCAATCGCTCCTGGACGCCGGTTCGGGCGATGGCCTGTTGCCGTGCGGCTTGGCGGCCCGCGACTCGCTCCGCACCGGTGCGGTGCTACCGCTCAGCCACCAGGATATCGGCCATTGGCCATTTATCAATCACCCTTGGCCGTTCGCCTTGCCGCTGGCGGCTGACGGCGCCTTCACCAAATCATTCCACGGGGCCGAGGCGCTTCTGGCCGCCGACGCGACAGCCACCCTTCCGTTCGTCGGTTTTGATCCGCGCCGGGTCGAGCCGCACGATGCGGTCGTGCTGGACGGCGACCGAGAGATCGGCACCGTCACCACCATCGTCTCCGACATGGCAATCGGCCGGGTCGAGGGAAAGGTGACGTCGTGGGCCAGCCCGGGCAAGCCCGAAGGCTGGAACCCGCGCGGCCTCGCCTGCGGATTTGTGCGGGTCGATAGGGCCTATCCGGCTGGCACGACATTGACACTCAAGGACACGCGGCGCGCCATCACGGTCGAGGTAACGGACGACATTCGTCCCGACCGGACGGCGAGGCGAAAATTACACCGATAAACAGAGGAGACCGCATGAAAGCTTTCGACGAACTGAATATTCCCGGCGACCTGAAGTACGCCAAGGATCACGAATGGATTGCAAGCGCCGACCCGCACCGGGTCGGCATCTCCGACTTCGCCCAGGACCAGTTGGGCGACCTCACCTATGTCGAGCTTCCCGAAGTCGGGGCCGACATAGCCATGGGCGGCGAGTTCGGCTCGCTCGAATCCATCAAGTCGGTCAGCACCCTGTTCCTGCCGGTGGCGGGCAAAGTCATCGCTGTCAACGAAGCGCTCCAGGACGACCCCGGCCTGGTCAACCGCGACCCCTACGGTGACGGCTGGCTGGTGGAAATCGCTCCCGCCGACGCAGGCGGGTTTTCCGGCCTCATGGATGCCGATACCTACCTCCAACACCTGAAGGACAATGGCTAATGCGCTATTTTCCCCATACAGACGACGACGTCCGGGACATGCTGGACGCGGTCGGCGCGGCATCCATCGACGAACTCTTCGCCGCCGTGCCGGAGACGTCCCGCTTCGATTCCGCTCCCGCCCTCCCCGATCCTTTGGACGAATGGGATCTCCGCCGCCGCTTCGATGAACTGGCATCGGCTGGCGGCGGCGACTGGCAGGTCTACCTCGGAGCCGGTTCGCAAGCCCATCATGTGCCTGCGGTCGTGCCTGCCCTGGCGGGACGGTCGGAATTCCTCACCGCCTATACGCCCTACCAGCCGGAGATGAGCCAGGGAACCCTCCAGGCTATATTCGAATACCAGACCCTGGTCAGCCGCCTCACCGGCCTCGCCGTCGCCAACGCCAGCATGTACGACGGCTCGACCGCCATGGCCGAGTCGGTCCTCATGGCGCAGCGGGTAACCAAGCGCCGCGCCGTCGCGGTGAGCCGGTTGGTCCACCCCCATTACCGCGAGGTCCTAAAGACCTACCTCGACCCGGCCGACGATGTCGACATCATCGAACTGCCCGCCCTCCCGGACGGCCGCACCGATCTCTCGGGTTTGGCTGGTTTGGACAAACCCGCCGTCCTGGTCATGCAGTCGCCGAATTTCCTCGGCGTGGTCGAGGATCTCGCCGCCGCCGCCGAAGCGATTCACGCGGCCGGCGGTCTTCTCGCGGCCGGGTTTACCGAACCGTTTGCCCTCGGCCTCCTGAAGTCGCCCGGGCAGTGCGGAGCCGATATCGCCTTCGGCGAGGGCCAAGGCTTTGGTCTCGGCCAATCCTTCGGCGGTCCCGGCCTCGGCATCATGGCCGCGAAGGCCGAATTTATGCGGCAAATACCGGGACGCCTGGTCGGCGAGACGGTGGACAATCGGGGCCAACGCGGCTATGTCCTTACCCTCTCCACCCGCGAGCAACATATCCGTCGCGGCAAAGCGGTCTCGAACATCTGTTCCAACGCCGGTCACGCCGCCCTGACGGCAGCCGTTTATATGGCGGCGGCGGGCGGCAGCGGCTTCCGGCAAATAGCCCAAGTGAATCGCGACCTCGCCGAATACCTCAAGGCCGGGTTGGTCGCGGCAGGGTTTACGCCCCTCTCCGACAAACCCACCTTCAACGAATTCGCCCTGCGCGCCCCAGCCGGTTTCGACCGGGTCTACGAAGGGTTGAAGGGGGACAAGATTCTCGCCGGGCTACCTTTGTCGCGGTACTATCCGGAATACGACGGTGCGTGGCTATTCGGCGTCACCGAAGTCAGCGCCAAGGCGGATCTCGACCGTCTGCTCGACGCCGTCACGAAAGGACTCGCATGCTAGACAGCGCACCCGAACCGGTCGGCGCGTCCGGACTTATTCTTAATGAACCGCCCTTGTGGGAGCGCGGCCGCAAGGGCCGCTCCGCCATCAGCGTGCCGAATCCCGGCGTGCCGTCCAGCCCCATGCCTGCCGATGTCGCCGGCGACGGGCCGGACTGGCCCGACTTGTCCGAACTGGAGGTGGTGCGCCATTACACCCGCCTCTCGAGTTGGAATTTCGGCGTCGACACCGGCATGTATCCCCTTGGCAGTTGCACCATGAAATACAATCCCAAGGTCCATGAAGCGGTAGCCGCCCTGCCCGGCTTTACCCGCGCCCACCCGCTCCTGCCCGCCGAGGCGTCCCAGGGCGCGCTCCGGTTGATTTACGAGACCGAGCGGTTGCTTGCCGATATCGTCGGCCTCCGGGAAGCCAGCCTGCAACCGGCTGCCGGCGCGCATGGCGAGCTATGCGGTATGCTCATGATCGCCGCCTACCACCGTCACCACAAAACCGGCAAGACCAAGGTGCTGATGCCCGACACCGCCCACGGCACCAACCCCGCCACCGCCGCCATGTGCGGCTTCAGCGAGATCAAGGTACCGCTTGGTCCCGACGGCAGGATTGAACCGTCGGCCGTTGCCGCGCTGTTGGACGACGACGTCGCCGCCATCATGGTGACGAATCCGAACACCCTCGGCATCTTCGAATCCAACCTGCCCGAAATCAGCCGCATGCTGCACGAAAAGGGCGCGCTCGTCTATGGCGACGGCGCCAACCTGAACGCGGTCATGGGCCGGGTCGACATGGACAAGATGGGCGTGGATGTTATCCACTACAACCTGCACAAATCCATGTCCACGCCCCACGGCGGCGGCGGTCCCGGTTCCGGCCCGGTGGCGGTGGGCGAGCGGCTCATCCCCTACCTTCCCGGACCCCGCGTCGTCAAACTGGACGACGGGACGTTCGCCTGGAGCGAAGACCTCCCGCTGTCCATCGGCCGACTCCACGCGTTCCACGGGCAGTTCGGCATATTTCTCCGGGCCTACGCCTATATCCTCAGCCTTGGGAAGGATCTCCCCCAGGCGAGCGGCTATGCCGTCCTTGCCGCCAACTACGTGCAGGAAAAGCTCAAGGGTGCCTATGACCTGCCCTTTGACGGTCGCTGCATGCACGAATGCGTTTTCACCGACGCCAAGCAGCGCGAGTTCAAGGTCTCGACCCTTGATATAGCCAAGCGTCTTATCGATCTCGGTTACCATCCGCCGACGATTTATTTTCCCTTGGTCGTGAACGGTGCTATTATGATTGAACCGACCGAGACGGAGTCAAAGGAAGAGTTGGACGGATTTATCGCCGCCATGCTTCGCATCGCCCAGGAAGCGTCGGGTGAACCGGATGTTCTTCACGGCGCGCCTACCCTGACCAAGGTCGGACGGCTGGATGAAACGGCGGCGGCTCGAAAACCACGGCTAACCGGCGATATGGGCCAGAACGCTTGACGGTAACGTGAATCCGGGTTGAATAGGGAAGAGAGTTTTCTTCCACCAAAGGAGAAACACATGCAAAAGATCATCGAATTCCTGGACGCCAACCCTGTGTTCCAACTGGCCACAGTCGAAGGCGACCAGCCCCGCGTCAGGCCTTTCGGCTTCCACATCGTCGACGGCGGCAAGCTTTACTTCTTCACCGGCGTTGGCAAGAAGGTCTACAACCAGCTCGTCGCCAATCCGAAGTTCGAAATCAGCGTCTCCAACGACACGGGCCAGTGGCTGCGCCTGAGCGGCAAGGCGGTTTTCCACACAACCCCGGAATTGCTGGAAAAATCTTTTGCCAAGGCTCCGATGCTCAAAGATATCTACGGCAACCCGGAAAGCGGCCCCAAGCCTGCCATGTTCTATGTCGAGAAGGGCGAAGCGGTACTGGCGGACATGACTGGAAAAAGTGAGACGTTTACGCTCTAAAACTCTTGGAGCGCGAAAAATACACACCGTATCCATAACGGCGGCCGCCGCAACCGGCCGTCGTTTTTTTGCAAAAACGGCACGCTTGGCCAATGCGTGACCGGGACAGTATCGGATGTGGCGTTTCCGTCTATGACCGGAAACACGTCTTTATATTAATATTTTACGCGTTTCTCCACCATCCAGGTTTCTTATCGCCTGTGGTGCATATTGTTCCGAAAAAAGTTGAATTGACTACTACCCTGTGTAAGATGGTGGAGTCGGTTCCACCGAGTGGGACATGTGAGGGGGGCGCCCGTTTCGGCCGCTGCCGAGGCGTGATATCGGATTCAAAGGGGAGTTCTTATGCGCGTTATCCGTTCTTCGGTTTTGCTGTTTCTTCTGGTTCTTGGGCTTGGTTCAGCCGCACGGTCTGCCGAAGTTAATTGGCAGCCAGCCGACCTGCAGGCAGCCATGACCAGAGCCGGGGCCGAAGGCAAGCTGATCTACATTTTTGTCGAAGGCAGTAATTGCCCTCCCTGCGAATCATTCAAACTGCACCATCTCCACGACCCGATTTACGCCGATTTTATCAATACCCTTTTTGTCCCCATCCGCTGTCACGAAGGGAATATGGACGACCGCGCTTTCCTCGAGTCGCTCCGCCTCGTCCACGCCGCCGTGCCGCGTTTCTACGTTCTCGCGCCTGACGCCCGAGGCGTCTCCATGTCTATCGGCACCGTCAATGCCGCCCCGACCGGCGCGGTCGACGTTCTCAAGATGGCTGTCGGCAAACCGCTTCCTGTCAATCAACAGGCGGCCCAGCAATTGGCGATGCGCATCCGCAACTACGCTGCCACCCAGCGCGCCGCCGGCGCGCTCTACGACGACGGCAGCGGCCGCAACGCCGGCATCCCCGCCCTCGAAGCCTGGGCCTGGGCGCTTGGCGGTAACCTTGACGAAGCCGAACGCGCCTGGGGCGGCGAATGGTCGACTCGCCTGCACGATCAGGAACTCCGCTACATGTATGTCAGCTTCTGGTCGAAGTGGGGCCGCAACGCCGCCGGGGCCTTGCAGGCGGCTCAGGATTACCGCCAGTCATCCCCCGGCGACCAGGCCGGCGAGTACCTGATGGGCATGGCCCTGGCCGCCAATGGACGCTACGAAGAAGCGATGCGTATCGGCGAAAGCCTGATGATGGCCAATCCCGACAACACCGCTATCCAGCGCGAAGTCGAATCGTGGCGCAACCGCGCCGGCATGTCCAGCGGCATGATGCTGAACCGCCGCTAACGATAGCCGACCGGTAATTGGCAAATTATACGAAAAAACTTGCATAGCGCCCGCATATCGCTATACTGTTTCGCTCCCATGGCGAAAATAGCTCAGTTGGTTAGAGCGTCTGACTGTGGCTCAGAAGGTCGGGAGTTCGAATCTCCTTTTTCGCCCCAAGTATCCACCGCAACCCCAAGGGGTTGCGGTTTTTTTATTGCTCCTGAAGTCCCCCCGATGGACTGGTCGGCACGAATCCGGTCACCCACCCAAAGAGTCATCGAAGCGGCATCCGAAACGTCTTTTATCATCCGTTCTTCGCCACGAGTCGCCGAAGCTCTTCCACCAGGTGATCGAGGTGCACCGGCTTGTGCTGTACCGGCGCGGTAATGAGGGATTCGACTTCGTGTTTAAATGAGGCCGGCAGGGTGCGGCAGGTGTCGAGCGCATACTGAACAAGGTGCTTTTCGCCCGGACAAAGGACATTATTTAAGGCGAAGAGAACGTCGAAATAGCTCGCCAGAAAAACGCTTATGCGGTGGTTAACCGCGACGAGATCGTCGCGCGTAACAGCGTTCAGGATTTGCTCGCGGAACGAGCCGTTTAATCGACCGTAGAGCATGGGTATATTTTTGGCGATGATGTTTTGGACCAATTGGGGCGGATACGGCTGGCACGTTAGATCCTGCACCATGCTGAACCAGGACTCCGGATCGTGAAGGATGCGTGAGTTCTGCACGTTGAAAACAAGGCAGGTGGTATAGCCAAGCGTAGCTTCCCCATCCACCCATACCCGCCGTATCGCACCCTCTATCCAGTTCCGATTCCGGTAAATGAACTCGACCTGCTTGCCCGACTCCGGCAAGAGCCATTCGTCGTCAGTCTCGTAGAAATGATTATCGATGGTGTAGGAGGCGGCGAACCGCTCGGCTATTTCGGTGCGTCTGCGCCGATCGATTTCGGTATCTGCGTACACGTAAAAATCGTAATCGGAGCGCTCGTCTCCGTAACGGGTCAGGGAAGAACCGGACAGCACCAGCGCCTTTACCTCGTCGATATCTGCAAAAGCGGAGGTGATGGCTTCGAGCAGATCCGGATTCGGTATATTCATGGCGACTCCTTCGGAGCTGTTATACAGGGTAATCGCGCCATACGCAAGCCAAGCCGTGCCGCGAGGGAACGCCATCCATACGCCACAGATATTGTGGATCTCCTTTTTTCGCGCGCAACCGGACCGAACGCCTCATGGCACTGCCTAAAGAAACCGATCTCTACCCCCACCTCAAGGCCTGGCTGGTGGACCAGGGCTATGACGTCCACGCCGAGGTGCGTGGCTGCGACATCGCGGCCAGCCGCGACGGACGCCTCGTCCTGGTCGAGATTAAACGCGCCGTGACGCTGGACCTCGTCCTCCAAATTATCCGGCGGCAGGAGGCTTCGGCGCTGGTCTACGGCGCCGTACCGGCACCTCGGGATTTCAGTGGTCGAAAATGGCGTGAACAAGTGAGGCTGCTGCGACGCCTGAATGCCGGCTTAATTATCGTTTACCTGGGCGAGTCGCCCCGCGTTGAACCGCTATTCCACCCCCACCGCCTTGCTCACACGATCCGTAAAAGCCTTGCCCGTTCCTATCTGGATGAGATGGCGGCGCGGACCGTGGACGTCAACCTGGGCGGCAGTCCGGGCTGGGAAAGCATGAACGGCTTCAGGGAAAAAGGACTGCGCATCGCCGTCGCCATCGAACGCTTCGGGCCATCGTCCAAGCACCTCCTCACCCTGACCGGCGCGTCGTCCATGACCGGCAGCATTCTGCGCCGGAACCGGGACGGCTGGTTCACAACAGTACGGCCGGGCGTCTACGACCTCAGCACGAAAGGTCGGGAAGCGCTGCGCAAGCACAAGGAGCTGGCGGAGGTGTTACGCATACAATGCCGGCAGATCCCGACGCCGCATTTGCCGTGACGACCACAGCGATATCACCAAGCCATTGACAAGCGGCGCGCCAATCCATATTCGTTGAGGGATGAATAAACCGGCCGGTGTTGCCAGCGTCTGCCTGTGTTTCCTCGCGACATACTGTCTTGCCTGTATGCCGCTGGTGGGCGTGGCGCACGATGCCAGCCATGCGCCCCTCGCGTTCTCTGACACTTCATTGGAACCACTTGCCCATTCCATCAGGGATGGTTCCGCCAGCGACACTCCGGGTCGGCACGACCGGTGCACCTGCCCCACTTGCCAGTCACTTGTGCAACTGGCATCGTCTGTGACATGGGTATTTGCCGCTGTCGCATTGCAGGTGGCCGATGCCCGCTGGACGCATCCCACTCCCGATTGTACTTTCTTCGCACCTTCCCATCACCGCATTCCCTTCTCGAGAGCTCCGCCCGTAGCCTGATACGTTTTCCATACCTATACAGCCTTCTGCTCCGAGACTCTGGTGCAGCGGCTGGCTTTGCTCAGGCCCTCTCATTTGGGAGAATCAATGCGTGGTAAAACAAAATCCGCCGGACACGCTGTCGTCCGGGGGCCGACCATTTCAGATACTCTGATGGGCATGGCGCTGGTAGCAACCGCCGCCGCTTTTTCACTACCGTATATCGCTCCGGACAATCCGGTTGTCAGTACCTTTGCCGTAATATTTTCCAGCATCATGCTGGAAGCCATGCCATTTATGTTGCTTGGCACACTGGTCGGGGGCTGTATCGAAGTCTTCGTCGATCGAAGCCGGATGGATTCCCTCCTGCCGAAGTCCAGTTTGGCGTCGGCCTGCTTGGCCGCTGCCATGGGAATCGTTTTCCCGGTGTGCGAATGCGCGATCGTACCGGTGGTTCGTCGTCTGGCGGGCAAAGGCTTGCCCGCCGCCGCTGCCGTTGCATATCTTCTTGCCGGTCCAATCGTCAACCCGGTGGTGGCGTTATCGACGGCAATGGCCTACAACTTCGACTGGCGGGTGGCGGCGATTCGACTCGGCTTAGGGTACGTTATTGCCGTCGTCGTTGCCCTCGTCATCGATAAAATCTTCCGCGACGAGTCCATTTTTATCGCCTCGGTGCAGGGTGAGCGCAAACACCGTCACTCCGCAGTGTGCGGATGCGGGCACCACCACGAACATGGTCATGATCATAAAGGTCATAACACCGGACTTGGTTCGAGACTGGCCCTGGCCTGCAATCATGCCCTCGACGACTTCATGGCGACCGCCCCCTATCTCGTCGTCGGAGCGCTTATCGCCGCCCTGGCGCAAACCTCGCTCGACCGGCGGCTGCTCGTCGGGCTTGCTTCGTCGTCGCTCTGGTCGTCGACCCTCATGATGATTCTGGCTGTTCTCCTGAATCTCTGTTCCGAAGCCGACGCCTTTATCGCCGCTTCATTTCGGGGGCTGACGCCGTTCTCGGCCCAGATGGCGTTTCTCCTCATCGGGCCGATGTTCGACATCAAACTCCTCCTCATGTATCGGAACCTATTCAAAGGTCGGGTGGTGCCGCTCGTGGCGACGTTGGTGGTGGCGGCCGTATCGGTGGCGGCTATCATGGTCGAACTAGCGGGAGGGATGCTCTAATGAATATATTATTTGAAACCGTGCGGCGGTGGCGATTGCCTCTCGTCTGCCTGGCGTGGCTCCTGACCATCCTCCGTCTGCTGCCGAATCGGGAGTATCAGACGTTTCTCTCCGGCGGGTTTTTCCCGATCTTGATTGCGGCGTGCGCCGTCCTGCTGCCGCTGACCATGCTGGCCTTGGTGCGGCGCGATACACCGCAATTGGGCGCGCGGGAAACTTTGGCCACGGCTTTGGTCCTTTTGCCGCTCGTTTATGTCAACCATGCGCGCGGCGCGGTACTGGGTTCGGGCGCGCTGGATACACGGTATGTTGGAAGCGGCTTGGCCGGAGGCGCAACTGGAGCGCGCGCGACCGTGGGCGGCGGCGAGACGCTGTTGGACCTCTACCTTGATACCGAGAAATTCGTCGGTAAAAACGTGTCTCTCGTCGGCATGGTGGCACAGAACAATCCACAGGTGCTGGAGGTATTGGGTGAGTCAAAACCGCTCCTCTTCCGTTTTGTCATCAATTGCTGCGCCGCCGACGCCACGCCGGTGGCGGTCATTCTGGACGGCGACATGCCCTCGACAATTATGAACGACGACTGGGTGCAGGCGACTGGCGTCTTTACAGTTCGGAACGTCGGCGGCCAGGATTTACTGGTGCTCGCGGACGCGGCAGCGGTTCCGGTGGCGACACCACGTGAACCGTATCTTTACATGCAGTGGGGCGTGTTTTAACCTGGAGAAAATTTCTTCCGGAATGGCGCTTGTTATTCCAGAGGCGTCTCGTATACTGCTGATGCGGTTGAAAAACATATATGCAGGGGAACTCTTCGGAGTTGAGAAGGCTAACAACCTGACCCTTTGAACCTGTTGGTTAAAACCAGCGTAGGGAGCATTTGACAAGCAACGAGTCAAGGCGTTCTCCCATCGGCGGGGGGACGCCTTTTTTTGTTGGATGGCTCATGTCCATTTCCTGCGCGACAAACGAAAGGATTTTCGATGACGCTTTGTGAGACGCTCCTGTCCGGAGGGAATGACGCCCGCCTCACCGCCGCCGCCGCGGCAGAGAATATGCCGCCCGAACGCCTGGCGGAAGCGGTGCGGGACGGCAGTGCCGTTGTGCCGTGGGCGGACGGCAACACCCTTGCCAAACCGATGGCTATCGGCGCAGGCTGCCGTATCAAGGTAAATGCCAACATCGGCACCAGCCCCGACCGTTCCGACGCGGGCGATGAACTCGACAAGCTGACCGTCGCGGTCGAAGCCGGAGCGGACGCGGTCATGGACCTTTCGGTCGGCGGCGATATACGGGCTATTCGCAGACGCATCCGCGAAGCCTGCCCGGTGCCGCTCGGCAGCGTGCCGATGTACGAGGCCGCCTTTGCCGCAAGTTCGCGCGGGCAGGCGTTCCGGCACATGACTGAAGCGGATATGCTGGGCGCGGTGCGGCTCCACGTCGAGGATGGCGTCGACTTCGTCACCGTGCACTGCGGCATCACCCGGGCGGCGGTCGACTATGTGCGGGAAAACGGGCGGATTTGCGGCATCACCAGCCGGGGCGGATCGCTCCTCGCCCGGTGGATGGTGGCCAACAACAAGGAGAATCCCCTCTACAGCCATTTCGATGAAGTCATCGACATCTGCCGGTCGCGGGACGTGGCCCTGTCTCTGGGCGACGCGCTTCGGCCAGGCGCGTTGGCTGACGCGGGCGACCGCGCTCAGATACACGAACTCTATACCTTGGGAGAACTGGCCAGGCGGGCGCGGGCGCGCGGGGTGCAGGTGTTTATCGAAGGCCCGGGGCATGTGCCGATGGACCAGATTCAGGCCCAGATGAAGCTGGAAAAACAAGCGTGCGACAACGCGCCGTTCTATGTGCTTGGCCCCCTCGTCACCGACGTCGCTCCCGGCTACGACCATATCGTCGGCGCGATTGGCGGCGCGATTGCCGCGACCTGCGGCGCGGATTTCCTCTGTTATGTAACCCCGGCCGAACACCTGCGCCTCCCCGATGCGGAGGACGTTCGCCAGGGGGTAATAGCCAGCCGCATCGCCGGCCATGCCGCAGATATCGCGAATGGCCTGCCCGGCGCGCGCGACTGGGACGACGCCATGAGCAGAGCCAGGAAGGCGCGGGATTGGGAAGCGCAGTTCTCCCTCGCCATCGACGGTAAGACTGCGAGAGCCAGCCGTGCAAAGGCTGCCCCACAGAACGAAAGCGTCTGCTCCATGTGCGGCGAATTCTGCGCGCTGCGGGATGAGGACGAATTGTTTTAGGTCGTTACCCGGCGTTCAGTTGTCTACAAAACGAACGTCGCAATCGAGTAAATGACGCTGGTCACCACACCTGAGAGACCGAGGGCAATGCCGCTGAAGGCGCCCTCGGTCTCGCCCAATTCCAGAGCCTTGGCTGTGCCGATGGCATGGCCGGACGTGCCGATAGCTATACCGGCGGCGATCCGATCCTTCAACCGCAACAGACGCATAACCAGAGGCGAGAGGATGGCGCTGGTGATCCCGGTCAGGATGACGGCGGAGACGGTGAGGGACGGCAGCCCGCCCGTCCTTCCCGAAAGATCGATGGAGATGGCGGTGGTAACCGATTTGGGGAGAAGCGACGCCGTAAACGCGGGGTCGATGCCGAAGAGGCGGCACAGGAGCCAGACCGACCCAATCGACGCCAGCGAGCCGATAAGACAGCCTCCCAGCACCGGCAGCAGGTTGGCCCGCAGGGCGGTCCATTGGTGATTGATCTGTATAGCCAGCACCACCGTCGCCGGGACAATAAACATGGTCACCATCGTCCCGCCGAGTCGGTAATGGTCGAGGGTGATCGGGGTCCAGTTGATGACGGCGATGACCACAACCGTCGCGATGAGGAGCGGGTTGGCCAGTGCCGACCCGGTCTTCTTTTTGACCCATGCGCCAACCGCGTACGCGCCGATACTGAGCACGATCC
>JAJPXZ010000093.1 GCA_021205245.1 Planctomycetaceae bacterium
GCCAGGTCAAGACCAAGCTGAACCGCATCAACGATATGGTCATCTTCGGCACCGCGCCGTCCAAGCTGGCGCGTTACCACAAGGTTGCGTCGGGAGAATTCCTCTCCAGCATCGGCAACAAATACCGCGTCGATTACGAATCCATCTCCCGCATCAACGGTATCGATCCGAACCGTATCCGTGTTGGCATGGATTTGAAGCTGGTGGTGGGAGACGTCTCCATCATCGTCCGCAAGAACGAGGCCGATCCGGAGAAATCGCCCACCGTCACCTGGTACCTGGACGGCCGCTGGATTCGTGAATACAAGGCCTGCGTCGGCGACGGCAATAAGACGCCGGCCGGCATCTACCACCTTACCTCAAAAGAACGCGACCCGTCCTGGACCAATCCGGCCAACGGTCAGCTCTTGCCGAACAACCACCCCGAAAACATCCTTGGCAGCCGCTGGATGGCGATGAAGGGGATGAACACCCAGGGCCTCGGCATCCATGGCACCACCGTGGACGACTCCATCCCGGGCTACACCTCGGCCGGGTGCGTGCGGTTGTTGAACCGTGACGTGGAAGAGCTGTTCAGCTTTGCCCGCATCGATAACAAGGTTACGGTGCTGGACTAGCCGTCGGGGCGTCGTGAGAATAAACGCGTCGCGGCCGTATGCGGTCGCGGCGTTTTTTTGTGAACCGAGGGGCTTAGGAGCCGTGCATGCGTTGGATAATGAAGGTAATGGGGCAGGGGCTGGCGGCGCTTATCCCCATCGCCGTGACGATATGGATTGTGGTTTGGCTGGGCATGTTTCTTGAAAGCATCCTCGCGAACCCGCTCAAGGGCCTCTTCCCCGGCGACAGCGAAGTCTATCGCATGGGCATGGGCATCGCCTTCTTTGTCGTGCTGGTGTTTTTCGTCGGTCTGTTGATGCGGCTGTGGATTGTGCGCGGCGTGTTTGAACTGATCGAGCATTGGATTAAGTCGCTCCCCCTTGTCAAAACCCTGTACGGCGCGATTCAGGACGTGATGCGTTTTGTCACCGGCGGCGCCAGCGGCACCGCCCGGGGCGATATGGTGGTGATGGTGACGATGGATAACGGCTGGCGGCAGCTCGGCATCGTCACTCGCCAGGACATGGACGAACTGCCGGCCGCCCTCTGCATCGGGGCGCGGGAGTTGATGGCTGTCTACCTGCCGTTCAGCTACCAGCTCGGCGGCTTTACCTATTTTATCGAACGGGATCAGTGCACGCCGGTCCCCGGCATGTCGGTCGAAGACGCTATGCGCTACTCGCTCATGGCCTGGCTTGGACCTTCGGAAAAACCCCAGGACGTGACGGCGGTTATCGAGAAGTCGCGGCCGGTCGACCCTGCGTAATCGGGGACGGCCGTTTCCGAACGGTAGAGGTTGAGGAGGAGCCGGGCATCTGGTATAATCCTCCTCCATGACTACATTTCTCCATACAAGCGACTGGCAGCTTGGCATGACCAGGCGATTCCTCAATGACGGCCGGGATGACTTTGCCAAGGCCCGGCTCTCAGTCATCCGACGCATGGCGGATATCGTCCGTGAACGCGGGTGCGGCTTTGTCGTCGTCTGCGGCGACGTGTTCGACTCGAACCATGTCGCGCCGGCGACTGTCTCCCGGGCGCTGGAAGCGATGCGGCAAATTCCCGTACCCGTTTACCTGTTGCCCGGCAACCACGATGCATATAACGACGCGTCGGTTTATCGCCATCCCCGTTTTACCAATCATAAACCAGACAACGTCATTGTCGTCGCCGATACAAACCCCATCGCGGCGGCGGACGGCGTTGAACTCGTTGGCGCGCCGTTTCTCGAGCGGGAACCGGAATACAATCCTTTGCATGGAGTCCTGGCGGATTTGCAGCCGATGACGGACGGCGTGCGCATCCTGCTTGGCCACGGCGCGGTGGATCGGTTCGCGCAGCAATCCGACTCGTCCTCGCGCCTTTCCTTTGATCTGTTGGAAGCGGCTGTGAAGGACGGACGCGCCGCGTATATCGCCCTTGGCGACAAGCATTCGTTTCAACAGGTGGATGCGGAGGGTCGCATCTTCTACTCGGGAACGCCCGAAGTCACCGCCTTCCGCGAGCCGGATCCGGGTTGGGTCGCGGTGGTGGATGTCGATCCGCTCGGCGTGCGGGTGGAAAAGGTGCGAACCGGGACCTGGACCTTTGTCGAGATGAATGAGGAAGCCGTTCAGGGCGACGAGGCGGTCCGCGACCTTTTGGCGCGGTTGCAGCGAATGGCGGATAAGGACCGCTGCGTTCTTCGGCTCGTTTTGTCCGGGCTCATCGATCTGGCGGAACTGGATGATCTGCAATCCGGGCTTGAGCATGAGAGCCATCTCTTTGCCGCCTTCGACTGCGATATGTCGGAACTGCATGCCACCGCCGATGGCGCGGCTGGATTCGAACGCTTCACCGGTTTTGCCGCCGACACGGTGGCGACGCTGCGTGAGACGATGGCGCGGGGCGGCGACGATGCCCAGGCTGCGCAGGGGGCGCTCGCGCTTCTGCTCGGTTTGTCGCGGGAGGACGGCCATGCACTTTAAAAAGCTGACCATCCGCAATTACCGTGGCGTGGACGAGGCGTCGGTGAATTTCGCCGACACGGGCATTACCCTGGTGCACGGACCGAACGAGGCCGGGAAATCCAGCCTGGCCGAAGCCATCACCACCCTGTTCAAGCACAAGGCCTCGACAACCAAGGTCAAGAGCATCAAGCCGGTGGACAAGGACGCCGGGCCGTCGGTCGAACTGGAGGCGGTGAGCGGGCCGTATCATTTCACCTATGCCAAACAATTTCTGAAACGGAGCAGCACCCATCTGACGCTGCACCTGCCGTCGACCGAGAATTTTACCGGCGACCAGGCGCACGAGCGGGTGGAGGCAATCCTCAAGGAGACGCTCCGTAAGGAGCTGTGGGACGCCCTGTTCAGCCAGAAAAAGGACGTCGACCTGCTCCAGGCAGAGGGTAATGCCGCCTTGATGCGTTCGCTCGACAATGCCGCCGGTGGCGGTGGCGGCGACGATCCGTCGGAAGGGATTTATGAGCGGGTCAAGGAATATTACCACCGTTATTTCTATAAGACCAACCGCGAGCACAGCGAAATCGCCGGCTCGAAAAAGCGGCTGGAACAGGCCACCGCCACGGTGGCGGAGCTGGAAGAGTCGCTCCGTCGGCTGGACGAAAAGACTGAACGCAGCGCCGCGCTCCGCAAGGAGCGGGCGACGGTCGCGAGCGATGTGGCGACGGCGATAAAGAACCGGGGTGATAAGCAGCGCGTCGTGGACGAATTGACCGAACTGAAAAAGGCGATGGATACAGCCAAACAAGCGCTGGCCACCGCCACAGCCGAGGCAGCGGCGTCTGCGGCCGCATGGCGCGAACGCAAAGGCCTTGTCGATGCTGTCGAGGCCGCGACACAGGATTTGAAGGCTGCCGAAGAAGCCGTGGCGGGCGGAGGCGAACTCGAGCCGTTGGAAGAGGCCCTGAAGACGGCGGAGGAAACGCTTCGGAAAGCGGAAACGGCAAAAAAAGACGCCGACGCTGTGGCGGCGCTGGCACGGCGGGATTGCGATTATCTGCGGGACGTCAAAACCTTGGCGGATTTGCAGGCGAGCGCGGCGCGGCTCAAGGCCGCTTGCCACGATGCCGACGAGGCGCAGAAGGAACTGGACGACAACCCCGTGACCCAGTCGGCCATCCGGTCTTTGCGAAGCGTTGGGGCCGAGGTAGCGCGGCTGGAATCGCTCCTGACTCGGGACGCGCCCCGGGTTCTCCTCACCGGCCTGGGCGAGGTCGAGGTGACGGTGGACGGGGAAACGCTGCGCCTGGGCGATGCGGAACAACGGGAGTATTCCGTCGCTGAAAACCTGGCGGTGATCATTCCCAATGCGCTGCGAATCGAAGTTGGGTCAGGAAGCGCTGTCGAGAAGGAACGTAACAACCTGGCCGACGTGGCGAGGCGTTTGGAAAAGCTCTTGCGAGCCGCCGGATGCGCCTCGGTCGACGAGGCTGAAGCGCGGGCCGAACGGCGGACCAGCGCCGAGGCGACACTGGCCGAAGCCCGTCGCCGTATCGGCAACGAGCCGCCGCAAGCGGAACTGGTGGAACGCATCCATGGGATGGACACGGCGCTGCGACGGTATGTCGATGCGCGGGGCGGCCTCGCACCGCTGCCCGAGACATTCGACAGTGCGGTCCAGGCTCGTACGCCCGCTGAATCGGCAATGCTGTCGGCGGATGAGGCGTTGACGGCGGCACGCGCGGGCGAGAAGGCGGCGCGGCAACGCCGGGACGCAGCGGTCGCGGCTGGACGCGAGGCTGGCCTGCGGCGGGAAATGGCTGAAAAGGCCCTTGCCGCTGCCCGGGTTATGCTTGACCGCGCCCGCGAGGGTGCGACTGACAGTGAAATCGAGGCTGATCGGGAGGCGAAAGTGGCTGCCCTGACGACAGCGCAGGGAAACGCCGAAACGACCGAAAACGCCTGGAAGATGCGCGATCCGGAGGGCGAGGAGGATCAGCTTCGAAAACTGCGGCAATGCGTCGGCGATTTGGAAGAACTGCTTAAAAAGATCGAAGGGGATCAACGGGATCTGGCGGGAGAACTGCGGGCGCTGGGCGAGGCCGGGCTGTCCGAATCGCTGGATAACGCCCGGGTTGCACAAGAAGAAGCGAAGCTTGCGCTCGATTCGCTGCTGGCCAAGGCCAATGCCGCCAAAATGCTCTATGAGACGATGACTGCCGCGCGCGACCGGATCCGGCAAAATTATCAGCAGCCGCTGAAGACAATGCTGGAGGAATTGGGCCGGGACGTTTTTGGTGATGGGTTCCGGGTCGGGATAAACGAAGCGCTCGCCCTTGAGACTCGCACCGTTGACGGCGTTACCGTGCCGTTTGAGAGCCTGAGCGGCGGGGCGAAGGAACAGTTGATCCTCCTGTACCGCGCTGCCTGCGCTATCCTGGTTTCGGAAAACGAAGGAATGCCGCTTATCCTTGACGATGTGCTGGGCCACTCCGATAGCGAACGGTTGCAACTGGTCGGGAAGGCGCTGGAGACGGCGGCGGAGCGGTGCCAGATTATTATCTTTACCTGCATGCCGGACCGGTACGCCGGGCTTCGTGGCGCGACGACGGTCGGGCTTCGGTGAGACCATTCTGGTGCCCACCGCTTGAGTTCGGTGACTTCGCTGTCTTTTCCCGTGGACCCCGGCCAAACAGCCCGCTTTTTTCGCTGATGGAGGTCCGCACGCCGGGGTGACGTGTGGGGGAGGCGGACGGACGGCATAAAAAACGGGCGGTCCTCCAAAGGAGGGCCGCCCGCGACGTATTATGTGACCCCTCACATAATACTTCTAGCAACTCATAATCGCCTTGACCGCTGTGGCGGTGTCGGTTTTTGGGAACAGTTCGTAGCCGACGAGGCCGGTATAGCCGATAGACTCGAGATGGCCGAGGACATGGGGATAGTTGATTTCACCCGTGCCGGGCTCGTGGCGGCCAGGAGCGTCGGCGACGTGGATGTGGCCGAGCTGGGCGACATACTTGGAGAGGTTGTCGCAGATGCTGCCTTCGTTCAGCTGCATGTGGTAGACGTCGTAGAGGATTTTCAGGCGCGGCGAATTGATGAGTTCGCAGATTTCCGCACCCATTGACGTGTGCTCGAGGAAATTGCCGACGTGATCGGTGGTGATGTTCAGGGCCTCGAGGTTCAGGTTGACGCCGTATTCGTCGGCCAGCGGCACGCAGGCCAGAAGCATGTCGTACATTGAGCAGAGTTTGACGGTAAAGGAAAGGTCGGTGTAATGGTTCACGACCACGCCGCCGTCGCCGAGGGCGTTCGAGTGGATGGTGACGGAACGCGCGCCGATCTTCTTCGCAACCTCGAGGGACTGACGCAGATAGTCGAGATAAGGCTTTTTGTGGCTCGGGTCGATGAGGGAATAGTCGGCGTCGCCGTTGAAGCCGGAAATGCCGATGCCCGCCTCTTTCGAGAGGTCGCGGATTTCGTCGATGTTTTTGTCGGGCCAGCCCCAGAACTCGATAAAGTCGAAGCCAGCCTGCCTGGCTGCCTTGAAGCGGTTGGCAAACGGGATTTCCGTAAACAGCGTTTCGATACAGGCGGATTTCTGTAAAGCCATGGGCTTTCTCCTTTGCCGTTAATGTGGCGGCAGGCTGACGGAATATTGTGTTCGGACACAATTCAATAAAGAGCGACTAAAATATACTACCCGTTGAAATCCGCTCTGTCAAATTTTCGTCGCTAAAATATCTTCAATCCAGGCATGCCATATGGGCCATCCGTAACTCTTCAATTTATCGCCTTTCACCTTGACAATGCCACCAACAGGGGATATTGTATCTAGAGCTTGTGCTCGGTCACAGTTTTACGTTGATCAAGGGCAACTCACTTTCAATTCGACCATAACATTCGAAACGGCAAGGCTATGCGTCCGACTATAAAAACAATAGCCGATCTCGCCGGCGTGTCGCGTGGGACTGTGGACCGCGTGCTCAACAACCGTCCCAACGTTAAGCCAGACAAACAGCAAAAAGTTCTCGACGCTATACGCAAATTGAACTACAAACCCAACATGGCTGCCCGCGCCTTGGCCATGAACAACCGCAAGGTGCGGCTTGGGGTGGTTTTCCCGTCGTGGGAAGGTCATTTTGACGGAGAAATCAGCCGTGGCATCGCCGATGCCCAGGCAGACATGAAGCTCTACGGGGTCGAGGTGCTGGTCCGGCGCGCCGACGGCACCGTCCCGGACGATTTCATCGCCGCGCTCGATTGGATGGTCCGCCAAAGGGTCGCCGGGATGGCGGTCTGCGCCACAACCGGCATCGCTGTCGTGGAAAAACTCCGCGACATCACCCGCGCCGGCACCCCGGTCGTCACCTTCAACTCAGATATCACCGACAGTGGCCGAACCTGCTTTGTCGGCCAGGACCGGGTCAAGAGCGGACGTATGGCGGCGGAACTCCTGGCCAAGTTGGTTGACGGCAGGGGACCGGTGCTGGTGGCGGCCGGGAATCTGGAATTCAACGGCCACAAGGACCGTGCCCGGGGCTTTTGCGAACGCTGGTCCGAGTTGGGGCTGGGCGACATGTACGAGGGCATTATCCAGACATACAACGATTTCGACCTGACCTATGGCAAAATCGCCGCCGCCCTCGCCGAGAACCCCGCCGTCCACGGCATTTATATGGGTAACGAAAGCGCACCCGCCTGTGTCGAGGCGATTCGGTGAAGCGGCTTGCCGCACCGGGTGAAGGTGGTGACCCACGACCTGTCGCCCGCCCATATCCGTCTCTTGAGAGCGGGTGACATCGACTTTCTTATCGAACAGAATATGTATTTCCAGGGCTACCGGCCGATTGAAATCCTGACCAACCTGTTGGTGGGCGGGACGCCGGTTCCGGAAGAGTTGGAGCATACCCGGATAAGCATCGTCACCGCCGAAAACGTCGATCAGCCCTGAATGTCCGTTATCGTGCCACTGGGTGGAATATTTGCGGGTAACTTCTTGTTGAAAGGAATGTCATGTCTTCGTCTTTGCGGGTTGGCGTCATTGGCGCCGGTCGAATCGGCAAGGTCCATGCCCGGACGCTGAGTTCCAAGGTGCCGGGGGTGGAGGTCACAATGCTCTCCGACGTGGTCGAGGACGCTGCCAAGAGCCTGGCGGCGGAATGCGGCATCAAGACGGTCGTGGCCGATTACCACGATATCCTCAAATCGAAGGACGTGGACGCGGTGGTCATCTGTTCCTCCACCGACACCCACGCCACGATAATCGAGGAAGCCGCCAACGCCGGCAAGCACGTATTCTGTGAAAAGCCCATCGCTCTCGAATTGGCCAAGATCGACCAGGCCCTGGCGGCGGTGGAGAAGAACAAGGTCATCCTCATGGTCGGCTTTAACCGCCGTTATGACCTCGGCAACCGCAAGGTCCGCGAAGCCGTCACCTCCGGCACCATCGGCACGCCGGAAATGTGCATTATCAACAGCCGCGACCCCGCCCCGCCACCCCTCGCGTATGTCAAGGTCTCGGGCGGGCTAGTCCTGGACATGATGATTCACGACTTCGATCTGGCCCGTTTCCTCCTGGGTGACG
>JAJPXZ010000108.1:0-21445 GCA_021205245.1 Planctomycetaceae bacterium
GTGCGGACCTCCACCAGCGCGAAAAGCGGGCGGTTCGGCCGGGGTCCACGGGAAAAGACGGTGATAGCACCAGACTCACGCGGTTGACACTTGAATGAAATTTGCGGTTTTCACCGTCTCTGTGGCTGCTGCTGCGCCGGCCGACGAACAGCGACTTCCTGGTTGCTCTTCTTGGCTGCCTGGATCATCCGCTTCATGGTGTCTTCGTAGGGGGAGTTGTCGTTCATGTCCTGCTGGAGGATGGCGTTGATGTCGGCGATGACGTTGCGGGCTTTGTCGATCTCCGGGTTGGAGCCGGGCGTATACGCGCCGATGTTGATCAGTTCTTCCGCTTCCTTATAGGTGGCGAGCATGGCGCGAAGACGCCTCGCTGCCTGAATCTCGTCCTTTGGGACGATCTCCGACGCGACACGGGCGATGGATTCCAAAACGTCGATCGCGGGATATTGGTTTTTGTGGGCCAAGCGCCGCGACACGACGATGTGACCGGCCAGAATGCCGCGGGCGGTGTCTGCGATGGGTTCGTTCATGTCGTCGCCTTCGACAAGCACGGTGTAGAAACCGGTAATCGATCCCTCGGGGCTGCGGCCGGCACGCTCAAGCAGACGCGGCATCAGCGCGAAGGTGGAAGGGGTGTACCCCTTCGACGCGGCGACCTCGCCGACCGAGCCGCCGATATCGCGCTGGGCCATGCACATACGGGTAATGGTGTCCATGAGCAAAGTCACGTCGTGGCCTTGGTCGCGGAAAAACTCGGCAATGGCGGTGGCGACGAACGGCGCCTTGACACGCACCGGGGCGGGCTGGTCAGACGTCGCGATGACGACGACGCTCCGCTTCATGCCTTCGGGACCGAGATCCCGTTCGATAAAGTCGCGCACCTCGCGGCCGCGCTCGCCCACCAGCGATATGACCGACATCTGCGAACTGGAAAAGCGCGAAATCATGCCAAGCAGGGTGGATTTGCCCACACCGGACCCGGCCATGATGCCGATACGCTGGCCTTTGCCAATCGTAATAAACCCGTCGATGCAGCGGACGCCGGTGGACAGGACGTCGGAAATGCGCGGACGCATGACCGGGTCCGGCGGGTCGGCATAAATCGGATAGGTTGCGGTGGCGATGATGGGGCCTTTGCCGTCCATCGGCCTGCCCATGCCGTCAAGGACGCGGCCGAGAAGCTGGTAACCGACCGGCACAACCTGCTCCGTCGTGTTCGACTCGACCCGGTCGCCGGGGCCGATGCCGCGCATTTCGCCCAGCGGCATCATCAAGGTGGCGTTTTCGCGAAAGCCGACCACCTCGGCTTCGACGGCGGTGCGGGATAAACGTGAGAAGATGTAGCAGAGGCTGCCGACCGGGAGAGGCAGGGGGGTTGTCTCGACAATCAGCCCGGTGACCCGGCGCACCCGGCCCGCAACCCGCGCGGGGAGGATATTGGCGAGACGACGGCGCTTGTACTCGTAGGTGGATACGGACATAAAACGCCACTTATTAGAAAAGAGAAAAGAGTAGACAATTGACCGCACACGGAACCGCACTCGCTATGGCAATGTAGTGGTCGTATCAGGATTCTGGTGGTTGTCCTTCGTCATCAATTTGATCGTCGACCAAATCCACCAGATCCGACAGATCGCCTTCAGCCGCCGGTTCGGCCGGTTCCGCCGCAGCCGGTTCGTTCACCGGTGACGGTTCGGTCTCTTCAGCAGCAGGTTCCGCGACGTTTTCCAAACTACTTAAACCAGGCGCTTCTTCGGCATTTTCCGCCTGAGCTTCTTCTGCCTGCGGTTGGGTGGAGTCGTCCCACAGGGAGTAGGCGGATTCGGCGCTGGCGGCTTTGGCGGCGGCGATGGCGTCTTCGGGGATGGCTCCCCAGGGCGGAACCGCGTCGTCGCCGGAGACGCCGAGAATGACTTCTTCGAACGCGGCGAGACGAGTGGCGAGGCGCATATCCACCTCGGCCTCGCGGGTCGCGGCCATGATGCCGCCCCGTTCCACCGCCGGATCGGCCTGGATAACAACCGGGCCGAGATCGGGGAAGATCAGCTTGAGGTCGGGATAATACTCGTCCATCACCTCTTTGTCCTCGGGATTGACCCTGACGGTCAGGGTGGTCCGGTCGGTGACGAGGCCGATGCATTCGAGAGCCAACGGCTTGATCGCGTCCGGATTGACCGACAGTTCGTGATTAACGAGGCGTTTGGCGAGATCGAGGGCAAGCATAAGGAGGTCGCCTTCAGCCTGGGCCATGAGTTGGTCCTTGGCGGCGGTAAAGGCTTCGGCAACCTGTTGGAGCGTATCGGCGACAGGGGCGACGTGGTTACGGAGCGTCTCTTTTTCCGCTTCGATAGCCTCGTTGATTTGCGTTTGCGCCTCGGCTTTGCCGTCTTTTTCGCCCTTGGCAAAACCTTCTTGCTGGCCCTTGGAGAACGCCTCCTTGTAGGCTTTATCGTAGGCGGCTTTCTCCATCGCCTCGACCTGCTTGCGGGCCGAGTCGAGCTTCGCCTGGCCCTGCTCCTGGGCGCGCTTAAGGATGCGCTGCGCCAGGGCGCGGATGTCGGCGGATTCAAATGGCACTGTGTCGAGGCGTTTGTCCTCGGACGACAGATGCAAAACTTGGTTGGGGGTGGGCATACGCCCAGCCGCCGCCGGTGCGGCCGGGGCGGCCATGGGGACGAAGTCGTCAGACGGTTCGTGGACGGGTGATCCGTCCGGTTCGTCCGGCGCGGCGGGTGGATCAGGCTCGTAAAGTTCGTCAGGTGCGTCGGGCGGTGCGTCGCCGAGGGCCTCGTCCGGCACGGCGTCGACGAGGTCCATCGGCACAAAGTCGTCTGAATCGTTGATGACCGGGGATTCTTCCATAGTTTACACGACCATGTTGTCGTCGCCGCCACGGCCGGAAATGATGACTTCGCCCGTCTCCTCCAGGCGGCGGACAATATCGACAATGCGCTGCTGCGCCTGTTCGACGTCGGAGAGACGGACCGGCCCCATGAACTCCATGTTTTCCTTGATCATCTCGGCGGCGCGGGTGGACATGTTTTTGAATATCTTTTCCTGCATCGCTTCGGACGCGGTCTTGAGGGCGGTGGCGAGTTCGTCGTTCTCCACTTCGCGCAGCATCGACTGGATGCCCTTGTCGTTGACGAGGATGATGTCTTCGAAGACGAACATGAGTTTGCGAATCTGCTCGACCATGTCGGGGTCGGCTTCTTCGAGATTTTCCAAAATACCCTTTTCGGTGGTGCGGTCGCAAAGGTTGAGCATCTCGGCCACCGACGCGACGCCGCCGGCCGATTCGAGATCCTGGGTGACGATGGAGGCGAGCCGCGACTCGAGGCCTTGCTCGACCAAACGGATGGCCTCGGGCGTTGTCTGTTCCATGCGGGCGATGCGCTTGACCACCTCGAGCTGTTTCTTCGGGGTCAGGCCGCCGAGGATTTCCGCCGCCTGCTTCGGCGACAGGTGGGCCATGATAAGGGAGATGGTCTGCGGGTGCTCGTCCTGGATGTACATAAGCAGGTGCTCGGAGTCCGCCTGCTTGAGGAAATGGAACGGCGCCTGCTGAATGGTGTTTTCGAGAGTGGCGAGAATCTTGGCCGCTTCCTCGGGCGAAAGGCTCTTCTCGAGGAGTTGCCGGGCGTACTCGATGCCGCCTTGTTCCAGATACTTGGACGCCATGTGGGTCTGGTAGAATTCGCGGACCACGGCGTCGCGGATATCGGGGGCAATCTCCTCCTCAATCCTGGCGATCTCCATCGACAGCCGCTCGATATCGTCGGTCGACAAGTTGCCCATGATCTTCGAGCTGGAGTCCATGTCCAGGGAGATCATCAAAACGGCGGCTTTCCGCAAACCGGTCAGTCCTTCGAGCTTGGTCGATTTCGCCATGGCTGCTTTATCCTGTATGTATCCAATTCATTGTATCAGTATATCCGTCAATCCTTCCGCATCCACCGTTTCAGCAGCACAGCGGCGCGTTTCGGATCTTCCTGCACGGCGGCCGTGACCTTGGAACGGAGGTTGTCCCATTCCTCGTCGACGTTATCGTCGTCGTCGTCCTCGGCCTGGGTGAGCGCCAGGGACATGGCTTCGGGCTCGACATATTCCTCAAGCTCGGTCGGAATTGGGCGGGTGGCATAGCGGTAGACAATGTAAACCGCCAGGGCGAAGAAGATAAAGGTAATGATGGAGGTCATGTGCTGCGACAACAGACGCATGGCCAGGGCCAGCGGCGCTTCGCCGCCCGGAGGCGAGTAGACCGGCGGCATCCACGGCAGTTGGCTGACTTCGATCTTTTCCGGAATGTCGGCGGCGGCGATGCCGGACGCAAAAGCGATCTGGCGCTTCAGCTCGTCGACCTGCGCCTGACCAAGCGGCGCGGCGGATTCCCGCTCCCACATAGGGAGACGCGTTTCCGGGTCGATCAGCGGCTCGCCCATCTCGTTCACCGCCTGGATGGGGCGGCCTTCGTCGTCGCGGCGAAGCTGGAAGGGCAGGTGGATGACCGCCGCGACGGTCAAGTTCTTCACCATCGGCGCGACCTTGGTGGCTGTCTGGCGGTAGGAGTTCTGGTTTTCCTGCGACTTGTCCTTGCGGTTCTCGCGCGTCTCTTCCTGGTAAAGCCAGCCATAGCCGCCCATGTTGGCGACGCGTCGGGCGTTCGGCTGGACGCCCGGTTCCTCGAAGGGCCGTTTGGTCGATACCATGGAGTAGGTGGAGTTGGGGGAACGCCCGACCTCACCGGGGAGAATCTGGTGGTCAAGGACTTCGACATAATCAAAGGAGACGTCGTGCTTCGGGAATGCGTTGACGTCGCCCTCGTAGGAGAAGTTGGGGATATAGGAGCGCATCAGGTTTTCCAGCTTGCGCCTGAGTTCTTCGTCCAGGGCGTACTGGGTCGACCATTTCTGCTTGGCCATGGCGGTGAGGCCGGAATTCGACTGGGTGTGGAACTTGTTGCCGAGTTGGTCCGTCACGACGACGTCGCGGGGGTCAAGGCCGGCCTTGGCGGCGGAGACGAGGGAGATGATCGTCTCGGCGTCGTTCTCGGTCAAGCTTTTCTGCAATTTGGTGCGGACGCGGACGGCGGCGGTCTTTTTGTGGGCAACGCCGAAAAGGGAGGTGCGGACGTCGTCTGAATAGATGACCTGGGCTTCCTTGATGACGTCCAGGTTTTCGATAAGGCGGGCGACTTCGTTGGCGCGGGCGAGGCGCATTGATTCTTCCGACTTCATGCGCGTGTCGGAGAAGGCCCAGCCGTCCAGCATCTGGGCAAAGCCGAAGGCGTGGGCGTCCCGGAGCAGGCCTTCTTCGGCGAGGGCGATGACGGCGTTCTTTTCCTCTTCGACATTGACGATGATGCGTCGTCCGTCGTAATCGTATTCGGCGGTGCGGATGCCCTTGGCCTTCAACTGCGCCAGCACATCGTTGATGTCGGCCGGGTCGACCTCCATCGGCAGGGGACGGCGGCCCGATTCGCCCGGGGTGGTGCCCATCCAGGCGGCGAAGGTAAGCCACACCGCCACGGTCAGGACCAGAAAGGTGACCGCCACCCGCTGGGTGACAGACATATCCCGCAGGACGGACTGGGCGTCGGCCCACAGTTGCCTGAGAACATTCATGCGCTTAACTCCCCCTGATGTGTGTTCCCGTTCCCTCGGCCGGTGCGTTCGGTTTTACGAAAACACTCCGGCCATCCCGCGCTATTCGGTGCGGCGTCCCCACGCCGTCCCGGGCGGGTGTTGCGAGCGACCCTTATCCTGCCTGAAGCGCCTTACTCGGCAAGTCCTCTAAAGCCGAAACCCACAACCGGCCTGGAGCCGGAGCGGGCGAAAAGGGTGGCGTTGCTCGATTGTACTGTGACTATTCCATGCACTCTGATTTCCGGTAAAAGTTGAAAAAAAGAGGGCAAAAAAAGGCGGCCGGTTTGGGCCGCTTAAACGGAGGGCGTCACCGCCCTCCGTTATACGTTTTATACGCGTATGCGCAGAATTTCCTGGTAGGACTCGACCAGCTTGTTCCTGACCGCCATCAGGGTGTCGAAGGCGACGCTGGCTTTTTCCATCGCCGTCATGACCTTGGTGATGTCCTGTTCCTTGCCCATAACCATGTCGGTCACAGCCTTGCCCGCGTCCTGCTGCATGGTGTTGACCTTGTTCAGGTTTTCCAGGAGGAACGTCTTGAAGTCGTCGCCGTTCGCCGGATCGGCGCGCTGCGGGCCGCGCGCGGGTTCACCCACGCGGCCAATGCCATCCAGTCTTCCGGTTGTGGGATCGATTGCCATATCCCTGCCTCCTCTGTTGCGTCCGCCAAGAGAGCGGCCGCTATACCACTATTGTACATATCTTATATCGGTTGCGGCGGATAAAACTTAAACCGACCGGAAAAAAGACCGAACTTCGGGAGTTATCCGCAATAACCGGGTAAAAATATCGTGTCAACAATCATACCTTAGGGAAAACCGCCCCCGTGTTCAAGCAAATTCCATGACGGGCTAGGCGATTATCCTGAGTGCTCCCGAGTGCATCTGCTTTGCCGTGTCCATGGTGGTGAGGTTGGCTTCATAGGCGCGGGCAGCCATCATCATGTCGACCATTTCAACAGCCACCTGGACATTGGGAAGACGGAGATAACCGGCCAGTTCGCCTTCTTTTATCGCGTCCGGGTGGTTCGGGTCCCACTTCAGTTGGAACTCGGTATCGTAATCCTTGTCTTCGCGGGCAACCGAGACGCCCCATTCGCGGGAACCGGTGATCTCGGGAGCGCCTTCCTTAAAATAGACTCTGCGCCTGCGATAGGGTTCGCCGTCTTCGCCGCGGGTCGTATTGATGTTGGCGAGGTTATTGGCGTGGACGTTCATGCGCGCCCGTTCCGCCCTGATACCCGAAGCGCTGATGTCAAACATGGTGAAGACGCCGCCGACCAGCATGTTGCTCATTTCGTTCCCCCAATTGTGTGTCACGTCCTCCCGGTAACCCTTTGCTCCACTCCTAGTTCCAGAGAGCGGCGTAATCGACGACCGGCTGCGGCGCTATGGTCTCGTACGCGGCGTCGACATAGGCGTCAATTTGTTCGCGGTTGCAGTAGCGGGACACGCCCTTGTAGCGGGCCATCAGCATGAGGGCGTACATATCCTTGATCATGCGGTCGAGATTGCGGCGGTAGAGCGCGCGGCTCTCGTCGTCCATCCACTCGTTGGCGGCCGATTCGGCGCAATAGGCCAGGGCGTAGCGGTAAATTTCCTTGGCATGCTTGAGGAGCGACGACCCCATGAAAATGGCCTTTTCCTCTGAGCAAAGCGTTTCGGTGTCGTACATGGCGGTATCCTTTCCGTTGAATGGCGGTGCCGGGTGATGTTAGGCGACGCGGTCCCTGAGCGCGCTCTTCAACCCGTTGGTCTTGTTCTTGAACAACTGCTGCAAGGCTTCCATGTAGGCCGAGTTCTTGGCGAGGTCGGCCATTTCCTTTTCGATAACAACGTTGTTCTCGTCGTGGCGCATCGGACCCCAATCCCTGCCCTCAAGATTCCGGACGTTGGGGAGGTGGTTCCTGTAAAAATCGACGCCGGGGACGTCGCGGGGCTTGAACTCGTTCCAGTGGCGCTCGCGACGTTCGCGCAGGGCGGTCTCCATCGCGTCTTCGAAGTTCTTTTCCGGCAGGACCCGACGCTTGTAGTACGGGGTCTCGACGTTGGCGATGTTGTTCATGATGTTGAGGTGACGCTGAAAGGCGAAGCCCATGGCGGACTCGAGAACCGGCACGCTTTCCCGCTGAATCAACCCTTCAATCCAAATCGCCATGTTCGCTTCCCCTTGTGATCACGAATACGTCGTCCTTGCACACAGAGGGATGAAGCAAGATGCGTGCCACTCTGGATTTTTAGAAAGGCAAATTCGTAAGTAATGGAAGATTAAGGAATTGAAATTATGGAAAAAGTTGAGGTGATTACGCGGGTTTTGATTGGCAACCATTGGTGGCAGAATTTACCGGCGAAACCTGCCAGCCCGTCAGTCTATAAAAACAGGGCGCTCACCAATGTGAGCGCCCTATCCTACGCGGGAAAAGAGCCTGGTAAATATAGGGTATCGATGACACCCGAGTCTTGCCCTCGTGCCCCGCATATGGGCGGGAGACCCTTTGGACCAATGTCCGCCAAATCCCCGCCGGAAGCGTCCATCCCTACTGTAACGCGGCCGTCATAACGGCTGTCGTCCCCGGATGGACAGGTGCGTTGCCAAACCTTCACTGACGGGAAAACCCGGCAACGCCTAAGCCGGTACAACTTACTCCACCGGCTCGAAATCCTACCACTATGCCACTGCTACCACCGTGCCACTGAATAATCGGCGTCCATGTTGCGAAAATCACGCTCGTAATTCCGCTCGCGCTCAGCATGACGACGGTCAAGGTCGTTCAGCTCGCGCTCAAGCCGGGTGTAATCCGGACTCGTGCGGCTGGAGGTGGAAAGACGGTTCTCCAACTGCCGGCGCTGGTCGCGGTACGCCCCGGTCTCCCGGAGGCGGCGATCGTCCATCTGGCGGCGCGCCTGTTGGTACCGGTGGTCGTTGTCCACGCCCGGTGTGCGACGGGCATCGTCGGACCGCTCGTGATAATAACCAGCGACGCTGTCGCCCACACCAAACCCCGAGAAAAGATCCCGACGGTTGTCGTCCCGGCCGGCGAAACGGTCGTATCCGTTCGAGGCATCGTGGAGACGGCCGTTGAAGCGTTCGGCTGCGGCGATAAAGTCATCCTCGCCATGGCCTGAACGGTGCCGCGACGGATCGGCGTTTTCGCGGGCGGAGTTCGGAAAGGGAATCCCCGGCCTCGTCTGTTCCGCACCCCGTGCCCGCGATAATCCAAGCGCCCAGAACAGGAACAGGAGGAACAGGAACAACAGGGACGGATACACCCATTTTCTATCGTACAGACCATGCGTAAACATGTAAAAAGTCTCCCGGTTTCGTAAACGCTAATTGGTGATTCGTTAGCGCTTTGACTCTACCAAGGACTATCATATTGCTGTGCGAATCAGCCTCCTAATTTTACTTTTTGTCCACAATGCGATGATATTTCCGGCTGGAGTTGGCAACCAGCCGGAGAAAAGCAATCGGGATTAAATGTATTGCTGAGTGTTAAGGAAGGAGAAGTTAAAAGGGAAACTCGGTCATGCCGCCAGCATCCGGAGGGGGCAGGGCGGGCGCGGCGTCGTCCGACGAGACCAGCCGCAAGCCTTTGGACCGTTCATGCACGGCGAGGCCGGTAACCGAGAACGCCCGAGGCGCTGCCGGGCAGACGTGATAGCACGCGCCACAGCCGATGCAGTAATCGGGGTCGAAGTCGGGAACGGTGGGCTCACCGGGGCCGCGCGACTGCATGACGACGGCATGGGTGGGGCAAACCTCGGCACAGGCGCCGCACTCCTGATGGCGGGTGATGACGACGCAGTTCGGCAGGACGAGATGGGTGGTGGCGATACGGGTGCGGTGCTTGTCATCGCGCGACAGCGGCTCGAAAACTCCAGCCGGACACGAGGAGGAACAGGCGGTGCAATTGTACTGGCAATAGCCCCGGGAGAAATCGAGACCCGGGCGGCGCTCATCGCCCTGGGGCCGGATAATGCCGACCGGACAAGCGCGGACGCAGGCCTGGCAGGTGACGCAGCGGCTCCGATGGCGCGTGTCGCCGCCCGACCCGGGCGGAACGACGAGAGGACGCCGCTTGCCTGGAAAGCCCAGCGCCGGACCGATGGACCGGGCAGAGACAAACGCGGCGGTTGCGGCAGCGGCGGCTGCCGCGTCCAAAAACACCCGCCGGTCGCGGCTCACGCCACCGGCGCGGCCGTAGGTGACGGCGTCGACCGGGCAGGCCGTGGCGCACTCCAGACAGAGGACGCAGCGCTGGACATCGACCGTTTTGCCAACCGGATCGGCACAGCCGACCGGGCAGACCGCGCCGCATTTGCCGCAGGAGACGCACTTGTCCTGGTTGATGGCTATTCGCTTCCCAGGCAGCCTGCCGAAAAGGTGGAACAGGCCGGACACCGGGCAGAGGGTGGCGCAGAACCACCGGCCGAGGAACAGGGGCGTCACCACCAGCACGATAAAGGCGATGGCGAAAACGAGAATGTAGAGGGCGTCGTAGCCCCAGCGATTGCTATAAACCGATGCGGCAACGTCGCCGGTGGCCACGGCGAGGCGGCCGAATAGCCCAACCGGGTCCATGTTGTCAAGAGGTGCGTTATTGCCGATACAGGCGAAGCCGATGACGAACAGCAGCATCAAGACCGGTCCCGCCGTCCCGGCCAATGTCCCGGCCCGATAGCGCAATCGAGACAGGCCGAGGCGCTTACCCAAGCGGGAGAACGCCTCCTGCACCAGTCCGGCCGGGCAGAGGAGCGAGCAATACCAGCGTCCAAACACGGCGGTGAGGACGAGGATGGCGAAGCCGACCAAAACTTTGTGCCACCAGAAGGTTGTCGAGGTGGAGACATGCGGCCCCAAGGCTGCTTTACGCAGCCACAGCCATTCGCTGCCGTTGACGGCGAAGAGGAGGGCGAACAGACACAAAAGCGCCAGGACGATGGCGAATCGCCAGCGGGCAAGGGTGCGCATGGGGAAGGGTGTTCCTTTACTGTGAGATGGTTCGTCCTACGCGACCGTTACAACGAAACGCGGCGCGACACCAGCGTCTCGGGTGCGAGGGTGCCGAATCCCATGGCTCCGGCTATACGCAGGTGTTCGTAATCCTCCGGCTTGCGGCCGAGAAGACGCGCTCCGGACGCGTCGGCGGCGACGACGTCGGTGGAGAGGATTTGCATCTTCATAAGGCTCACGTCGGCGGGATTGCGGCTCCGGGGACCATTGCCGGTCAGGACGCGGTAGGCGTCGAGCACAGTCAGGTCGGGCTTGCGGACGAGGAGGAAATCGGCGATGGACTGCGCCAGGCCGCGTGAATGGTACGCGTTCCTGTCCCAAACCGCGCCCATGAAATTCTTGATGCCGCCGGTCAAACCGGCGCCGCCATGGTGTTTCAGGACCGGCAGGCTGATCAGGACATCAGCCTCCAGCACCGCCTCGTGGACAAGGACGGACTTCAGCGTCTGTCCGCCGACGTCGCGCTGGACATAATACCGTTCAGCCTCGGCCGGGGCGATACGCGCACCGGCATCGGCCGAGGCGGCGCGGATGCCGCTTGCCTCGTAACAGCGCTGCCAGTATTCGATAGTGTTATCGAAAACCAGAACCTGTTTCGCTCCGGCTTCGATACAGTGGCGGGCGACCCGGTTAACCAGGGCCGGGTGGGTGTTGGCCGCCATTTCCACCGGCACGTCCCAGGAGACGTTGGGTTTAAGCGCGACCACCTGCCCGGGCCTGACAAAGCGGCCCATCCCTCCCATGGCGGCGATGCCCGCGTCGAACATTTTGTCAGGTTCGCCGTTCCGGACAGCCACGATATCGGGGAGGCCGGCCTCCCCGGCCGAAGCGTCGCCCAGGAAAGGAATCCTCGCCATACCGAGGCCGACTCCGGCCGCCAGGCAACTTTTAAGAAAATCGCGTCTGTTCATGTACAGCTCCCGTGTATCCTGTCCTGTACTACGCGTAAATACACTGTATCGAGAACGGAAAAACGCAGCGAAACAGTGCGAAATTATGGATAAGTCCAAATGATAAAGAAGCCTGCGGGATAGCAAATAAAGGAACGGGGAGATTAACCCGCAGCGTTAGTTGTAGCGTTAATTATGATATGGCGGCAATGACGTCGATACGATTTCCGCGGCCGCCCACGATATTTTCCAGGAGGAACGTCCATGTTCAAGAAATCCGTACTGCTTGCCGCCCTGGCCGCCATCGGCCTTACACTCGGGGTCTATGCCCAAGATTTCGCCATGCCCGAAGACGATTACGGTCGTGCCGACGTGGTTGACCAGCCCACCCTGAGCGATGGCGGCATCACCGCCCGCCGCGCCTACTCCATGCCCGAGACCGACGCCGGCCGCTACGATGTGGTTGACCAGCCCAGCCTCGCCACATCCGGCAGTGAAGTCGGCTACCGCCGTGCTCTTCGTTACGCCGCTCCCATCTATGACTGAGTAACGTAACGCCTGGCACGAGTTTGTTTTAGAACTTTCGAGTCTCTAAAACTGTTGCTCTCTCTCTCCAACCGGCGTTACGGAAGGACGGTATCGTCCCCGGCGCGGGTTTACAGAGCGGGGGAAGAGACATTGGTCTCTTCCCCCTTTTATTTTGTCATGTCGGAATGGTCATCCCTGCTTGAAAACCAGCAAATAAATAATGAACGCCACCGCCGCCACCAATAACCCGCCAACGACGATAAGGCCGGTCTTGAGGTTGGCGACCGATTTGACCAGGGACGCGTCCGCCGGGACGTTGGATCTGGCCATTGTCGCGACGCTGGCGCTGGGCATGCCGGTGGAGACGATCGGCGATTTGGAGGCGCGGCGCACTTCGTCGAGATCGTTCAGCAGCTCGGAGAAATTCTGGTATCTGTCGGCCGGCCGCTTTTTCATAAGCCGTTCCACCACCTCGATCATCTTGGGGGGGAGGTCCTTGGCTATGGAGGAGATGGATTTCGGCTCGGACTTGATGTGCTGATCCATGACGTCGGAGACGCTGCCGCCAAAAGGCGGGTTGCCGGTCAGCATGTGGTACAGCGTGGTGCCGAGGGAGTAAAGGTCGGAGCGGAAATCGAGGTTTTTCTCGCCTCTCGCCGCCTCGGGGGAAATGTAGTCCGGTGTCCCCAGGACTTCCCCTTCGGTGGAAAGGACAGACTCGAGGCTCGACTTGACAAAGCCGAAATCGCCCAATTTGGCAATGCCGCCCTTGGTGACCATGATGTTCCCGGGCTTGACGTCGCGGTGGACAATGCGGCGCTGATGCAGATATTCGAGCGCGCTCGAGACCTGGATGGCGATGGACACGGTGGACTGGAGATCCATCCTGCCTTCGCGGTCAAGAATGGCGTCGACCGCTTCGCCGTCCACGAATTCCATGGAAAAGTACAGGGTTGATTTGTAGCGGCCGACATCGATGACCTGGATGAGGTTGGGGTGGGACAAACGCCCGACTAGACGGGCTTCAACCAGGAAGCGCTTGCGGAATTCGTCATCCGTCACCCAGCGTTCGTGCAGCACCTTCAGGGCGACGATACGGCCCATGGAAAGCTGCCGCGCCTTATAGACAACGCCCAGGCCGCCTTCGCCGAGTTTGCCCATGATTTCGTAGCCGCCGATGCGCTGACCACGGGCGCGGGCGTCGCGGATGAGGCGTTCCTTGGCCTTGTAGACAGCCCAGACCTGGTCCGACTTGAGGACGCCTTTTTCCAGCAGCACATCCTCGACCGGGCGACGCGGCTTGCCCGCTTCGGCTTCCCGGTTGATGGTGCGTTCGGCCTCCTCGAGCTGCTCGCGGGTGAGAACCCGGTGGGCTATGGTGAGGGTGGCAAAATCCAGATCCTTCTCCATATCCGGAAGTTCTGCAGAGTCGGCCACGGTTACCCTTTCCTAAACTAGAGCCTGTTCGATAACGGGTCTCGCCGCTACTTCGCTGATTCAACAACACTGATTCGTTTGATTACTACGAGACGTCAACGCGGAGGATGCCGGCGAGGACGCCTTTATTATGGTAAAAAACGCGCCGCCGCACAATGTTTCGCCCGGTCGTCAGCGCTTTTTCTTTTTCTTGACGGTGCGGGAGAAGTCCAGGATGCACCGTTCCTGCTCGGCCGTTTCGATTGACCCCGGCCGTGCCTGGCGCACCATGAGGACCGCGTCGTTGGCCGACATCCCCTGGCTCACCAGGAAACAGGCGAGCATGGTGCCGGTGCGGCCCATCCCGGCGGTGCAATGCACAACCACGGCGCGGCCGTCGGTGATGCATTTTTGCGTGAATTCGACAAATTGGCGGATCTGCGTCCGTGACGGCGGCGTGAAATCCGCCACCGGCAGGTGCAGGCTCAGAAAACTATAATCCCGTATCGCCGCCGGATCGAGCGGCGACTCGGTCAGCGAGACAATCGCCCCGATGCCCTGCCGCGACAGGCCGGAGAGGTCGGAACGGAGGTCCGAGAACCGCCCGGGCTGGGCGCAACCGGCGAGCTTGCCGGGAATGAGAAAGGAGAAGTTGCCGGGCATAAAGGTCTCTACATATATAATTGACTGCAGGTGACGGAGGAGTGGTTCTGCCTCCACGTAGCTCCATCCCCCACTCGCTACTAAAAATCCTGTCATCCCCGCGAACGCGGGGACCCAGTGGACAGATCAAAATGGGAACGATTTGTTTTCCCAACATGCCAAAAGAACGAGACGGGTATGTACCACCGTTCCTTTATTGCCATGTCCGCTGGGTTCCCGCGTTCGCGGGAATGACGATATTTTTGGAACGAGCGGGGCTGGCTTCAGCGTCGGTGTCGGTTCACTGCGAATCAAACACATCAAACGCGTCACGGAAGGAAAACACATCCGCAAACTCCGCCTTGGTATCGGACTCGCGGCGCTTCCACTCCAGCTTTTCGTCGTTGACCATGAGGAAAACGATCTCGCCGACATCGTCGGTGCGGTGAACGCCCCAGCTTTCAAGAACGGTGCGGGCGAGGCAGCCCCAGCGCTCGCGGGCGAGGCGGCGGAAAGCTTCCAGGAGTTCGTAGCCGGATATATGGAAGTTGATGCCGTCTTCGCCACGGGTCGGGGAAACGTCGCGCGGTTTCATCTCGCCCGACTTCAGCCATTTCACCGCCGCCGCCACCGCTTCGTTGACGAAAAAGAAGGCGGCCGGGTCGTAGCGGCCGTCTTCGACCGCAACATGGACAATGCGTTCCCGAACCTGTTCCGGGGTCATGGTATCTGCCATCTGTGTTCCTTGTTCCGTCCCATGCGGTGCGCGTGGGGCGGTTATGTCGTTGGTTCTTCGGGCGCGCTCGGCGGTGCGGGCGGCTCGGGCGGAGGCGTAGACGGTGCGGCCGGTTGCTGACCCCCCGCGTTTGCTTCGGGTGCGGCTTCCGCTCCCGTGTCCCGTTCCCGCCGGTTCGAGCGGTCGGGCCTGCCGCCGCGGCGCACGCTGTCGGAGTTGCGGAAACGTCCGCTCGAGCGGGCATTGTCGTTCCGGCCCGGGCCGGGCAGGTTGGCGTTCGAGCCTCTGGAACGACGACCCTGGATTTCGGTAATCTCGGAAATCTTGATGGTCTCGAAGCTGCCGTCGGGCAGAACCAGCACCGTCTCCTGCCTGAACATGTCGCAGGAAACGACTTCGCCTGTGAAATTCGCCGTCACGCAGATTGCGCCCCGCGCCGGCAACTCGGCCTGGAGAGTCGAATAGACCTCGTCCTCGAAACGGAGGCAACACATCAGCCTGCCGCAGTGGCCGGAAATCTTCGACGGATCCAGCGTCGTTTTCTGCATCTTCGCCATGCGCATCGTCACCGGCTCGAGATTGCGGATAAACGTCCGGCAACAGAGTTCGCGTCCGCAGTGCTCGTAGTCGGCCAGGAGCCTCGCCTCGTCGCGGACGCCGATTTGACGCATCTCGATGCGGGTGCGGTAGCGGCGCGCCAGCTCCTTGACGAGTTCGCGGAAATCGACCCGGTTCTCGGCCAGGAAATAAAAGATTATCTTGTCGCCGGAGAAAAGGTGTTCCACCCCCACCAGGCGCATCGGCAAGCCGCGCTCGCGGATACATTCCTGACAGGTGACGAATTCCTCCGGTTCCTTTGCTTCGCGAATATGGGTGAGGATGCTCTGGGCGGCCTCGTTCGCGACCCGGAGCAGTTCGCCCTGCGTTTCCTCGTTTTCCGCCATGGGCTTGGCTTTACCCATGGCGACGCCGACATCTATACCTCTCGCGGTGCGGACGATAACCTCGTCCTCGGCGCGGAAATCATCCGTTTCCGCCGCGAATCGCTCGGTGGTGGCCATAAGGCCGTAGCGCACCGTCACTACAAAACTTGGCATAATGCTCATACCTTATGCTGTGTTACTGTTTTTCCAATTCCCCGCTCTTGCGGTAGACCGCGCGCAGGGATTTACGCCGGGTGGCGTCACGCTCCGCTTCCTCGTCCAGGTAGAGCTTCATCGGCACCTCGCCGCAGTCGGGGAAGCGCGGACACTTCACGCACACCAGCCAGACCTTGTGCGGCAGCGAATCCCGTGACACCAGGGCGAAGCCGAAGCGCTTGAAAAACTCCGGCACATAGGTGAGCGTGAACACTTCCTTCGCCCCGAACTCGCGGGCGTCCTCGAGGGCGGCACCCATAAGCATACGGCCGATGCCGTGGGCGTGCATGTTCCGGCTCACCGCCAGCGAACGGATTTCCACCAGATACTCCCAAGTGGCGTCGACAGCGACGCAGCCGACGATGGTTCCGTCCGGGAGGTGGGCGACGAGAAATGAACGGAGGCGTTCAATGGTGTCGCCGATGGAAAGGGGGATCATGATCCCCTCCTGGCCGAATTCACGTGTCAATTCGACCAGCTTGGCGACGTCAGGGAGACGCGCCCTGCGAATGGTAATGTCCACGCCTTGCCTTGCCTCCTGGGGCGACCCGCCGGGCCTATGCAGCTATACAGCCCACCCGGGGCTGGTGAAAGTATAGCCGACTGGACAGCGGTCTGGAAGAAGTTTATACCGAAGGTACTCCGAATACCGGTATTGACCCCGCTACCGATTCGCGTCCCTTGCTTCTCGCACCACCGATGGCGCAAGAATCTCCGTTTGCCGCGATGGGAGAAGGAGCCGCGAATTCCAGTCTATGCCTTGCCGTCGAAATCCAGCTCGATATCGCCGTACGTGAGGCGTTCGTCGGCGGCGATGGTGATCGTCGACTTCTTTTCCGCCTCCATGGCGGCGATGGCGGCGCGCTTGGAGTTGGCGAGGGCGAGGGCGGCCTCGGGGTGCATACGCACGGTGACGTTGCCTTGATGCTCGTCGTAAAAGCCCCGTACCTTCCGCAGGAACTCCAGCCCCAGGACGTCCGTCGATTTGCGGATGCCGGTGCCGTCGCAACAGGGGCAGGGGGTATAGAGGGTCTTTTTGACGCTCTGGCGGATACGCTGCCGGGTCATCTCCATCACGCCAAGCTGCGAAATCGGCAGGATGGTGGTGCGGGCGCGGTCCCGTTTGGTCGCGGCGCGGAACGCCTCCTCGACGGCGCGGCGATCGCCGGCCGAGTCCATATCGATAAAGTCGAGCATTACCAAGCCGCCCAAGTCGCGCAGGCGCAGTTGCCTGGCGGCCTCGGCCGCCGCTTCCTTGTTCATCGCCAGGATTGTCTCGCGGGTCGAATCGCCTTTCCGGAACCGGCCGGTATTGACGTCGATTGCCACCAGGGCCTCGGTCTGTTCGATGACGATTTCGCCGCCCGAGGGCAACCGGACCGAACGGTCGAAGGTGCGCTCAATGGACTGCTCGACCCCATACCTGTCGAAAATGGGCTCGCCGTCTTCGTACAAATACAGCCGCTCGGTGAATTCGGGCATAAAGGCGTCGAGGAAGGTCTTGGCCTGTTCAAACGCCTCGCGGCTGTCGAGGATGATTTCCTCCACGTCGTCGTAGACAAAGTCCCTGACGGCGCGCACCACCAGATCCGACTCCTGGTAGAGGGCGAGGGGCGGCTTCGAGTTGCGGGCCTGTTCCTTGATCGCGTCCCAGAGGCGGGTAAGGCTGCCGAGGTCTTTTTGCAGTTCCTCTTTGCCATGGCCCATGCCGGCGGTACGGATGATATAGCCCATGTCACGGGGCGGCTCGAGCTGATCGAGAATATTCTTGAGGGAATGCCGCTCCCGGTCGTCGGAGATTTTCTTGGAGACGCCGCGCTTCGAGACAGCGGGCATAAGGACGAGATAGCGGCCGGGCAGGGAGATGTAGGTGGTGAGGCTGGGGCCTTTGTTCGCGAGTTGCTCGCGGGTTATCTGGACAAGGACTTCCTGCCCCTTGTAGAGCATGTCCTCGATGGCCGGCCTGCCGCTCTTGGCTTTTTCCTTCCGCTTGCGGCGCTTAAGAACGTCGTCGTAGCCGCCGAAGGGCGGGATGACGTCCGACGCGTGGAGAAAGCCGTTTTTCTCGCCGCCTATGTCCACAAAGGCGGCCTGCAGGGTCGGCTCGATGTTCTGAATCTTGCCCTTGTAGATATTGCCGTGGGCAAAACCGTTGGCCGACCGCTCGATATACAACTCCTCCAAGCCGCCGGGTCCGGCGATGGCGACGCGGAGCTGCTCCGAGTCCAGGACGTTCATCAAGACCCGTCTTTTTGGGTCATGGGCGTCGGACAAGGTTTTTTTGAGTTCGGCGGGTGATTCCTTTTCCGGGTTTTCCGTTTTTTTCGGGTTACGTTTGCGGGCCAAAGTACAACCTCTCCATATATTTATAAATGTCTGGCAGCCGAAACACTTCGGCCGGTAATCGATATAAGCGCGCCAAAAATAAAGGCGGTATGCCTTTTTCTGTAGGCGACCGGGAATTGTCCCTTTTTTTCCGTATGTTGCAAGGTGAATAATACCTTTCGCGTGGCAATAGCGCAAAACCGGGTGACCACGGCTGGACGGCATGGCCATTTTCGCCGTTCGCCGGTCCTGCCGACACCCCCACGCGGTCCCCTATTCCCGCGCCTGGTCCACCACTGTGACCAGTCCGGGCAGATGCTGACTGATGACATCGCGAAGCTGTTCCAGCGTCACCGGTTTCGACGCATAATCGTCCATCCCCGCCTCCAGGCAGCGCTCCCTGTCACCTGCGACGGTGTTGGCGGTAAGCGCGATGATGATGCGGTGCTTGCCGTCCTGCTGATTCTTTTCAAACTGACGAATAAGCCCGGTCGCCTCGTAGCCGTCCATAACCGGCATCAGGCAGTCCATGATGATGATATCGAAATGTTTGCCCGACGTCACCAGTTCCACCGCCTCCCGGCCGTTTTTCGCCAGGACGGTGTCGCAGCCGAGGCGCTTGAGAATGCCCAACGCCACCATCTGGTTGACGTTGTTGTCCTCGGCCAAGAGCACGGAAGCGGGAATTTTCACCATCCGGGTGATGCGGGTGGACCGGCGGCGCAGCTTGACGGTGGTGGCTTTGCGCTGGCTTAGCCCAACCGGTTCCCCGGAAACAAAAGCCTCACCCTGTCGCGCGGTACGGATGGCGTCAATCTTGTACCACATTTCGCTCGGGCAAAGGGGCGGCAACAGCAGGCACGAGATGCCGCCTGAAAAACCGGTGAGTTCACCCACCTGCTTTGGCGACACCACAAGCATTACGTCGGGATGGCCGAAATTGGTGGTGACGGCGAGCTGGTTGACGACTTTTTGTATCTCCTCGCCCGCCGTGAGGCCGGGCAGGTTGGCGTCAAGGAAGAGGATGTCGTAGCCGCCGCCTTTTTCGTAGCAGCGCCGCAATTCCTGCATGGCCGCTTCCTTTGTCTCGGCCCGGACCGCCTCGGCGTTGGCGTAGGCGAGGCAATCGTGGATGCCGCGGTACCAGTCGTTGTCCCGGGTGGCGACGAGGACGCGTACGTCCTGAAGAGTCGGGGGCGACAAGGGCGCGGCGCCGTTCGGCCCGCTTGGTCGCAGCGGCAGGACGATGTCGCAACTGAGGAGGCCGTCGTCCCGCTTATGCACGGCAAGGGTCCCGCCCATGGCGTCGACCAGTCGCCACGCCAGCGGCAGGCCGATGCGGTCGTTGAACATGCCCAGGTTGATATGGGAATCCGACGGCGCGGCATCGTCGCCCCATTGCTTGAACATCGTCTCCAGCTCATTCGGCCCTATATCGCGGTTTGGCCTGAAGACGGAACGGAACGCCACGCCGTCGCCGTCTTCCGCCACCTCGAAGCGAATCCGCTTGTCGGCGGAGAGACGCGAACAATGGGTGAGGATTTGCACCGTGACCTGGCGGAGGTGGCGGGCGTCGCCGTCGTAGATACTGGCCAGGCTGAACGAGTAGTCAAGGCTCAGCTCCACCTCCCACGCCTCGATAATGCAACTGACGATCTGCGCCGCCTCTTCCACGAGCGACAGGAGCGGGAACGGGGCTGTCGACATGATCATGCGCCGCGAGGCGTCGTCGACGGTGGCGACGTCCATGACCTCGTCCATCACCATCTGTAGCGTTTTGGCGCTCTTGATAACCGTCTCGGCGTAGAGCCTCGGCACCGGTTCGGTCGTCTCGTGTTCGATAATGAGGTCAGCCATGCCGACGATGCCGTTCATGGGAGTGCGGAGTTCGTGCGACATGTTGGCCAGGAAGGCGGCTTTGGCGCGGTCCGCCTTTTGGGCCGCGTAGTTGGCGGCGCGGAGCGCTTCGGCGGCGGTCTGGCGTTCGGTAATGTCGTGCAGGCAGCAGATGAGAATGGTCTCGCCCGAAGCGAGTTCGCGAACGATTTTAGTCACTTCATAATGGCGGGCGCCGTCCGGGCGCTCCAGGGTGCGGTCGTAGGTCAGGAGTCCGCCGTGCAGAGCGTGGGCGTCGTCGTCCCGGGCTTCGGCATCGTGGGGATAGTAGGGCGCGACTTCGTGCAGGCGCTTCCCTATGGCGATTTCCGGTCCTTCGATCTGGAGGATATCGGTGGCGAAGCGTTTGTTCATCATCCGGTAGCGATGATCGGCATCTTTCACAAACACCGCCACGGGAATGGTGTCCATAACAAGCTGGAGATAGTCGCGGGCCTGGCGCATCGCCTCGAAACGGGTCCAGGAATGGCTGATATGCCAAGCGTTCTGCTGCCCCGACATAAGGAGAAGCAGGCCGAAAAAAGCCATTGGGATGAACAGAAGTATCGGCCGTCGGTACAGGTAAAGATCGAGCAAACCGACGTGGGCCTCGTAATTCTCCCGCACCATCATTTCGTAATTCATGGTGAAAACATGGACGAAAATAACCGACGCCGCGAGGATGAAAAGCATCAACGCCACCGGCCACCAGCGAACCTGCCGCACCACCCCGGCCGTCGCCGCGAAGAGGTTCCAGAAGACGATAATCAGATAGAGGGCGGTGATAATGCGGAGGTTGAACAGCCACACATTGACGTGGGTCGCGAGGGCGTCGGTGTTCGCGTCCGGGCCGGCCGGTCCGGGCGGGCGGCAGACGAAGATTATCCCGGCGTGCAGGCAAAAGACCGCCAACGCGGCCAGGAACGATCGGGGCGGATGCGGCGTCGTACGCACAACGCAATAGAGGAGCAGCAACGCGGCCAGAAATGACGAGAACTTGACCGCGAAGAAGGTAAACGAACTGATAAGCGCCTCACCCGACTCCACCAGACTGCTGTACGACAGATACGGTTGCGCCAGCGCCCAGACAAAGACGAGCAGCAGAAGAACCAGGGCAGTCGTCAGCGTCTTGCGGCGGAGTGTGCCGGGCGGCGCGCAACACCCCCCCCCCAGGAAGATCCAGAAGCAATATAACGGTTGAAAAAATTACGCCAAGGGATTCCACGAAACACAACA
>JAJPXZ010000108.1:21455-33502 GCA_021205245.1 Planctomycetaceae bacterium
CGGAGGGGGCCGGGCGGCGCGACCGCCCGCGCCGCCTGGAGGAGGCAGACGCTGGATACGGTTTGCATGAATGCGGCAAGGGGATACCACGACACGAAAAGCGGCTCGGAAACGCCGATGATGCCCAGCCATTCCCGCGCCGCCAAAACGATGAGCGCCATCCCCAGCCAACGGGGCAGGGACGGCGGCACACCGATAGTGCGTTTTGCCAAGCCCGCGCACACGACACCCGCCAGCAACAGCACGCAGGAGAGCACGCAGAGGATGAGGTCGGAATGATTGGAGTAAAATGTCGGCATAACGCTAGGCCGACTGCCAATAACCAGATTTCATGGTGAGCAACCTTTAGGCAACTATACTGCCGTATGGACCCGGATCGCCTGGATGGTTTAGTGGGGAAACCATACGCATTGACGATCCGCCAATCCTTGGTTGTAACCATTTTACATCAAGAAGCCAGAGAAAAATCAACCTCAACCGAGGAATGGATTCTTCAGCGTTTCCGACAGCTCCGGCGTGCCGCCCCGGCACGAGCACACATACGAGGCGATATTCATGGCTGCCTGGAGGATGCGGTCCGGTTCCCACCCTTTGAGAAGGCCCATCATCACCGCCGCCGTCACCGAATCGCCCGCGCCGATTGTGTCGACCATGGCGGCGGGCGGGGGTGGGGTCTGGCTATACAAGCGGTCCCGCGTCTGCCACCAGGCGCCGTCCGATGCACGCGTCACCACCAGGTGGCCGACGCCCGGATATGTCTCCAGCAGGCGGAGCATCGTGTCCTCGGGACGGCCGTTCCAGCCGAACAGGCTGGCGATATAGGGGAGCTCGTCATGGTTCATTTTTATGACCGACGCCTTGTGTAGTCCGGCGTCGAGGATGTCCCGGTTGATGTAGGGGGGGCGGAGGTTGACGTCGAAGATGCGCACCGCCGTGGCCGGCACCCGGTCGAGGATGGCGTGGGTGGCGGTGCGGCCGGTCGGGTGGCGCTGGGCCAACGAGCCGAAATTTATCGCCTGCGCCCGGGAGGCAAGGTCCAGGACCGCGTCCGTGACCGGCATATGATCCCAGGCGACATCCTCATGGATGGTATAGGTGGCGTTCCCCGAGGCGTCCAGAAAGGCGTCGACGGTGGACGTCCTGATGCCGGGCAGCACCGCGACGGTGGAGGTGTCGAAGCCCATGGCGGTAAGGCGGTCGATGATTTCGCGGCCGAGGTCGTCGTCGCCGACGGCGGAGACGACGCGGGCGTCCGCCCCCATCTGCGCCGCGTGCCAACCGACGTTGCTGGGCGCACCGCCCAGGGCTTTTCCGTCAGGCAGGATGTCCCACAAAACTTCGCCAAGACTGAGGGTGAGAGGGCGTGTATGCATGATAATCCTCCGGCAAATGTTGCAATTACCGCCATAAGGTGTAAAGTTGTCATCTTTGGCCGGAATGCCGGACGGCGGCTTCCCGGTTAAACCATGGACAGTTCCTGAAAGGCAGGGTATGCACGAGAGTGAAAAACCACAAGAGAAAAAGCGGATCCTGACGGGCGACCGGCCCACGGGCAGGCTCCACCTCGGCCATTACGTCGGATCGTTGAAGTCTCGGGTTGAACTGCAATACAGTTACGATACCGTCCTCATCGTCGCCGACCTGCACATGCTGACCACCAAGCCGAACCGCGAAGCCATCGAAGCGATCAGCGACAACGCGCGCGGCCTGGTCCTCGACTATTTGGCCGCCGGCATCGATCCGGACATCACCGCCATCTACCTGCAGTCGGCTGTCCGCGAGACCTACGAACTGAACCTTATCCTCGAGATGCTCATCACCATCAACCGCCTCACCCGCGTGCCGAGCATCAAGGACATGGCCCGCGCCGCCAACCTCTCGGACGAGGAAATGCCCTTCGGCCTGCTCGGCTATCCCGTCCTCCAGGCCGCCGACATTCTGCTGCCGCGCGCCCACCTGGTGCCGGTCGGGAAGGACAACGAATCGCACGTCGAAGTCACGCGCGAGGTCGCCCGCCGTTTCAATACCCTTTACGGCGAAGTATTCCCGATCCCCGATGTCCTCATCGGCGAAGTGCCGACTCTTCTCGGCACCGACGGCCAGGGCAAGATGTCGAAGTCCCTCGGCAACACCATCTATCTGTCGGACGACGAGAAGACGGTGAACAAAAAGGTGCGGAGCATGTACACCGACCCCAAGCGCGTCCACGCCGACATCCCGGGTACGGTCGAAGGCAACCCCGTCTTCCAGTACCACGACGCCTTCAACCCCGACACCGCGCAGGTGGAGGATTTCAAGACTCGCTACCGCGAAGGCCGCATCGGCGACGTCGAGATCAAGGACGCCCTGGCCAAAGCGATTAACGCCTTCCTCGACCCGATGCGCGAACGCTACCGCCAGTACGAAGCCGACACCGGCTTTGTCGATCAGGTTATCATCGACGGCACCGAGCGGATGCGCGAGATCGCGGCCCAGACCATGAAGGACGTGAAATCCGCCATGGGCCTGTCTGGCGCATGGAACCGTATCTCCCGCGCCGCCGAAAAGCGCCGCAAAAAGCTGGCCAAGGAATAGTGTACACCGGCCACTCATCAGCAAAGGAACCACCATGTGCGGAATAGTCGCTGTCGTCGGATTGCCGCAGGCAATCGCCACCGTCGTCGACGGATTGCGTTCGCTTGAATACCGGGGCTACGATTCGGCCGGCGTCGCCTGGCCCGAAAACGGCTCCCTCGCGGTTTACCGCGCCGCCGGCCGCGTCGCCGATCTCGAAGCGCTCCTGGGTACCCGTTGCGGGTCGGAGGCGGAAGCCGCCATGGGCCATACCCGTTGGGCTACCCACGGCGCGCCGTCGGAAAAAAACGCCCACCCGCAGCTTTCCCATGACAAGCGGGTGGCGGTTGTCCACAACGGCATTATCGACAACTACGCCAAGCTGAAGCAAACCCTCCAGGACGAGGGCGTGGTTTTCCATTCCGACACCGACACGGAAGTCGTGGCCAACCTGATCGCCAAACTGTACGACGGCGATCTCGTCAAGGCGGTGGAGACGGTCATCCCCATGCTGGACGGCACCTTCGCCCTCGCCATCATGGTGCCGGACCAACCCGGCCTGCTGGTCGCGGCGCGCCGGGGCAGCCCTCTCGCCGTCGGCCTCGGCTCCGGCTTCCACATGGCGGCGTCAGATGCGATTCCGATTGTTCCCCATACCCGCCGGGTCGTATTTTTAGAAGACGATCAGGTTGCGGTCATCACTGCGGGAGCCTGCGAAATCCGTGCGGATGGCCAGCCGGTCGAGTACGCCTGCTCGGAAATCACCTGGTCGCCGGAGGCGTCGCAGAAAGACGGCTTCGAACACTATATGCTCAAAGAAATCTACGAGCAGCCGACCGTCCTCGAAACGATGTTCCGAAACCGTCTGCGCCTGCCGCCCACGGCCGACGCCGACCCGGAGTTTGTTTTCGAGGGGGTGGACTTCACACCCGAGTACCTGAACGGCATCAGCCGCATCGTCATGCTGGCGCAGGGCACAGCCTACAACGCCTGCATGGTCGGCCGCAACATTCTTGAGCGCACCACCAAGATTCCCACCTATCCCGAGTACGCGGCCGATTTCCGCTACCGCGATCCCATTCTCGACCCGTCCGTTCTCGTCATCGCCGTCACCCAGTCGGGCGAAACGATGGACACCTTGCACGCTGTCCGCCTGGCCAAGTCGGCTGGCTGCAAAGTGCTGGCTGTCGTGAACACGGTCGGTTCGTCCATCGCCCGCGAGGCCGACGGGGTGTTCTATCTCGGCTGTGGACCCGAGATCGGCGTCGCCAGCACCAAGGCCTTTACCGCCATGATCGCGGGGCTGTACTTCGTCGCCCTGTGGATGGGCCAGATCCGCAAAAGCATCGACAAGACGGAACTGTGCCGCCGCGTCCGCGACCTCTTGGGCATCGGCCACCGCCTTCTGGGCATCCTCGCCATGGAGCCGCGAGTCAAGGAAATCGCGCTCAAATACATGAACGCCGCCAATTTCCTCTTCCTCGGCCGGGGCACCGGCTGGCCGCTCGCCATGGAGGGCGCGCTGAAATTGAAGGAAGTGAGTTACATCCACGCCGAAGGCTATGACGCGGCCGAGATGAAACACGGCCCTATCGCGCTCGTGGATGAGAACATGCCTGTCCTCGCCATCGCCCTGCAGGGCCGCCGCTACGACAAGCTGATCGGCAACATCATGGAAGTGAAAGCGCGCAAGGGGAAGGTCATCGCCCTCGCGTGCCGGGGCGACACCGAGATCGCCAAGGTGGCGGACGACGTCATCTACGTCAGGGCCGACTCCGGCATCATGAACAGCATCTGCTGCGCCGTGCCGTTGCAGCTCCTCGCCTACCACATCGCCGTGGCGCGCGGTTGCGACGTCGACAAGCCGAAGAACCTGGCCAAAAGCGTGACGGTGGAGTAGCGATGCGGGTCGATGTCCTCACGTTGTTCCCCGGCATGTTTTCAGGATTCCTCGGCGAATCGATCCCGCGTATCGCGCAGGAGAAGGGACTCCTCGACGTCCGTCTCCACAACATCCGCGACTGGAGCCAGAACAAACACAACAAGGTCGACGACCGCCCCTTCGGCGGCGGCCCGGGCATGGTCATGACCTGCCAGCCCCTGGTGGACGCGGTCGAAGCGGTTCGGGGCGATGGGGCGGAAGCGGAAAGCGCAACGGCTGGAAGGTTGATATTCCTCACGCCCGAGGGGCGGCGCTTCGACCAGCGGGTGGCGGAAGAGTATGCCGCCGACGAGCGGCTTATTCTTGTCTGCGGCCGCTACGAAGGCTTTGACGAACGCATCTTCGACATCCTCGAGCCGGAGCGGCTGTCGGTCGGCGATGTGGTGTTGTCGGGCGGCGAAGTAGGCGCGATGCTGGTGATGGATGCGGTGGCGCGGCTGCTCCCGGGCGTGCTCGGTTGCGCCGAAAGCGCGGTGGCCGACAGCTTCACGTCTGATATTCTCGATCATCCACACTACACACAACCGGTCGTGTACCGTGGCCTCGAAGTGCCTGAAGTGCTGCGCGGCGGCAACCACGCCCTCATCGACGCCTGGCGGCGCGAGCGGGCGCTGGAAAAGACGCGGCGCTTTCGTCCCGATCTATTGCCATAGACCTCTCATATCGTCACCCCGGCGGTGAAGCGTTGAACCGGGCGAGGGGCGTAAGGGATAAAAGCCCCCGTTTCTACTCCTCCTGCCGCAACTTCGACAACAGCGTCTTCCGCGTAATCCCCAATCGCCGCGCCGCCTCGGACTTATTCCCGCCAGTGGTCTGCAGCACCTCCCGCACCGCGGCCCGTTCGATCTCGTCCAGCGTCATCTCGCCCCAATCGCGTGACGAGTGGCTATCGTTCGTGACCGGCGGCAGCAGGGCGGGCGGCAGCTCGCGCTCACTCACATAGTCGCCGACCAGAAGCACGACAGCGCGCTCGACCGTGTTCTCGAGTTCGCGGACATTGCCGGGCCAGGTGTGTTTGAGCAACCGGTCCATGGCTCCGGGCGTAAAGCCCTTGACCCGTTTGCCGTTCTTTTCGGCAAAAAGGCGGAGGAAATGGTCGGCCAGGACCGGCACGTCGCCGCTCCGTTCACGCAACGACGGAAGGTGCAGGGAAACCACGTTTAAGCGGTAAAAGAGATCCTGGCGGAAACGGCCCTCCTCGACCTCGGCCTGGAGATCGCGGTTGGTGGCGGCGATGATGCGCACATCGACCTTGATGGGGCGGTCGCCGCCGACCCGCTGAATTTCCCGCTCCTGGATGGCGCGGAGCAGTTTGGCCTGCATCGGCAGGGGCATTTCGCCAATTTCATCCAGAAAGATGCTGCCGCCGTCGGCGGCGCGGAAGCGGCCTTCGCGTACTTTGTCCGCCCCGGTGAACGCGCCCTTCTCGTGGCCAAACAATTCCGACTCGAGCAGCGTTTCCGACAGGGCGGCGCAGTTGACGGTCACGAACGGCCCGGCGGCGCGGCCGCTTTTTTGATGTAGCAGCCGGGCCACCAGTTCCTTGCCGGTGCCTGAATCACCGGTAATGAGGACGGTGGCTTCGGACGGCGCGATGGTGTCGACCATTTCGAGCAGCCGGCGCGTCACCTCGCTTTTGCCGAGGATGGGCGAATCCTGACCAGCCAGGGTCTTTTTCAAACTGGTGTTTTCCTGGCGGAGCGTCGCGTGATCGAGGGCGCGGTCGAGGGTCAGCTTGAGTTCGTCGAAGTCGAGCGGCTTGGTGAGGTAGTCGTAGGCTCCGGCCTTGAGCGCGGCGACAGCCGTCTCGACGTCCGAATAAGCGGTCATGATGACGACGGGGATGGAGGGGTTGTAGGAGAGAATATCCTGCATTGCCTCGATGCCGTTCAGGTCGGGCATACGCAGGTCCATGAGAATGAGGTCGAACGGCTGCGCCCGTGCCGCCTCGACAGCGGAGCGTCCATCGGCGGCGACGAGAATGGTATAGCCCCAACTCCCAAGCAGGGTACGGAGGGTGTTGCGGTGGCCGTCGTCGTCGTCCACGACAAGCAGGGTGAGGTTTTTGTTTGGCACGGTATTTCCTCTTTATCCAATCGGCACGATTGCCTCATAAAGGCAGCGTCACGGTAAACTCGCTGCCCTTGCCTGGAGTACTTTTGACGCTAATGCCGCCGTTGTGGCCTTCCACAATCTGGTGGACAATAGCCAGGCCAAGGCCGGTGCCGCCCGGACGGGTTGTGTAGTACGGGGTAAAGACGGCGGCGAGCTGCTCCTCAGACATGCCTTTGCCCGTGTCGGCAACGACGATCGCAATACCGTCCCCATCGGGTCTGCGCCGGAGGCCCACCCGGAGCGTGCCGCCGCTGTCCATCGCCTGGATGCCGTTCAGGAACAGGTTGAGCAGGGCCTGGGTAAGGCGCTCGCGGTTCACCGGCGCGGGCGGGATGCCGTCCTCGTAATCGCGGACAACGGCGATTCGTTTCGCCTCGGCGTCGGAAGACGCCAACCGCAGCGCGCCGTCGATGATTTCGGCCACGTCCACCGGGGCGGTTTTCATATCGCGCGGCCGGGCGAATTCGAGCAGTTCCGACACCACCCGGTTGAGGCGGTTGACTTCGCTGACGAGGGTCCGGGCCGATTCCTCCTCCGGCCCACCGGGCGGGACACGCCCGGCCAGGAACGTGGCCAAACCCTTGATTGAACTGAGCGGGTTCCTGATTTCATGCGCTACCCCGGCGGCAAGATTGCCAAGAGCGGTGAGACGACGGCCGCGTTCGACTTCTTCGCGGAGCTTTTTCACCTCCTCCACGTCGTGCAGAATAAAGAGATGGCCGAGGAACAACCCGTCCTCGCTGTCGATGCGCGATAAGGTCACCGTCACCGCCCTGTCGCCGCCAGTGCCGTGCAGGACCGTTTCCACTTCGAGGGAACGGCGCTGGCCCAGTCGGTTGATGAGGTCGTCCCAGTGCAGGGCGGGGATGTCGTCCAGAAGACGGCCGGCGACTTCGGCGCGGCCGAGGCCGAGCATGTACAGGGCGGTATCGTTGACAATGCCGACCACGCCGTCCGGGTCGCGGGTGAGCAGGCCGGAGGGCAGGCTGGTGACCACCTCCTGCGACAAGGCCTGCGCGTCCATAAGAAGACGCCGACTGCGTTTGTGGCGGTCGGCCCAGAACAGGGAGGCGAGGCCGCCTAGCCCAAGCGCGGCGACGAGGAGCGCGCCGTTCAGGTTGCGGCGGGAATCCTCGGCCAGGGCCTGGTCGATAGAGGCGTTGTCGAGGCCGACAAAGACAAAGCTTTTGCCGCCGTCGCCGCTCGTGTCGGTTGCATCGCTCCGGTCGACGCGTGCGCCCATGCCACGTCCCATACCTCGTTCCATGGGCATTCCCATGTGTCGACCCCGATGGCCGTCTTGTTGATAGGTAGTAAACGCGTGGTGGTCTTCGCGAATCGGCGCAAACAGGCTGCGAATCTCGAATACCGCGCCGTCGCCAATGTGGCGTACCCGCCATTTAACTTTTTCGGTATCCTCGTCCGCATCCCAGCCTTCGGGAAGGTCGATGGGGAAGGTTGCGTTAATACGGTCGGGATCGCTGTGGGCGAGGATACGGCCGGAACGGTCGGTGACGGCGATATAGTCGATGTCCGGCTGTTTGGCCGTCTCCTCCACCAACTGCTGGAGCAGGCCGCGCTCGCCTTGCACCCCCATCCAGGTGCGGGTACCGGCTTCCAAGGCCCAGATCAGCGCCTGGCCACGGCTGATAAAGCTCTGGACCATGATTTCGCCCTGACGGCGGCTGGATCGGAGCGTTAAAATCAGCGCCACCAGCGCGATAATCAGGGCCACTCCGGCCAAAAACCAGGTGGAAAGACCGAAACGAGTGCGCTTTTTTCCAGCGGGTGTCCGCATACCAAAATCCTCGAGTTGACTATATTGTATAAATTTTACCCACCCTGCACAGGGTAGTGGATAAAAATAGCCCAAAATCGTGCCGTCCACGTCCCTATGCTACGGTAATGCAAATGGGTCGCCATTTTTGCGTGTACTTGCACCGGGGAGGTGAATACACTTGACTGCATTCAACCCCCGTTTTTCAACCAGGGGCGGAGCCTTGCGGAATCCACATAAGCGTGGATTTTTCCGGCAGTCCAATGGCTCCGGCGCGACAGTTATGGATATGGTCCATGTCGGGGTGCGGGGATGTTGAGAAAGGATCCACATGCATAAACGCACGCACCGCGCCTTGATGCTGCTTTCCATGCTGGTTGCAGTCGCGACTGTCGCTTCGGCTGCCCAGGTGCAATCCACCACCACGCGCGGCCTTAACGCCGTCATGCAGGCCAGCGGCTTCCACATTCAACCGGCCGGTCTCGGCCCGATGAGCGGCGGCGATCTCGCCGCACCGCAGATGTTCGAGCTCGTCCGTCCCGGCAATCAGGCCGTCACCATCGGCCGTATCTTCACCTCCTGCGTCTGCGTCAGCCTCGAAGCCGATAAGCGCTCCTTCGCCCCGGGCGAACCGGTGGTGCTGCGGCTCAGGAACGTCCGCCCTACGCCGCCGCAAGGCCAGACCTACGCCATCTTTGTGCAAATCACCAGCCCCATCCGCACCACCCTCCGCTTTGATACGTTTGTCCAGTCGGCGCAGTTCGTTCCCGCGCCCGCCGGTATGCCGCCCACACGCGGCAATATCATCTCGGACGGCATCTACACCGGCCGGGCCGACGACACGCATATTGAAGTCATCGTCCCGCGCTCCACCGTGTCGGCTGTACCCGCCGAACCGGTTCAAACCGAAAATACCGTACAGGACGCTGCTCTCAGCAGCGTCCTGGTCACGGACGACATCGCCGAAAGAGCCAGCGCCGCGGTGACCCGGGCGCGGGCAGCCGAAGCGCGCGCCGCCGAAGCGGCCAAAACGGCGGAGATTGCCGCCGGGGCCGCCGTCGCGGCGGCAACGCCGACGCCGGTCCCTGTAGCCGATCCGGAACTGCGGAGCGTCATCGAGTCGGCGGTGGCGACAGCCGAACGCAACCTCAGCCCCGCCAGCCTGGCTGCGGCGGGCAGGACCGAACTGCGGCAGATGGCTGTCCAGGAAGTGACGGAACGGGCCCAGGAAGAAGCGCTAGCGGCGACGCGGCTGGCGACAGTGGCTGAAGCGCCCAGGAGCGTCCAGGCCGAAGTCCAACAGTTGGGCGAGGAGATATTGGAACGCGACCAGGCCGCTGCGGCAATTCCCGCCCCGGCGCCTTCGGATGATATCTTCGCTCCGGTTCGGCCGGCGAAGGAAAAGGAAGCGATGGACGAACTCCAGGCCGCGTCACTCCGAGCCGAAGCGGCACGGCTGGGCCGGGAAATCAAGGCCAAGGCGGTCGTGGCTAAGGACGCCATTGCCGATACGGCCGGTGACGCCGGCAGGGCAATTTCGGAAAAAGCCGCGGTTGCGGCCGACAAGGCGGGCGAGGCTGGCGAAAAAGCGGCCGAGAGCGCATCCAGCACCTGGCAGGAACTGCGTATCAAATCCCGCGCGCTGCGGGAAGAATTGGGCGAGAGCGCCCGTTCCGCCGGTCGGTATATTGATGACAAAACCCAACCCGCCCGCGACACGGTTGCCGAAAAGGCGCGTGACGCCGGCAGGTACATTGACGACAAAACCCAACCGGCCCGCGACGTTGTCTCGGAAAAAGCCCGTGACGCCGCCAATGCGGTCAAGGACGCGGTCGGCAAATAGCGGTTTCATCCGTTTTGTAAAAACTTCGAGAGCTTGTATCCACACCGCCTCCCCACCGGATTAGTCCAGGTGGGTATAGTCGTTTCATCCCTTCCTGCCCGCATACGAGAACAGAGCCAGACTGGCCAGGATAACCGCGCCGCCGACCAGGGTCGGGGCGTCGGGGAACTGGCGCATAAGCACAAACTCGAGGACGGCGGTGAGGAGCGGGGTCACGAACATGTAGTTGGTGGTAAAGCTTGTCTTCGGCGCGGCCGCCAGGGCTTTGACCCAGAACAGGTAGGCGATGGCGCTGGGGAAAATACCCATATAGATAACGATAGCCGTCTTCCACCATGGCGACACGACCACCGCCTGGGCTGCGCCCGGGAGGAAGATGAGCATGGGGATAATGGAAATGAAAAACGACCAGGCGTTTATCTGCAACGGCGAGTATGAGCGGGACAGGCTGCGCTGGAGCAGGTTGTATAACGCCAACGACAATGCCGCGCCGGTGCACCACACCACGCCGATGTTGAGTTCCATCGCGCCGTCCCACAGGGTCATGATACAGATGCCCGCGAACGCGAGGCCGATAGCGGCCCAGCCGAGAGGCTTGAGGCGTTCACTGTAAAAGATGCGGGCGAGGACGGGGGTAAAGACCGAGGCGGTGGCGATGGCGATGACGACCGTGGTGGGGTTCGTCAGGCTGGTGCCTTTGTTGAAGAGATAATAATAAATCGAAAAACCCAGCAGGCCGGGGAGAATGAAACGGTGCATCTCCCGCACCGGCGGGCGTGGCGTTTTGTTCGCCGCCAGCACCAGGGCCATGACCACGCACGCCACAAAAATCCGCATGAACGCGAGGGAACTGGGGTCGTAGACGTCGACGACGAGTTTGGTAAATACGTACGATGTCGACCAGAGGAGCACGGTAATAAAGGCGTAGAAATGGAAGCTGCGCGGTGGCGTATTCAATAGAGATTCACAGTCACTGACATGCGCCGGAACAGCGGATCGTCCAGCATGGTTTGCGTCGGCGCTTCGAACGGCCCGGCGTTGATAACGGTTCGCTCCGACGTAAGGCGGACGTAATCGAGTTCTCCGGGCGCGGGATATGCCGTGTCATAGTAAGCAAGCGACCCGTCTGCGGCAATGGAGAAAAATATTTTCGCCTGGCCCCGTGTGTAGTAGGTTGGGTTGAGCATGACCTCGCGGTTGAGTGACTCCTGGAGCAGTTTCGCGACCTGGCGCATGTACTGGCCATAGCGGTGCTCGAGCAGCTTCATGTTGGGATCGGAATCAAGCAGGTTGACGCCGGTGCGGCGGTTGACCCGGCTCGGCGACCCGCCCGCCACCGAAGGGGTGCTGGCGGCCGAGCTGGCGCCGCCGATACGCCTGAAGGTCGGCTGGCGGCGGCCGGTGCGTTCGCGCGGCTGTTCCTGCGGTTGCGGCGTCGGCTGAACCGTCTGCTGCGGAGCCTGGAACGCCTCCGGCTGGGGCGGCAGAATCTCGCGCGGCGGCTCGCGGTATTGCGGCGGCGGCGGCACCAGCGGCTGCGACTGCCTAGCCAGTTCCTCAAGTAAATCCCGCTGCGGATCGAACAACCCTTCCGTCGACGTCGGCAGCGACGCCAGGTCAATCATCTCCGCCACCGGATCGGGCTGCGGCTCCGGTTCGGGAGGCAGGGGTTCCGTCGGCATTTCCTCCGGCGGCGGTGCCTCCGGTTCAGGTTCGGGCGGGGGCTCGTGCGGGGGGTCGGGAACCGGGTCGTGTTGCGGTTGCGGTTGGGGGGGCGCCTCGGCCGGAGGGTGGGGGCGTAGGGGGGGGGTGGGGGG
>JAJPXZ010000108.1:33512-38609 GCA_021205245.1 Planctomycetaceae bacterium
CGGCTCCGGCTGCAGGTCATGTAGCTCCTCCTGCTGGGGCGGCGGCGGCGCCGGCTCCGGCGGCGGGGCGGGCGGAACCTGTTCGGCTGGCGGGTCCGGCATTGGCTCAGGCTCGGGCGGGAGCGGTTCCGGTTCGGCCGGAGCTTCCTCTTCGGGAGCGGGTTCGGGCGTGTCGTCGTAATCTGCCGCCGGGCTGTCCTCGCCCGCCGTTTCGTCCTGTTGATCGGCCTGGATTTCCTCGGTCGGCTGGGCTTCGGACTCGGGCGCTTCCGGCGCGTCGTGGCTGCCGAGTTCCGGTCCCATGCTGCCTTCGGGCGGGGAGAGGATTTCCTCGACCCCCTCCTCGATAAAGGGCTGGTCCTCGGGCAGGTCCGTTTCCTGGGTCTGGCGAGCGTCGCGGTTCAGGAACGATTCCGCCGCCGCGTCGTCGGGCGTCACCTCTTCGTCGAGAAAGCTCGGGTCGACGAGGACGAACGGCATCTGTTCTTCTTCCTGCTGCTGCAATGCCGGTTCGGGGCCGAGGAGTTGGAGCAGGTGGGCCAGGGTGGGGAGGATGGCCTGCACGGCGAAGAAGGCGATATTGATAGCGACAGCCAACAACAAGGCCAGGAGAAACGCGTCGTGGCGTCGCTCGGGGATGGCACCGTTGTTGCGGATTCTGTCGATTCTCGCCATAAGCGGGCTTAGCCTCAGATAGGCGTATTATACACAAAATCCGGGGCACCCATAGGGCGCCCCGGCGAATTTGTCGTGGAAATTAAGCGCTTCAGGCATTCTGGTTTTTGGGATCGTTGACGTCCAAGCCCTTGGAAATGAGCTTGTCGAGGCGGTTGCGCTCGCGTTCACGCGCGACCACTTCGTCGAATTCCTCGTACCATTCCAGCACGAACTCGAAGCTTTTTTCCTGTTGGCGCGAACGAACATTCGGGCTGGGCCGCCGATTCTTCCAATTGCGGCGGAACAGTTCTTCCCGGCGTTTTTGCACGCCCTCTTTCCATTCGGCTATTTTGCTTTCGGGAAACACGATATCATTGTCCTTTTCGGTCACGCTCATGGCATCCCCCATGACTCTTGGAGCCCAACGTAGTCGCGTCTGTCCGCGTTATCCCTCCGGATATCGTGCCAGAACCGGTGAGCGGCATAAAGCCGCCATCGCGGTTCTGGCGTCGAGAAGGGATAACGCGGACAGACCCTGAGTCAGACTGCCAGCCCCGACCGGACCCCCGTCCGGCAAAAATGTAGACGCGAAAACGCCCCGTGCGTCTCATTGCCAACAGTTGCCAAGGTGAGCGGATTGTCGGTATATGAGTTTTTGTCGCGTCCAGGTGATTTTCATGCGCGGTTTGTGCGCCCTTTGTGGGTACCTCTTCCCCCGCGTCTCGGTTACCTGTTTACGGTAAAAGTTGATTTTTTGCAAGGACTTTTTCGGAAAAATGTTATCCGTACGAAAAAAGTTGGATCGAGGCGTGGCGACCACCATTGATTTGATCGATGCACTGGATCGAATCCCGCACGGAACGGCGCGGGCGTCTCCACGCCGGATGAAGATATGGGGGTGAATGTGTTGCTGGGTTACGCGTGGTTTTCCGAACGAGCCATTATACAAAAAGGAGGTATAAGGCACCCGCGAGGGCGAGGAGCTGGGTGATATTGTCGAAGAAGCTTTTGCTGATATGTTTGATCGCCTCGCCGCCCACGGCCACGCCGACAATCAGCGCGGGCAGGAGGTAGAGGTTGGTGCTCAACGACTCGAGGGTTATGAAGCCAAGATTGATGCCAAACGGCACCTTGGTCACGTTTTGGATAAAGAAGAGCCAGGCGGCGGTGCCGAGGAATTCCTTCATGCTGAGGCCGAGCGACATCAGGTACACCACCCACGCCGGACCGCCGTTGTTCGCGAGCATGGTGGTTATGCCGCCAAAGGTACCCATCGCACAGGCAAACCAGGTCTTGGCCGTGCCGCCGCCGGCGACGTTTTCGGGGCTCCGGACCAGGTTTGGCTTGAAGCGGAGAAAATAGCCGAACAGCACCAGGAACACCAGGGTGGCGGCGATAATTTTCCGGAGCGCGATGTCGCCGCCTCCTTCCATCCCCACCGTGTATCGGGCGATAAGCCATCCGACGACGATGCCGGTTATGGCCCAGGGCATGGCTTTGATAATATGGTTCCAGCGCGCCGACTGGCGCAGGAGGATAATGGTGATGATATCGGCGACGACCAACAGCGGCAGGATGATGCCCAGGGTCTGTCCGGGCGTGAAGTAAAGCAGCATCAGCGGGGTACAGATGATGGCCGAACCGACAATGCCCGTCTTGTTGAAGCCATACATAAAAGCGGTAAAATTGAGGATGGCCCACTGCACGAGACTGAATTCCATGACCGCTTCCTTTTCGAAAAGTGCGGGTGCCTGGTTTGTGGCTTTGCGGGCGTGGATTATAGTGTGGAATAATTATTTAGCCACACTTAATTTATCTAAACGTGCCGCCTGTCGATTTTCGCGTGGGAGTTTGTTGCGTGGAACTGTATACTTACTCAACACGAACGTAATGTGCCCGTGGTCTATACCCGGCCCGTATCCATGTTAGCCTTTGGAATGATGAAGATGAACGACACCAGCGCAGTGAAGGAAATTCGCCCGAACCTGTACACAATCGGCGTGCCCCTCCCGAAAACCCCCTTGAAAATGACCAATGCCTACCTGCTGCTCGGCAAGGACCGCGATCTCCTCATCGACACCGCCTTCAACCATCCGATGTGCCTGGAGGCGATGCAGGCGTCATTGGCGGAATTGCATGTCGACATGGCCCGGACCGACATATTCCTGACCCATCTCCACTCGGATCACTGCGGTCTGGTGCAGCGTCTGGCTTCGCCGTCGACCCGCATCTATGTGAGCGAAGCGGACGGCGTGGTCGTCGCGCAAGGGCAGAATGCCGGATTCTGGGATGCGTTCACATCGTTCTACCATTTTACCGGGCTTCAGAAGGGCGGCCATGTCACCGAGGTGGCGCAGCATCCCGGCTTCGCCTACGCGCCCGAAGCGGCCGACAACTATACCCATGTCGAGGACGGCCGGGTACTGGAAGTCGGAGATTTCCGCCTGCGCTGCGTCCTGACGAAGGGCCATACCCGTGGCCACCTGTGCCTGTATGAGCCGAGCCTGAAAATTCTCTTCTCGGGCGATCATATCCTTGGGTCGATTACCCCGAACATCACCCAAACCGGCTTCGACCATGACGCGCTGGGCGAATTCCTCCACAGCCTCGACCTGGTCGACAGCCTGGATATCGACTGTGTCCTGCCCGGCCACCGCAAAGCCATCACCGACAGTCGCGCCCGGACGGCCGAACTCCGCCGCCACCATGAGCACCGTTTGGCCGAGACGCTGGACATCGTCGGCGACGGCCGGGTCGATTCGGTCGATGTCGCGCGAAAGATGCAGTGGAGCCTCACTATCAGAAATTGGGACGACTACCCGCCGGCGCAAAAGCTTTTTTCCGCCGGCGAAGCGTTGGCCCACCTGCACCATCTCGCCGTGCGCGGCGAGTTGAAAAGCGAGGAAGAGGACGGCATTGTCTATTACCGCCGCGCTGATGGGCACGTGAAAGGGTTGCCATGATTCCCTCGAGAAACGTCATCAACATTATCAACAACACGCTCAACCTGGTTGATCCACGGCTTATCAACCACGGCGGCAGGGTTGCTGGCCACGTTTATCAGGTGCTGCGGGCGCGCGGCGGCATGGACCAGAAGACGGTACGGGACATCTGCCTCCTTGCCGTCCTGCACGACATCGGCGCGTACAAGACCGAGGAAATCGACCGGATGGTCGAATTCGAAACAGAGGATGTGTGGAGTCATTCCATCTACGGGTTCCTGTTCCTGAAATATCTTTCGCCCCTGACCCACCTGGCCCCGGCACTGTTTTTCCACCACGCGTCCATTCCGCAACTGCGCCACTGTCGCCCCGAATACCATGAACTGGCGCAAATGATCCACATCGCCGATCGGATCGACATCATGACGCAGATCGTGGGTGACATCAACCTCGAATCTTTCAAACGCCACTTCGGGCCGAACCGCGGCGTCAAATACCGCGAGGATTTGGTGGACCTGTTCGAGTCGGTCATCTTCGCGCCCGACTCTGTCGAGCAGCCGTTCGAAGAGGCGTTCGACGCCCTCGACTTTACCGATGACGAGCTTCATGCCTACCTGACCATGGTCGTGCTGTCCATCGATTTTCGCTCGTCGCAAACCGTCACCCATACCGTCACCGCAACCACCGTCGCTTCGGCACTGGCCGAACTGATGGGCATGCCACGGGACGAAGCCGACCGCGTCTATCTTGGCACCATGCTGCATGATTTGGGCAAGCAGGGCATTCCGCCGGAAATTCTCGAAGCTCCGGGCAAGCTCAGCCCCAAGGCGATGGAAATCATGCGGTCCCACGTCGGCATGACTGAAGGCATCCTCGACGGCAACGTCGACGAACAGGTGTTCAATATCGCCGTCCACCACCACGAAAAGCTGGATGGCAGCGGCTACCCACGCGGCATCAAGGGCGAATACCTTGGATTGGCCGAACGGCTGGCGACAGTCGCCGATATCCTTTCCGCCCTGGTGGGCGTGCGTTCCTATAAGGAATCGTTCCCGAAGGAGAAGGTAACCGCCATCCTTGCCGATATGGCCGCCCAGGGCGAAGTTGATGAAGAGATCGTCCAGGTTGCCTGCGATCATTACGAGCATGTCATGACCAAGGTGAACAAAACAGCGCAGCGCGTCGTCGGCATCTATGACCACATGAACCTCGAGTTCGATCACTTCAAGGAACAGTCGGTCCGCTACGGCAAGGACGAAAGCCTTGGCTTTGTGGTGGACTAAAGCATTGTAAACCGAAACCCGCAACTCTCCCCCATCGTCACCCCGGCGCGCGGACCTCCACCAGCGCGCAAACGGGCGGTTTGGCCGGGGTCCACGCCAAAGACCGTGAAGGCACCGAACTCACCACATCATCCCCCACTCACCTCTAATACCCCGTCATCCCCGCGAACGCGGGGACCCAGCGGAGCTACCAGTAAAGGAACGGTGGTCCATAC
>JAJPXZ010000007.1:0-3849 GCA_021205245.1 Planctomycetaceae bacterium
GTGTGGGTCATGGGGTTGCCCTCCGTATCCTTCGTCTCTGGCGCATCGCAGACTTTGCCTTAGCCTTCCCGCCATCCGACCGGCGCTTCATTTCCAGTGCGTCGATTTGGGACAGCCGTTCAAGCGCCCACTCCATCTCTCGGCGGAGTCGAACCCTCTTGCCGAATTTCTCTTCCCGTTCCATCTGCTGGATGATTGTTCCCAGGTAGCAGTGATACCCGGGCCGCGCCAGCCAGATTGCCATGCACTCCTTGCATTGGCTCTCCATCATCCCTCCCCCTTGGCCTTGGCGATGGCGGCTTTGCCTTCTTCGATTATGGCCGCAATGTCGCAGTCACAGTTACCGCTTGAAGCCCACACCAGTTTTTCGCACGCTCCGAGCAAGTCGGGCGCGGCGGCTATCAAGCGGGCATCCTCCTCCTTGAAAACGGCTCCGAATGGAGTAACATCCTCACCCACAACTGTAAGAATGGATACTCCCTTATGCCCTATCGCCATCTTCACCAGACCGTCTCCTACCGGAATGATCTCCCACGGCCCCGGCGTATGCTTCCCTTCCATCACTCCCTCCCTTCCGGGTCGCCACGGCCATTGCTAAAACTGATGCATGCTGGAAGAATGAATGCCCACAGACACCATGCCGATCCCGTCACATATATGCCGACAGAAACGGCCAGCGAAACAGCCATCCACACTCCAACGACTCCCAAGACAAATGCCGTATTACTGGACACTGTCATCTCCCTTTTGCATGCCGCGCCCTGGCCTCGGCCTTGCGGTCCTTCTTCGCCTCCGCCGCTTTGTACTTAGCCAGCGCCATTGTGCGCTCTGCGGTTGCAATCTTTGCCTTCTTGACCCGCTCATTCCGTTTGTGGTTCGCTTTTGCCCTACCCATTGTTTTCTCCTTTCGCCTGCTTTAAGATGTCCCCATGAAGCTATTCGATGTCATCGAAATCATGATTGAAGGCGTCGCCGGCCTATTCTCGAAAGATGATATGGAGCGAAAGTTTTCGATTGGCCTTGTCGTAGTGGCTGGGGCCATAGTGGCCTGGATGCTTTACGATTGGCTCACTTGAACTTCCGCCTGCGCCAGAGCAGCGTTGATGCGCGGTATCCAGGTATCGCGGATAGTCCCCGCACACGCATGCTCACTCAATTTCGGCAATATCTTCAGTCCGTATGGCGCGTCCCTCAACGACTTCAATACATCCACCAGCCCATCATGCGCGTTGTGTTCGCGGACGATCTGCTCGGCATTACTTTTAGACAAACCGGATGCGATAGTCTTCCCGTTCACATCGTATATGCCAATCACCGTGCCCAGCCCAACCTTCCACTTTGATAGCCTTCTTCGTCTACAACAATGCCTTCGTGGATTCTCACCTTCCCCGGCGTTCTGCTCATTGGTTGGTCTCCTTCAGTGCCCGATACCTCTCGGCAAGCTGGTTAAACGCTTCGTCGCCATATGCGATGGACAGCCCACAATCCAACCGGTGCGTGTTCTCCGCCTTCATCCCTTCTAGTTCGGCGTCCAGGGCGTGCATTTCCAGCAGCCGATGCAGGACGGGGGCGAAAAGTTCGTTTTGAAAACGTTCCAGAACAGGCTTTAATGTTGCAATGGCTTGCTCAACCAAAAGATCCGATTCGGTTGCTGTCATCCCGCGTCCTTTCGTTTCACAGCCCTCGACATCCCCGGACACTGATTGCCTATTGTCTTTCCGGCAAAACATCGAATCGGCGATGGTTCAACAACATCGATGGACTCAAGCAAAACCATTTCCCGCCCGCATACATCGCACTTGAACACCCACTCAACCTCCGTCTTCGCCGGCGGCGATTGCGCGGCCGCAACCGGTGGCGTTTTCTTGGGCAGGTACTTGTTGAAGTTGTTCGCCACGCCCCGCAACGTCTGGTTCTTTAACTCCGGGTCGCTCAATCCGCGTTTGACGACTATGGGGATGTCGTCTGCGTCTATGTCGCCACAGTCCACCGCTTCGGCAAGTGCCTTGGCCCCTTCTCTGGTAGATGCGTCGAGCGCGCGGTTGCCTGTCACCTCCTGATAAGCCTTGCGGACTAGCTCGTAGCTTGGTGACATCAAAGTCTCGAAATCCTCGCACGCGCTCGTGGGTGTATGTGAAACTCTTAATTCTTTAACCGCTAGTTTCGCCGGCGCGTGCGCGCGTGGAGGCAGAGGAGAGAGCGGATCGTCATTTTCGACCTCGTTGTGGGTGGGGTGTGGTTGGCTTGTGGGTTGGTTGTGGGGGACTTGTGGTATAGTTGTGGTATGTCCATTCTGGTAAGTTCCCCATTTCAAAATGGTTAATATGGTATAGTTGTGGTATGGTTCGAGGTGGATACTGGGATCTTTACCGCCTGTAAGCGCCTTCACGCACGACACCACCGTTTGCTCGGAGAGGCCAGTTTCCTTATGCGCCATACGGCGTCCGTAGATTAGCTGGCCGGGTTGCAAATCAACCGCCGTCTTCCGTACAAACTCGGTGACAGGTGTGCGGGTTGCCTTCAGGAGACACCACGTCCAGAACCGCCACTTGTCGGGATCTTTCCATACCGGCGAGTTCAGCGATTTCGTATGTAGTTTTCGCCACTCGCCGTCCATTGACCTCTCCTACAACCTTCCCCTGCTCTCGTCGAAATCAACCAGGTCCATGTTCCCCGCACTGCCAATCAGCCGCATCACCTTCGCCATTGCTAATACCCCGTCCGGGTGGCGGTTGATGGTTATGTAGTTCACAAACTCGCGCTCTTCCTCGGACAGCTTTTCCAGTTCCTTGTGTGCCTTCTGCCAGAAGAAGCCGCCCTTCGCGTCCGGCTTGCCGTATGGCTTTTTCAAATCGTGCCGCTCAAGCGGAACGCGATACTTCGGCGGTGGCGGTGGTCGTGGTGCCGGCGGGGCGCGGGGTTCCTCGATTACCGCGAAGAGGTTGCCGGTCTTCATGCCTTCTCCCGAATCTCCACCCTCACTCCTGCCGCCTTACCCTTCTCCTGCGCGTACTCCCACGTCAGCCGGTCGGAGCCATCGTCAATGCCCAGGTACTGCGCTATGCCGTCCCGAATCGCCTTGAAGGAGGATTGAAGGTTGTCGCCGTCGAAGTCGCGCTGCCGGTAGCCTTTGAGCCGGGTAAGTTTGACATAAAAGCTGCCATCTCGCTCCCGTGGGTACCCTAGGTTCTTGAGGCAGTGGCCGTATGATAGACCACGTTGTTCCTTCAGCCGTTTATGCCGTGCCGCCCAATGGCCGCGCCAGTTCATTTCGGAGATGACCTTGAGAGGCATTTCGAAGGTCGCGTTCACGCCGTACCTTTCCATTCCACATACTGGTAATCCTCGAACACCAGCGGCAGCTTGTTAACGTCTCCGCCTTTCAGGGCGACGTCGGTGCGCATTTCCATAGCCAACAGAGGCCCGAGCGATTGAAGGTCTTCGCATAACTGCGGCTCTATGCCACGGCCGCGATAATAGCGAATCGCTTCTTCGCATCGAGTACAGGTTTCGGAGTGGACGATGATGACGGTCATGCTTCGTCCTCGCACTCGACAAACACGCCGTCTTTTAGCGTGTAAAACACATTTGCCTTGATTGCCTCGTCGTCCACCAGAACACTTTTAACTTCTTTTCGAGTCCACTCACCCCTGATCCGTTCCCATTCCGACAAGACAATCCAGCATCCTTTCCCGCCGGCGGCTCGGCTATCAATACCAAGAGAGATTGCCACTGACTCCTTGCCTTCAACCTTTGCGGCGCTCCAGTTACCGGTGTTGGTGGCGGCGCTCTGGTTACCGGTGTTGGTGGCGGCGCTCTGGTTACCGGTGTTGGTGGCGGCGCTCTGGT
>JAJPXZ010000007.1:3949-7901 GCA_021205245.1 Planctomycetaceae bacterium
CCGGTGTTGGTGGCGGCGCTCTGGTTACCGGTGTTGGTGGCGGCGCTCTGGTCGCCGGTGTTGGTGGCGGCGCTCTGGTTACCGGTGTTGGTGGCGGCGCTCTGGTCGCCGGTGTTGGTGGCGGCGCTCTGGTCGCCTTCCTCGGCACTTGTCTCGGTGGCCTTTGCGATAATATACTCGACGCCGGCCTTGATGAGACCAGGAAGCCCGATTTCGGCCGTTACCTTTAACTGGGTGGCTACCCGCTTGCTGTCATTAGCTACCTCTTCGTCCACGCCGCTCGCCTCAACTACAGCGAACCTGTTTAATTCGCCATTGGCAGGAGGGTAATACCCGAAGACATCCATAGGGTTTTCGCAGAAGTGCAGACCATGATCGCACAGTGAAGCGCTCTCTACTTCGTGCGTCTTGCCGACCTCATATTGATAGCCCCTGCATTGGAGGTTTTTATCGAATCCCTTGTAGCCGATCATGACGGGTTGATTTTCCGCAGCGGGCTCTGCCTTGGGCTTTCTCGCTCGCTTTGACTTCGCTTTCTTGGCTGTCGCCATCTCTTCTCCGATCTTCGTTGATTTGATAAGTTAAAAAAAAGGCTATGGCTCATATCCCGGCCGCACCGCCAGGCTGTCGCGCCAGTCGCCGGTGAATTCGACGCGGTTGTTTTTTGGGAGCAAAATCTTGGCGTGCAACATATCGCAGAACAGCCATGCGGCGTCTAAAACACACAGATCAGGAATACATGTAAATCCGTGCCACCACAGATTTTCGTCCATAGCCACCGCGACAATATGGCTTGGTAACTCTTTTCAATCCACCATAGGCGGGTCGACCCAGAGGGAAACGAGGTCGATTTCGCTTTCTCTATCATCGAAATTCATGCCACGGCTATTCCATATGCAGTGGAGCCACTCGCCATAAGCATTGGCAACGGCACCGTGAATCGCTTTGCCGCCATTTCCATCTAGTGCGTAGATCCGCGCCTTATGTCCGCCTCTCGTTCGGTAATATTTTCCGACTTTAATGTTCAATCCTGGCATGACCGCTCCTTTTAAAACGGGATATCATCCACTGGTTCGGTACGATAAACCGGCTCCTCTACCTCACGCCGACGCGGTAGGAAATCAGCTCGCTGTGAGCTGGCTTCGAGCCACTTATCGATCTCGGCATAGGTCTTGCCGTTGGATGCCGCCCGGTCGAACGTGTCGCACCAGCACGGCAGTTGCAAAACCGAACTCGGATATATCTCAACCTCGACGCCGTCACCGGGGTAAATGCCGGCGGACTTCATAAACTGCTCGACGCGGAAGAACGCTTTTTCAGAGAAGGTCAGCGTTTCGTAAATCTGCATCTGCTGTTCCCGGGTTCCGACCTTCAGGACTAACTTGATCTGCTCCACGCCGTCCTTGTAGGCCGACTCCGCCTCCTCTACTTTCCACGCGTACTTGCCCGGCTTTAAGCGGACATATCCTTGCCGTCCTTCGGTTCGAAATGACGCCATTACCTTCCTCCTATGCCCGCGCCAGCGTCGGCGCTCCTTCCTTGAATACGATGTAATTACCCAACAAAGTCTTGAAGCCTTCCTTCGCCGCCTTCCCTCCTGCGGACGAAAAGCCATTCTTCCTCGCCACAGCCTCTTCGAGTTGCGGAACAGAGCCTTTGCAACAGGACAAGAACTCGGAGGCCGATAGCCCGCTGACTTCAAAAGCGACGTTAAGGTCGGTGATTTCCCGCGCTCTTCGGCCTGGCTTGAGCACGTATCCGGGTATAGCCATGCCTCCCAAAGCCGCCTTGCGGGCGTGAGCCTTAACCGCGTCGGCCCACTTCCCAATGTGCTCCGCTACCTGCAGGACAATAGACATTTGCGTCGGATCGACGATTTCAGATGCATGCCACGTCGCCACCTTATCCATCGGCAGCCCTGCGACAGCGTGCTCCGGCTCGTACTCTGTCGCTACGCGCACAATCGGCTCCGTCGCAGCAGAGCATGTGCCATGCTTCTCGCACCAGGAGCAAAAGGCATTCATATGTGGTGGCTCCTCGCCGGCGTTTACTCGGTCGATAATTGAGAAGATGAAATCCGTGTCGGAGAAGTTGAGGGTGTAGGTATTTGCGAAACGCTTACGGCCGAACACTTCGTGGATTTCGCACCGGTCGAGTCCGTAAGAAAGCATTGCCATGCGGGCATAGACAGCCATTTGCGGGAGGTAATTATGTTCCTCACCCGACTTGTAATCCATGACGACAAGTTGGTCGCCGGTCGCCCGGTTCACAACCTGAACGACATCGAGCGTTCCGAAGGTGACCTCCTCGAAATCGTCGTTGATTAGCGAAAGGCGCTTTTCCACTTCACGGCCTGCGGATGTGCGGTTTGTAATATAGGCCTCGGCCCACGACACGTTTTTGACCTCTTCCGCGTCACAGCCAAAGCGATTCGGCGGCACTTCGGCTCCGGTCAAGAGCGCGGCAAGGAGGGCATGTTGTCGCGACCCTGATTCGGCTGCCGCTCCGCTCTCGCCCGATTTGAAGTGGGCGCACATTTCAAACATGGGGAAACTGGATGGTGGGAGGGTTGGATGGTGGTCAAGCATTGGTCTTCTCCTTGTGGGCCTCAACCTGCAGCCTGAACGCCGCCATGCCCTTCGCGATGCGCATGACGTGCGTCTGGCCCAGGTCGCGCCAGGTTTTCCCCTCCGCCAGCCACCCGAGGGAACATAGATAGGCATTCGCCGCGTCCTCGATGTCGGCAAGATCGATGGTTGCTTTGGGTGGAGTCAATACGGGGTCACTCGTGGGTGCGAATACATCATCCGCACTGCCTGCGGGTGACTTTTCTTGCGCGGGGGACGGGGCTTCGTCGGCCACCTTCGCATCGACCTCGCGCGGCTCCGGTTCAGGCGCGGCCGTGGATGTGGCGCGCTTGCCTCGGCGAGGGGGCGGCGGCGCGACTGCCATGCTGTCGTCGCCTTCGATTTCTTCAGGGCTATAAATGCCAGCATTCACCTGCGGCGCCAGCATCCGGATTGCTTTGGTTTGACACCGCGCTCGAAGCATGGCGTCGGGATACTTCTGCCAGTTGCCGGGGTTCTTCTGGTTTTCCTTCATGGTGCCGTTCGGACCGCATAAACAAGCGCGGTGCGCGTCGTCGATAGAGAAGCTGATTTCGATGTCGTTCCCGTTGTAAATCCACCGCGCGCGGCAAATTTTGTCAGTCGTCTCCAGCCAAATTACTTTGCCGCCTAGCTCCTGGTACCTAGCCAGCATGGCATCGGCCTTCATGGACAGCCTGCCTTCGACAATGTGGTAGCGCCGGGAAAACTCCACCGGGGTAATGCCCTCGACAATGCAGGTCATCGCCATAATCTGCCCTTGGGCTTCGGTGGTGATGCCCAGGATGCCGCTTTTGGCGAAAGCCAACCCCATTTTGCCGATGTTTTCCATCACGACCGGACTGTCGATTCTTTCGTACAATGCAACGTTGCTCATAACATTTCCTCCATTGCGGCGACCAACCCCGCTCCATGCTCGACGGCGACGGCTCTCATGAACCCGAGGGTCTTCGACAAATCCTCAATCCCGGAAGTAAGTGCCGTCCGCATCGCCATGGCGGGTGTATCTCCGTACACACTGACATCCCCGCCATACCCATACTTTCCCTTGAGAGTGACCAGCCACCTCTGACGGTCCCTCTTACCGGAAAAATAGGTAATGTTGCCGAGTACCCTGCCGTCATGAATGATGGAGTGAGTGGTGGCCTTGCCGCCGCCAGATGGAAACCATTCATGCGACTGCGCCAGGGTTATTTGGTTCTCAGTGGTCGCCGTCATGATGTTCCTTTCTATGATTCCCGAAAGTGCATCTCCCGCATCACGCGGTAGCGGCCATTTCTCTCTGCTGACACTGCCACTCGCGCGTTTCTTTGAATTCGCTCCAGCACCGGTTTTCCGCTGCCGCC
>JAJPXZ010000091.1 GCA_021205245.1 Planctomycetaceae bacterium
CTTGCCTGCGCCCTCGTGGCCGGTATCGCCGTCGTCGGTTCGTCTTTCCAGACCGCCGCCGCCAACGATTTTTCGGCCAGGCGTCTTTCCGCCCCTGTCCATGACGCCGGCGACCCCACCATCCGCGACATGCCGGTCGTCCGCGGCCATCGCTAAGGTTTGGTCCAGCGATGCAGAAAAGGAGGGACTCCCATGCCCATAACCCGTAACGCGCGGCTGTTGACTGCGGCCCTCATTATTCTCGGTCTCGCCGCCGCAGCCAGCGCCTTCGACCTGGGGGCCATTCCGGCCAACCTGTCGGGAGACCCCATCCGCAAGGTGGACGCACCCATCACCGATACCACCGGGCCGGCCAAGGTCCGTCCCGCGATGCTGGTGCGCCACGGCGGATACCACCAGTATATGCGCTAAATGCTCCAGTGGTGACGCTCCATGTGTTTTTCGATTTGATGCACTTTCCATATCCCATAAATAAGGAGGGCACGCAAATCCAGAAAAATGGTATGTCGTAATACCTATGCAACGTTGGTCCCTGTCGCTTCCCCGGGCGGCAGGGACTGTTTGTATAAATGCTACTTTTTGAGCCGGATCGATTCCGACCCGACCGCGTTCGGGTAGCTGTTGCCTGCGGCATCGTCGAGATTTTTCAGGGTGGTCTCGGCAATGTTGTCCATCGCCGTCTTGGTGAAAAACGCCTGATGGGCGGTGATGAGGACGTTGGGAAAGGTTAGCAGTCGGGCGAAGAGGTCGTCCTGTAAAATCTGGTCGGAGAGATCCTCAAAGAATAAATCCTCCTCCTCCTCGTACACGTCCAGCCCGAGGGAACCGAGATGGCCGATTTTCAGGGATTCGATACACGCCCGGGCGTCGACCAGCCCGCCTCGGCTGGTGTTGATCAGCATGGACCCCTTTTTCATGTCCGCCAGCGTCCCGGCGTCGATGAGGTGATGGGATTCAGGCGTGAGCGGGCAGTGCAGGGAGACGATATCGGCTTCGGCCAGGAGTTCGGGTACGGTCATATAATCGGCGAATTTGGCGACTTCCGCGTTTTTATAGGGGTCGGACACGATGATGCGGCAGCCAAAACCCTTGAGGATGCCGGCGGCGATAGCGCCGATTTTTCCGGTGCCGATGATGCCGACCGTCTTGGTGTCCATATCGAAGCCCATCAGCCCCTCAAGGGAGAAATTCCCTTCCCGAACCCGGGCATAGGCGCGGTGAATCTTCCTGTTCAGGGTGAGGATGAGAGCGATGGCGTGTTCGGCGACGGCGTGGGGACTGTACGCAGGCACGCGTACCACCTTGAGGCCGAGGTCCATTGCATGGGGCAAATCGACATTGTTGAAGCCGGCGGCACGAAGGGCGATTAGCTGGACGCCTTCTCCGGCCAGGCGGTCGAGGGCGGGGGCGTCGGCGATGTCGTTGCCGACCAGGCACACGGCTGGATAGCCTTTGGCAAGGGCGGCTGTGTCAGGCGCGAGCCTGGCTTCGGTATAGACCAACTCGTGGTGGTGGCGCTGGTTGGCGGAATCAAACGTTTCGCGGGTCGAGGGACGGGTGCTGTAGACAAGGACTTTCATCAGCAGGCCTTTCGCGTAATCCTCCCCTTCACCCGCTCCTGCCCATCATACCTGAACCATCTCCATCGTTCAATCCTAAACCGGCCCCTTCCGAATATGGTTGCCGCTCGGTAAAAGTATATTGGCAAACATGCGACATATACTTATAATACTCACTTCGTTTACCCATGACGGCCCGAAGGGTCGTCATGCTATATTTTTAGAGCGTTTTAGGAATTTCCGTGAATAATAGTCGTGTTCATAGAATAGCTTAAAACCTTATAGGAATGGCATGAGCAAGTATATCTTTATCACCGGCGGCGTAGTCAGTTCGCTGGGGAAGGGCGTCGTTTCCGCTTCCATGGGCCTGCTGCTACGGGCCTGCGGCCTGCAGGTAACGTTCCTCAAGTTCGACCCCTATCTCAACCGCGACGCAGGCACCATGAACCCCTATCAGCACGGCGAGGTCTATGTCACCGAGGACGGCGCCGAAACCGACCTCGACCTCGGCCACTACGAGCGCTTTGCCGATGTTACCCTCGGCCGCCGCTCCAACGTCACCACCGGGCAGATCTATGGCGCGGTGCTGGAACGGGAGCGCCAGGGCGCGTACGAAGGCGCGACCGTGCAGGTTATTCCCCACGTCGTCGACGCCATTAAGGATGCGATCCTGGATGCGTCGGGTGACGACGTCGACGTGACGCTGGTTGAGTTGGGCGGTACCGTCGGCGATATCGAAGGCATGCCGTTTATCGAGGCTATCCGCCAGTTCATGCTGGAAAAGGGCAGGGGCGAGGCGCTTCTCCTGCACCTGGTGCTGCTCCCCGGCCTCCTTACCGGCGGCACGGAATTGAAGACCAAGCCTGCCCAGCACTCGGCGCAAAAGCTCCGTGAATGCGGCTTGCATATGGATTTCCTCCTTTGCCGCACCGAAGGGATGGTGACGAAGGAAGCGCGCGACAAGCTGGCCCTCCATACCAATGTCAGGGCGGAGCGGGTCATAGGCGTGCCTGACGTCAAACTTATTTATGATGTTCCGTTCAAGCTGCACGAGCAGGGTTTGGACCGAATGATTTGCAAAGAATTGGGGCTGCAGTACAGAGAACCGGATCTCACCGCCTGGCAGGCGTTCTCCGACGCGATGGGCGCGGAACGCGAAGTGCGGATTGCCGCTGTCGGCAAATATTCCGGCAATGCGGACGCCTACAAATCCCTAGGTGAGGCGCTTCTCCACGCCGCCGCCGCGCGAGGTGCGCGGCTGGTTCTGGATTGGATTGAAGCCGAGACGCTCGAGACCGGCGATGCCGACGCGAGGCTCCGGGGTTACGACGGGTTGGTGGTGCCGGGCGGCTTTGGCCTGCGTGGCGCGATGGGCAAGATCAATGCGATACGCTGGGCAAGGGAAGGCAAGGTGCCGTACCTGGGCCTTTGCTATGGCTTGCAGTGCGCGGTTATTGAATTCGCCCGGAATGTTTGCGGTGCCGAAGACGCCATCAGTGCCGAATGGGTGACGGATAACGAGGACGTTGATCTCGACAATTGCTGGGTGACGCTCCTGGACAATCAGGGCAAAGCCACGCCGCTCGGCGGTACCTTGCGGCTTGGGTCGCAGCCGTGCCGGCTCGAGCCGGGCTCGCTTGCCCGCGAGGCCTATGGCGCCGACCTTATTGAAGAACGCCACCGCCACCGCTACGAGGTCAACCCCGACAAGGTGCGCGTGCTTGAAAACTGCGGCCTGCGCATTTCCGGACGGCATCCGGAAAACGGGCTGGTCGAAGTGATCGAATTGTCGGAGCAGGGCCAGTGGTTTGTCGCCACCCAGGCCCACCCGGAATTCAAGAGCAGGCCGCTGCGGCCGCATCCGCTGTTTTTGTCGTTTATCGACGCGGCGATGGGCAACACCAAAAAAGACTGATAAAACGGACAATAACCTGGTTGAAGAGGAGAGCACTTTGGCATTCCAGACCGTCGCCGTCCTTGATTACGGCTCGCAATACACCGGACTTATCGTCCGCCGCCTGCGCGAGCAGCGCGTCCATTCGTCCTTGTTCACCGGCACCATCAAGGCGGAGGAACTGAAAAAAATCAACCTGGCGGCTATCGTCCTGTCGGGCGGTCCCAACAGCGTCTACGACAAGGATGCGCCGAAGTGCGACCCGGCCATCTTCGAACTGGGCGTGCCGGTCCTCGGCATCTGCTATGGCGCGCAACTGATGGCTGTGACCCTGGGCGGCGAAGTCGGCCCCTCGGGCGTGCGCGAATACGGCCGCGCCACCGCGACCGTCATTGCCAAAACCGACCTCACCACCGGCCTGCCGAAAAACTTCGACGTGTGGATGAGCCACGGCGACCGCGTTGTTGAACTGCCCCCGGACTGCATCGACATCCTTGCCACCGAGGATTGCCCCCACGGCGGCTTCTACATTCCTGACAAAAAGTTCTACGGGCTGCAGTTCCACCCCGAGGTGCACCACACGCCGCTCGGCGGGGAAATCCTCGAGAACTTCCTCTATAATGTCTGCGGCTGCAAGGGCGACTGGCTGATGTCGGACTTTTCCACCACAGCCATCAAGGCGGCGCGCGACCTGGTCGGCGACTCGAAGGCGGTTATGGGCATCTCCGGCGGCGTCGACTCCACCGTCGCGGCAGTGCTCCTGGCCGAAGCGCTTGGCGACAAATTGACCTGCATTTTCGTCGATAACGGCTTGCTGCGGAAGGGCGAGTTCGAACGGGTCATGTCCCGCTATGGCAACCGTTTTAACATCATCGGCGTCCGCGCCGGCGAGCGCTTTTTGTCGGAACTGAAGGGTGTTATCGATCCGGAGGAAAAACGCAAAACCATCGGCCGCGTCTTTGTCGAGGTGTTCCAGGAAGAGGCGAAGAGAATTCCCGGCGTCGCCTTCCTCGGTCAGGGGACGCTCTATCCCGACGTTATCGAGTCGTCGGGCGCGTACGGCAGCGGCAAAGCGGCTGTGATCAAGAGCCACCACAACGTGGGCGGCTTGCCGGAAAAGATGGGGCTGAAGCTGGTCGAGCCGCTTCGCGAACTCTTCAAGGACGAAGTGCGCGAACTCGGCGGCGCGCTGGGCATTCCCGAAGACGAACTGCGGCGGCATCCGTTCCCCGGTCCCGGCCTGGCGGTGCGTATCATTGGTGAAGTCACTCCCGAACGGGTCGCTGTCCTGCAGGAAATCGACGCCATCGTGCTGGAGGAAATCCACTCCGCCGGCTGGTACCGGAAGCTCTGGCAGGCGTTCGCGGTGCTGCTGCCGCAGGCTTCGGTCGGCGTTATGGGCGATCAGCGCACCTACGAAAGCGTTACCGCGTTGCGGCTGGTCGAGTCCGAGGACGGCATGACCGCCGACTGGGCCGAGATTCCCTACGGCATTATCCGCCGCATTTCGCGCCGCATCACCAACGAAGTGCAGGGCGTCAATCGCGTTGTCTACGACGTGTCGTCGAAGCCGCCGGCAACGATTGAATGGGAGTAGGACCGATGGAATCTGGATCGAAGAAACCGGTCCGCCGCCTGCCGCCGTGGTTGAAAAAGACCATTCCGACAGCGTCGACCCAGCCGGTCGCCGATACGCTGGCCGAGCTGCGCCTCGACACGGTGTGCCGGGGCGCGCGCTGCCCCAACAGCCTCGATTGCAAAAGCCGGGGCAGGGCGGCGTTTCTTCTTATGGGGCCGAACTGTACCCGCGCCTGCCGCTTCTGCGCCATGGAATCGGCCGAGCCGGTGCCGCTTGATCCGGAGGAACCGTCGCGCCTGGCTGAAGCGGTGAAACGGTTGGGACTGAAGCACGCCGTCATTACTTCGGTCACCCGGGATGACCTCCCGGACGGCGGGTCTGGTCATTTTGCCGCCACTGTCGCCGCCATACGGAGCGTATGTCCCGAGACGACTATCGAAATACTCGTGCCTGACTTCTGGGGCGACCAGACAGCCTGGGCAACGGCGGCGGATAGCCTGCCGGACGTCTTCAACCATAACCTGGAAACGGTGGAACGGCTCTACTCGAAGGTGCGGCCTCAGGCCGATTTCGACCAGAGCCTGGCACTTCTTGACTTCGCCAAGGAACGCCATCCAACCATGTCCACCAAGAGCGGACTCATGCTGGGCTTGGGCGAGGAACTGGATGAGATTGTCGAGACCGCCGCCGCCCTCCGGGACGTCGGGGTCGATATCATCACCGTCGGCCAATATTTGCAGCCGCTGTCTGAACGGACGCTGCCGGTGGAACGCTACGTCACGCCCGAGGAGTTTGCGGATCTCGCCAAAGAGCTGAGCGGCATGGGCTTCAAGTCGGTGGCGTGTTCCCCGTTTGTGCGATCGAGTTATAACGCCGAGGAGGCGTTCCTGAGTCTGGAGTAGGCATGGCGTGGAAGCTGGGGGATGTTCTCGGGCAGGAGGAGGCGATTGGCCGCCTGCGTCGGGAAAGGCTGGCCGGCCGGCTGGCGCACGCCTATATGTTCGAAGGCGCGCAGGGTGCGGGTAAAGTGACCTTTGCCCATGGCGTTGCCGCCGCTGTCCTGTGTAACGACCCCACAACCGACGGGGACGCGTGCGGCGTCTGCCGCTCCTGCCATATGCTCCACCATGCCAACCATCCCGATTACCTCGAACTGCCGCGCGAAGGGGCCGAACTGCGTATCGGCCAATTCGTCGACCGCTCCGGCACGGCTGGCGATGGCGGCGAACAGCCGCTCCTTCCCTTCCTCCGCCTCAAACCGGTCGAAGGGGGAACGCGGGTCGCGGTGGTGCCTGACGCGGAACGATTGCGCGCCGAGGCGGCCAATGCTTTTCTGAAAACATTGGAAGAACCGCCCGGGCAAACCCTTATTCTCCTCACCGTCACGGCGCGCGACCGGCTGCCGGCCACTATTACCAGCCGCTGCCGCCGCATCGGGGTCAAGCCGCTGCCGGATGAAATTATTGCCCGTGAGTTGACCGCCCGGCTGGGCATAGCCGACGCGGACGCGCGGGAGATGGCGGTGACGGCCGAGGGGTCGCTTGGGTTGGCGGAACGCTTGGGAAGCGGCGAAACCTTGATCTTGTGGCGTTGGCTGGCTGGCGAGGCGTTCGCGAAGCCCGGACTCGCCGGTGCGCACGCGCTGGCCGACATGTGGCTGGGCTTTGGCGGATTGGAGGGCGACAACGCCGGGAAACGCAAAAACGCGCTGGCCGCTCTGGACTTGACCGCCCTGGCGGTGCGTCTGCGGATGCGGCAGGGACTGGACCCGACCGCCGGAGCGCGCATCCTGGCGACTCTGTGGAGCGCCGCCGACCAGGTGGGAAAAAACGTGCGCCCGGACCTGGCGCTGGTGCCGGCGGCGTTTGAGATAATGGCTGTCCTGCGGACGGCGGGCTGAGTGGAGCACCACTAAAAACGGCTGTACGATACCCGTAACCCACCTCCGGTGGCGACTTCGGCCCCGAGTCTGGCTGACAGACGAAACCAGCCGGGATTGCCGTAAACGTCCTGCACCCACATTTCCCCGTCCCGCAATTGTCCATGTTTTATAATAGCATCCACCAGCACCGCTTCCTCGATAGCGTCCTCGGGATTCTGGACATACGCTGTACGGACGGTTTCGGTAAAGTCCACGTGTAGCGATTCACCAATGACGGCAACTCCATGGCCATTGTTCACGCTTACGAAAGTCAATAACATTGATTCGTTATTGGCCATAAGACCGAAATTGATGACTCCGTCCAAAATCAGATTGCCGCCGTTTACGGTAAGAACCTGCTCGCTGACGTCGAGGACGGCCCCATGCCGGAAGGTGAGGGCGTTGCCTTTTTTGGAAAAACAAACCTCGCTGTGGCCGCCGCGAACCTTCAGGGTCGAGCCGCTGTCGAAGACGATACCTGCGTCCGTGGCATGGATGCAGGCGCGCTCTCCGGAGAGTGGATCCCCTAGACTGACAGTGCCGCTGGCGACACGGACCGACCCGATGCGAAGAGTGTCGCGGCAGATAGAGACCGGGCCGCGGATGAGCAGGGTCGACATGGGATTTTTGGTGGTAGCGCCCGAACAACTGCTGCCAGAGCGTGGTCGCGATCCTGAACCGCCGCCCGCCCAGATTCTGCCGATGACGACCAGCCACACCGCTACAACGGCGAGAACCATTGGGTACATGCACAAGCCCTCATACCCGAATATGCATTACGTAATTGTAATTCGTTTAAGGGCGATGTTTTAGCCGTTTCCTTGATAAAGTAAATTGAAAATGTATGCATGTTGCTAAAAAAATGCGTTTATAATCATGCCGTATTAGTATTGTCGGCCCCCATACAATCTCGATGGAAATTGCGTCATTCGAACATATATAT
>JAJPXZ010000082.1 GCA_021205245.1 Planctomycetaceae bacterium
GTCTTGAAGCCGAAGCGGCCGAACGTCAACGGCGTGATGAGTTGGAAGCTGAGCGCCGCCGTGTTGAGGCGGAGATAGCGGAGAAGGCTCGTCTCGAAGCGGAAGCGGCCGAGCGCCAGCGTCGTGAAGCGGAGGAGGCTGAGCGTTGCCGTGTTGAAGCGGAGGCAGCGGAAAAGGCTCGTCTCGAAGCCGAAGCAGCCGAGCGCAGGCGTCGTGAAGAAGAGGCAGCCGTTCTCGCTCGTCAAGCCGAAGCCGAACGGCGCATCGCCGAGGAAGCAGAACGCCGTCGCCGCGAACTGGAAGCCGAACAGGCGCGCATTGAAGCCGAAGCGGCGGAACGCCTGCGCCGCGATGCCGAGGAAGCGGAACGCCGCCGCCTCGAAGCTGAAGCTGCCGAGCGCGCGCGCAAGCTCGAGGAAGAAGCGGAGCGCGCCCGACGCATGACGGATCAGCTTGAAAAAGCACGGGCCGAAGCAGACGCGGTTGAGCGCGGCCGCCGCAAGGCGGAAGACGAAATCGCCCAACAGGAAGCCCGAGCCGCCGAACGCGCCCGGCAAATGGCAGCCGAAAACACGACCGGCTCCGACGGTGTATCTGAACGACTCGCCCGGGCCGCCGCCCACGCCGGAGAAAGCATCGGGGCCACCATTCCGCCCGCTCCGCCCATTGAAGTCGCGAACCCATTCTGGCAGCAGCCGCCGGAAATTTTTGACGTCCTCTCCGGCGCACCGCACGGAGCCGAGACACCGGACTACATCGCCTCGATCGATACTGAAGCCAGCCTTCCCGTCACCATGGCGCCAACGGGAGGTGAACAACGGCAATTCGCGCCCCGGGGTTCGTTCGTACCGGACGAGCCGGGGGAATCCTCCCTGGTCAGTTATGCTGTGCCGCTGGAGAAAAGAATGTATATCGTCATGGTGACACCGGAAATTGCGCCAGCCGCCAAGGTCGGCGGGCTGGGCGACGTTATTCTCGGTCTTGGCCGCGAATTGATGAAGCGGGGCCATGGCGTCGAGGTGATCTGTCCCATGTATTCCGGGATGCGCTACGACCTCATTGAAGACATGCACGAGGAATACGGCGAATTGTGGTGTCCCCACTATAACGAGTGGCGGGCGGAAAAGGTCTTCCAGGGTAGGGTCGGCGGCGATCTGCAGGTGAATTTCATCACCGGCGGTGACTATACCGAACGCCCCAATATCTACGGCTACGAAGACGATCTCCAGCGCTTCGCCTATTTTTCGCGGGCCGCGTTGGAATTCATGTTCAAGACGAACCGTCGGCCAGAAATCATCCACTGCCACGACTGGGCCACCGGCCTGGTGCCACCCATCCTCTGGGACATTTACCAGAAGTTGGGGTGGGATAACTCGCGCGTTGTTTATACGATTCACAACAACGAATGCCAGGGCCTGTGCGGATTCGGCGACAAGCTGCTCGGCCTGGTCGGCCTCGACGTCCGTGAGCACCACCGGCCTGATCGGATGCAGGACGACACCCACAAAAACTGCATCAACATGATGAAGTCGGGCATCGTCTATTCAAACTTCGTCACCACCGTCAGCCCCACCTATGCCGGCGAACTCAAGACAGCCTCCGGCGGCAGGGGCCTGCAAACCACCATCGCCAAGAACAGCGCCAAGGTCGGCGGCGTCCTGAACGGCATCGACTACGAGACCTGGAACCCCGCCACCGACACCAAATTGGCGGCGCGCTACAGCGGCGGCGATGATTTCTTCGAAAAGTACCGCAACAAGACAGCCCTGCGGGAATGGCTTGGCCTCTGGGACGCCTGGCGGCCCATCATCGGCGTTGTTACCCGTTTGACCCACCAGAAGGGCCTGGACCTGATCAAGCACGCCGTCTATTCGGCCCGCGACCTGCGGGCGCAGTTCGTCCTGCTGGGCAGTGCGCCCGACCCCAAGGTCAACAATGAGTTCCTCGCCATGCAACACGAACTACGCGACCACCACGACATAAGCCTCTATATCTGCTACCACGAGGACCTGTCCCACATGATTTACGCCGGGGCGGACATGTTCCTGGTGCCGAGCCTGTACGAGCCGTGCGGCTTGACGCAGATGATCTCGCTCCGCTACGGAACGGTGCCTATCGTCAGGGAGACGGGCGGGCTGATGGACACGGTGTTCGATCTCGACAATTCCGGTCTGGGCCTGAACGAAGCCAACGGCTTTACCTTCCGCGACGCGACGGCGGCCAGCCTCGATTACGGCCTCGGACGGGCGGTCCAACTGTGGTACGACAACCCGGAGGCCTTCAATCGCCTGGCCCGGAACGGCATGCGCTACGACTATTCGTGGCGGCATCCCACCGAGCACTACGAGAACATTTACAACTATATCAAGGCGTAGTGCATGACGGCACCGAAGCAAGCCGGGAACATCGATTACTCGATGAACGATCTCCTTCGCGCCCTCGCCGCAAACGGGGGCTCGGATCTCCATGTAACGGCGGGCAGTCCGCCCCGCATTCGGCTGAATAGTACCCTCCGCTCCCTTAATTTGCCAAGCCTCACACCGGCTGATGCGCAGAAGCTCATCCATTCCATCCTGACGTCCGACCAGATAGCGCGGCTCGAGCGGGAGAAGGAACTGGACACCGCCTTCGGGATCTCCGGCGTCGGCCGCTTTCGGGTCAACGTCTTTTACCAGCGGGGCGCGGTGGGGGCCACCCTCAGGACGATTCCTTTCGATATCCCCGGGTTTGCGCAGCTAGGCCTGTCGGTTCCTGTTATGGAACGGCTGTGCATGCTTCCGCGCGGCCTCGTGGTGGTCACCGGATCGACCGCCTCGGGAAAATCGACCACCCTGGCGGCGATGGTGGATTATATCAATTCGAACAAGGAAGGCCATATCGTCACGGTCGAAAATCCCATCGAATTTCTCCACCGCAACAAACGCTGCCTTGTCAACCAGCGGGAGGTCGGGACTGATACCCGCAGCGCGGCCGAGGCGCTCGGGCATGTTTTGCGACAGGATCCGGATATCGTCCTTGTCGGAGGGGTGCAGGACACCGAGACGATGCAATCCGCCCTCAACCTGGCGGAGATGGGACACCTGGTGCTGGCCGAACTCCCTGGAGGCGACAGCGTCGGGGCGGTGCAGCGCATTATCGATTTCTTCCCTCCGGAACAGGGGGCGCAGGTACGTCTCCAGCTCGCCCATGTCCTCGAAGCGGTCCTGTCGCAGCGCCTTGTCAAGCTGGAAAGCGGGGCCGGACGGGCGGTCGCCCTCGAGGTGCTGATGGCGACGCAAACCGTCCGCGCCAATATCCGGGAGGACAAGACCCATCAGCTTTATTCGGCCATTCAATCCGGGGCGCGAGACGGCATGGTGACCATGAACACGTCGCTCGTCGAGATGGTGGCTTCGGGCAGGATCAGCCGCGAGACCGCCTTTGGCGCGACCGCGCGAGCCGATGAGCTGGTGGAACTCTTTGAAATGCTCCAGGACAGGGGCGCACAATCGCGAACAACCCACCGGGTGTGGTAGACACCCGGCTGAAAGGAAATTTTGCATGCCCCGATTTACAGTGGAAGGTAAGGAACAACTCCTCCCTTTTCTCAAACGCAAACTCCCCGGCTGGAAGACGCCGACCATTAAACAGCGGTTAAAAAACGGGTTGGTGATGCGAAACGATGCCCCCATCGTCTCCGGCGCGGAATGGCTGAAGACCGGCGACCTGGTCGAAATCCTGGCGGTGCCGGCGAGTCCGGCTTCATTCCTGCCGCTTGGGCTGGGTGAGCCGCCGTTGGAAATCCTCTATGCCGACGACGATCTCCTGGCTGTCGACAAGCCGTCAGGGCTGCTCTCGGTGGCAAGCGAGCGGGAGCGGAACATCACCGCCGTGCGGTTGATGCGCGAATGGCTGCTCGGCCTCGACCGGGACCACGATGCTGGCCGCGAACTCCACGCCGCCCATCGGCTCGACCGCGAAGCATCGGGAGTGCTGCTGCTGACCCGCAGTCTGGAAATGAAACGAAACCTCGCCGCCGCCTGGAAGCGCTACGACAAGACCTATTTGGCGGTGGTGGATGGTTTTCCCGAACCAGCCGACGGAGATATCGATGTACCGTTGTGGGAGGACCGGGGCCTGTTCGTCCGCCCGGCCGAACGGGGCAGGGGCGAGGAAGCCTTGACCCACTACCGCACCATCCGCCGCAACAAGGGGAGGGCGCTCCTGGAGGTCAAGCTGGGGACGGGCCGGAAGCACCAGATTCGCGTCCACCTCGCATACCTCGGCTGTCCCATCGTCGGCGACCTTCGTTATGGAGTGACAAAAGCCGAGCGCCTGGCGTTGCACGCCCATCGTCTGCGCATCTACCACCCCCGCGATGAACGGGTGGTGGAGATCGTTTCGCCTGTGCCGGCGTCGTTCAAAAAGATGCTGAAGTCCGGCGCGCGTGCGCGTTCCTGATGTCAAGAAACGGTGCCGGTGTGTTGGCGTGAATCGCCAAGCGACGCCAATGTTATCACCTGGCCAAGCGGTTCACCAGCGATAAACACCCGCTTCCAGTGGAGAGATATCCTCCTGCCGCCGCGCTCCACCACCAATTCCTCCTGGTCGCTCCTGATGCACTTGCCGTGCATTTCCGGGATGATGTGGTGGATAACCTCCCCCAATGCGGCTGCGGGCGAAATCTCCAAAAGTGCCGCCGCAGCCGAGTTGAAAGCGGTGATCTTGTCTTGGCTATCGGTGGCAACGACCCCTTCGTGGGCGGAGTCGAGCACCGCCTGGAAAAGAGCCGCCTTTTCCCGTTCCCGTCGTCTGACCGCCATCTCCCCTCGCGCCCGCGTCAAGGCTTCGCAAATCGACGTGGTGCTGAGTCCAAGTATAATGGGATGGCAATCCTTTTCCTTCGCCACTTCATACGTGTTCGGTCCGCAGATAATGACGCGCCTGCCGTCATGGATGGCCGCATCCACATAGCGGCGCACCGCATAGGGCTCGCGGCTGTCCTGCTGGTAGGCGGCAATGTCGACGCCCAGGATTTCCCGCAATCCCATGGCGGTATACCCCATGTTATAGGAACCGATAACCGCCATCGGTTGCCGGCCGAAGCTTTCGGTCGCCTGCAGGACTGCCGCCGCCATTTCAGGACCAATAGGTATTTCGATAATCGGAATGTTCGGATAGATATTTTTGAGCTCTTCAGAGGTCACGCCGCGTGACAATACGAGATCGTTATTCAGGATTTGCATGGGGATGTCGCGTGCGTTTTTGGCGACGTAATAGTTGACCGAATAGCCGTCTACAAAGGGATTTTCCGCGACATGCCTGGCAAAGGCCTCACGCAGGGTTGCAACCATGGATGCGTCTGGAATCAAGAAGGCGACTCGGTTCATTCGCCCATCCCTTTCGAGTTATTGCACTTAATACCTTGAGTATACCCCACGAGCCGCTATACGCAATCCCGAAAAATCGCCATGATTCACCACGAGGTTACGCATAACGGTTGACCAATCCAATCGTGTCTTCGACCGCCTCGGTCAACTTGGTGAAAATCTTCAGCCTATTCCTCTCCCGTTTCGCGGGTGATTGGAAAAAAAATAACCCCATCCCCTCGTGGTGAACTCGGGAAGCGAACCAATGTGTAGTGGGTGATACGCGTAAAGTGTGAGACGAGCATCCGGGCTCTCGTCAAAAAAAGCATTGACAATAATGGCCGATAACCTATAAATAGTGAGTCATAGCACCGAGTAGAGATAAATAGCGAGAGGTAGTTATCGTATGGAAGACAATCACTCTCCTTATTTCTACGGCAGCGCCGAGAATAAACTCAACAGCAAGGGACAGGTGGCGATTCCCGCCAAGTTGCGTTCCTTTCAAACCGACGATGAACAGAGTCGCACCTGGGTAATCCTCCGCGGCGAAGCGACCTGTCTTTATATGTATACGCACCGTCAATTCGGCAAAATCAAGGAAAACGCACGCCGAGTGGCAGAAGAAACCGGCGACAGCGATTTTTTCCGCAGTTTCATGGCCGAAGCCCATTCGGTAGAGGTGGATAGCCAGTGGCGGTTCGTCCTGCCCGGGCATTTTATCGACGCTGCGCGCATCGTCGGGCCGGGTGTGCTGTTTATCGGCGTCGATGATCGCATCGAAATTTGGGAACCAAAGCTGTACGCCGCTTCAATAGAGAAAACCTCGAAATACGAAGAACAGCGGCGCACGGCAGCCCGCAAAATATTTGGAATTTAAGCATTATCGCTGGGGATATAAGGGATCGGGATGGCATCGGGGGCTCGCAGTCCAGAGGTGTCTGGTTGATTTTGGGGAAAATCACCAGGCGTGGCTGTGGGCGGGATAGGGCGTGGCTGAGCGAATTGGCGGCGTTCGATAAAAAACTAAGGGGGGATGTATGCTTATACGGCCGATGGCTGCCGCGTACGCGATGGGGGAGATTGGTCGGTCCGCCGCCAAATTGGGGGCTCAGGGTGGACCGACCGCTTTTTTACAATCAATGCGGGACGAGGTGGCACTTGGCAGCGCTCCGCGTAGTTCGGCGGGGTTGTATTCGGCCTCGCCCCTGTTCAAAATTATGGGAACGGTTGAATTGATGTGCAACGACGGGCTCCATGACGGCGCCGAAAACGAACTGACGTCCTTTTAGTTCCGCCAGACGCTTCGACCGGGGACAAGGAACATGGCGGATACGCGCATACAAATCCTGGGCCTTGGCATTTCCACCATAGACGACCTGTTGGTCGTATCACACCATCCACAACCCAACGAAAAACAGCAGGTGTTGTCCAGAACGCGCCAGTGCGGCGGCCTTACCGGCTCGGCCCTGGTGGCGGCGTCGCGGCTGGGGGTATCGTGCGGCCACGTCATCAGTTTGGGCGACGGCGAACTCTCGGGATTTCTGCGTCAGTCCATGGCTAGGGAAGGGGTGACTCTTTTTGAGAACCGCTCCGACCCGAATGTCGAACCCTACCTTTCCATAATCCTTATTGAACAAGGCACTGGTGAGCGCAGCATCATGTGGGACAATTCCCGCTCGGCTGCGCCGAAGATCGGTGAGGCGGAAACCGCCTTGGCGCTCCAGGCTGATTGCCTGTTTGTCGATCACCTGTATGCCGAAGCAATTCTCGACGTCGTATCAAAGGCGCGGCAGCGCGGAGTGCCGGTGGTGGGTGATTTTGAGCGTACCGCGCCAGGGTCCTTGGATCTGATGACCATGACCGACCACCTGATTCTCCCCTTCCACTACGCCTGTGAGCTGCTGGGAAAAGACATCGGGGCAGACGAGGCGGCGAGCCGTCTCGCGGGTGAACCAGGGCGGAGCTTGGCCTGCGTGACCGATGGCACGCGTGGTTCGTGGTATGCGCTGGGGGACGACCCGCAAACGGTTCACCACCAGGTTACCTTCCCCATGGAAAAGGTTGTGGACACCACCGGTTGCGGTGACGTATTCCACGGCGTATATGCGGCCGGCTTGGTGCGTGGGCTGGATGCGAGGCAGCGGCTGGCCGAAGCTGCCGCTGCTGCCGCAATTAAAACCCAGTCCGCCGGAGCGCAGGCGGGAGCGCCGACACTACCGGAACTTCAAGCGTTTATGGCAAGCCGGCGGGTATCGAAATAATTGCAAAGAATGTATTGACAACCCAGTCGAAAACCATAGAATGTTTTTTCCATTCACCTGACGATGTGCGGAAGTGGCGGAATGGCAGCCGCGCTTGGTTGAGGGCCAAGTGATCGCAAGATCATGGAGGTTCAAGTCCTCTCTTCCGCACCAATTTTTAAAATGAGCCCTTCGACGATAGCGTC
>JAJPXZ010000133.1 GCA_021205245.1 Planctomycetaceae bacterium
CTCGTTCCGCGAAGGCGAGCCCATGCCGCCCGCCCCCACCGGAATGTCCTGGTGGTTGATACAGAAGCCCGCCGTCTACGACACCGTCACCGAGACGGTAACCGTTCGTCCGTCCGCCACCTTCCAGGTTCCGGTCCCGGGCGAATACTCGACCAAGACCGAGACCCTGCCCGCCGTGCCTGCGCACCGTATCGGCCGCGTGGTCCCCGCCCAGTTGCAGCCCCGTCAGGTGCCCTACACCTGCCAGGAAGAGTATACTGTGCTTGAGGTCATTCCCCCGCAGTTCAACGACGTCCCGATGGAAGTCGAAGTCTGCCCCGCGTACGACCAGATCACCGTCATTCCCGCGCAGTTCCGCGATGTGCCGAAGCGCGTGGTTGTTGAACCCGCCCGCAAGGCTTTCCAGCGCGTTGCCTGTGATGACGGCAACAACAACCTCTGCTGGACCGTCTGCGAAACGCCCGCGAAGTACCGCGACGTCATCGTGAAGGAACTGGTTGCCGACTCGCAAGAGCGCCGCACCCCGGTTCCGGCCAAGAAGCAGAGCGTCATGGTCCGCAAGGTCGTGAAGCCCGCCCAGGTCCGCGAAGTCAAGGTCCCCGCCAAGCAGGCCACCTACACCGCCCAAACCGTGGTGTCCCCGGCCCGCGTCGATTGGCAGACCGTCCCCGCCACCACCCAGAACATTCCGGTGCTGGTCGAGACCAAGGCCCCCAGCTTCACCACCCAGGCGATTCCGGAGAAGAAGGATACCATCACCCGCCGCGTTCTCAAGCAGCCGGCGAGCATGGTCTGGCGTCTCCAGTCCAACGCCTACTCGCAGCAGTTCCCGGTTGTCCGCTAGTTCCACGAGGTCACAACCGCGAAGTAGGACACACAGAAGTACCAGAAGCGCCCATCCTTGGATGGGCGCTTTTTTATGATCAGCCTTCACAACGCATAGACGGCGCATCGCGTGGCATAGTGCCGTATTTTTAAGGAAGAGGTACATGGATAGCGTAATTCGTCTGATACGGTTGGGAACACTCGAACTCGAGAACAACATGGTCCAGGCCCCGCTGGCCGGGTATTCGTCGCTGCCGTTCCGGCTGTTGTCGTGGCGGTTGGGTCGTCCCGGCCTGTTGGCGACGGAGATGATATCGGCGAACGCGATGAGGCAGGGCTCGGCCAGCCAGGAGAAGTACCTTGTCCGTTCGCCCGAAGAGGGCAGGGTTCTTTATCAACTCTGGGGAGCCGACCCCGAGGCGATTGGCTACGCGGCGGCGGCAGTCGAAGCGCGCGGCGCGGATGCGGTCGACCTCAATTGCGGCTGTCCGGTCCGCAAGGTGCGGGCTGCGGGAGCCGGATCGAAGTTGATGGAAACCCCGTCGCTTATCGGCAAGTGCGTCCAGGCGATGAAACGGAACTGCAAGCTCCCCGTCTCTGTCAAAATCCGCATCGGTACCGCCGGCGACAATTTTAACGGGGTTGAGGTGGCCAAAGTCGCCGAAGGCGAAGGGGCGGACTGGATAACCGTCCACGGCAGGCACGCCAAAGAGGCCTACGGCACACCGTGCCGCTACGGTGAAATCGAGAAGGTGGTGGCGGCGGTGAAGGTGCCTGTGGTCGGGAATGGCGACGTCCGGGACGGCGCCACGGCGCGGCGGATGCTCGAGACCGGCGTGGTCGGGGTCATGGTGGGGAGGGCCTGCATGGGCGCGCCGTGGGTGTTCGACCGGATTCGCGTCGAGTGCGAGGGTCGCACCTGGCAGCCGTTACCGTTGGCGACGATTGGCAGGATCATTATGGAACACCACGATTTGCTGGTGGAGCTGCTTGATGAAGAGCGGGCCATACGCCACTGCCGCAAGCTGGGTTCGTTTTATTCGAAGTCGTTCGCTGGTGCGCGGGAGTTCCGTAATGGTTTAAACTTCTGCCATACTCGCGATGATTTGGCGGCGATGGTGGCACAGTACTTCGTCTGACTGTGTTAATGGCAAGTGCAGACCATTTATACGGCGACTGGGTCAGTTACCTGCCGTCAACGTCATCAATGATTGCTTTCGTTAGTTCTGGCGAATAATGTGCTCCAGACGCGATGAGTTTGTCGATTAACGGAGCAACGGCAGGTATGAGGCCTTGTCGTTTCGCTTTACCTAGCAGCCCCAAGATGCCAATCACTTCAAGGCCGACAGCCTTGGCTATGCGCCTACCACGAAGATCGTCAATACACACATGGCTGATGTCGGTTTCCAACGCCAGCTGAATTACAGCAGCTTCACCTTTGTCCAGAGTTGCACGGATTATTTCCGGGACGGGTGATTGCAGGGGCTTAATGTCTAACCACGGTGCATTGACAACCTGGTATCCAAGGTCATCACCGGTCTTGAGCTCATCCATAACTTCTTGTGGGGCGATGAACCTATACGGTAGCTGGGCAACCATTGGCAGGAGGTCTGCTTTCGCGAGCAGTATTAGTGGTCCAGTATCAATGGCAATGGGCTTAGTCATCACCATTAATAAACCTCAATTCATCCTCAGCGTCGTCGATACTCAGATTAACAACTGAATATCCACGCCTGAATAACTCCTCCATGAAAGCCACTTTACCAAAACCACACATAGTGGCGGCCTGACCCATGCTAATTTTACCGTCTTGGAATAATTTGGCGGCTGTGGCAATTCGAGCGGTTTCCGCCAATTCGGTACGGGTCATACCGGCGCTCGCTAGAATATCATCTGTATAAGGAACATCAACAGTATTGCGCATCTCTCACCGCCTCTCGAATGTTGCCTAGAATAGTTCTAAAAAAAGCATCGGTGATTGTCAATGCACCAAGCTTGTGAGGGTACGCATCGCAACCACCCTGCTCCTATCCGAACGCGCGGTGATGCACCGCATCTCTACGCCTTACACACCCGAGCCTTCACCACACCCACCTTCGCCATGGCATTCCGCGTATCGATAATCAACCGCGCCGCGCGGCCAAGCAGCGCATAATCGATATCGTCATGGTTGGTGGCGATGACGACAGCGTCGTACTTCTTCAGCCCGGCGGCGGTCAGCGGCTTCGACTTCATCGCCGGACCGTGACCCTTCGGCATCGACGGAATATAGGGGTCGTGATAATCGACCTGCGCCCCGTGGCGGGAATACAGTTCGATAAGCCGCAGGCTCGGGCTTTCACGGATGTCATCGACGTTCGGCTTGTAGGCGAGGCCGATCAGCAGCAGTCTTGCCCCGTTCAGACTCTTGCGGTCCTCATTCAGGGCGTCGACGGTGCGCGACACCACGTATTCGGGCATCGAGACATTCACCTCGCCCGCCAGTTCGATAAAGCGGGTGGCGCACTCATACTCGCGCGCCTTCCAGGTCAGGTAAAACGGGTCGATGGGGATGCAATGCCCGCCCAACCCCGGGCCGGGATAAAACGGCATATACCCGAACGGCTTGCTGCTGGACGCCTCCACCACCTCCCAGATATCCAAACCCATGCGGGCGAAGACTTGCTTGAGTTCATTGACGAGGGCGATATTGACGCAGCGGAAGATATTTTCCATCAGCTTGGTCGCTTCCGCCGTCTCGAGTGACGATACCGGCACAGTACGCGGCACGACGCGGTCGTACAGCTTGCGCGCTACTGCCAGACATTCGGGCGTCAAGCCGCCTACCACCTTCGGAATAACGTTGGCCGAGTGTCCGCCCGGGTCTTCCCGTTCAGGCGAATAGGCGAGGTGGAAATCGCGTCCGGCGCGGAGACCGTCCCGTTCGAGCCGGGGCAGCACGACTTCGCGGGTCGTGCCGGGGTAGGTGGTTGATTCAAGGCAGATAAGCTGCCCTTTCCGCACCACGCCGGACAACATGTCCGCCGCCGCCTCGACATAACTCATGTCCGGGTCGCGGTGTTTGGTCAGAGGCGTCGGCACGCAGATGAGGATGGCGTCAGCCTCCCGGAGGTCGGCCGGGTCGGCCGTGGCCCTACCGCCGTGGCGGAGCAGGTCTTTGACCTCGCGGTCGGGAATGTGTTTGATGTAACTTTTACCCCGGTTGATGTCGTCGACGCGTTTCGTATCCAGGTCGAAGCCCAGCACCGCCAACCCGGCCCGCGCGAACGCGGCCGCCAGCGGCAGTCCCACATAGCCAAGGCCGACGATACCGACGCACTCGGCTTTTTTTGTCCGTTTTTTCATGCAGAATCCTTGAACCCCCCGTGCAAGATAGAGGCAATTGTATTGATTGGGCGGCTCATTCTCAAACCTCAAATGGATAAATCACACGGGAGAAATTATTTACCTCCCCCGGATAATGGTATACTCTACGGACGAGCACGTATTGAGTGCATGGTGCGATACTTTATAAAAGCATGGTGAAGTATAAATTTGGACTTGTCAGTAAAGAGGAGCCCGCATGAGCCTTAAAAAATTTTCCCTCGACACCACCCGCCACGGCCTTGTCAACATCACCCGCCAGGTGGCCCAGGCGGTCAAGGAATCCGGCGTCCAGGACGGGCTCGCCGTCGTTTATTGTCCCCACACCACGGCAGCCATTACCATCAATGAAAATGCCGACCCCGACGTGGTCCACGACCTCATCCTTGGGCTCAACGCCGCCTATCCCGACCGGGCCGATTTCCGCCACGGCGAGGGCAACTCCGCCGCGCACTTGAAGTCGAGCTGTGTCGGCGCGAGCAAGACTTTCATTATCGACGAAGGCCGCATGGTGCTTGGCACCTGGCAGGGGATCTATTTCTGCGAGTTCGACGGCCCGCGCCACCGCCAGTTCTTTGTGAAAGTGCTGAGGGCCGCGGGCTCGTAGACCGCTCGGACGATTATGGTTGCGGACGGGGCGGCTTTTTTGCAAGATTGGACTCTTTACCTGGAGCCGTTCTCCACCAAGGTCTTATCGCCGCAGTCTGGAACAGCCTCCTCGCAGTCCGTAAGGATACCCCATGTTTCGTCACGTCGCCCTGTGGAAGTTCGACGACGATTCCGACCCCGGACGGGACCGTGAATGCGCCATCACCGTCAAGGCCGGACTGGAAGAAATCGCCTACGAGGTGCACGGCATCATATCTGTGGACGTGCACATCGATCCGGCCCGCACCCCGACCGGCAATGCCGATCTGTTCCTTGAGGCCGAGTTCGAAAATCGCGATGCCTTCCGCGATTACCTCGACCACCCCCGCCGCAAGGCGGTCCTGGCCTTGCTGGCCGAACGGGCCGAGGAACGGTTGTGCATGGATTTTGAGGAAGAGGAAGTCGAGCTTTTGTAATTCAGGATTTATGAAAAGGAGTCAATACGTGGCCAAGGCCCCGCAAAACGCCATCAGTCCCACCCGTACTGAAGATTATGCCGAATGGTACCAGCAGGTGGTTCGCGCCGCCGACATGGCGGAGAACAGCCCGGTCCGCGGCTGCATGGTTATCAAACCCTGGGGCTATGCCTTTTGGGAAAACATCCAGAAGAACATGGACGCCATGTTCAAGGCGACCGGCCACGTCAACGCCTATTTCCCCCTGTTCATCCCCAAGAGCTTTCTCGAAAAAGAGGCTGAGCACGTCGAGGGCTTTGCCAAGGAATGCGCCGTCGTCACCCACCACCGCCTCGAGGCCGGCCCCAACGGCGGCCTGGTTCCCGGCGGCGAGTTGGAAGAACCGCTTGTCGTCAGGCCGACGTCCGAGACGATTATCGGCGCGCAGTACGCCAAGTGGGTCCAATCCTACCGCGACCTCCCCATTCTGATCAACCAGTGGGCCAATGTGGTGCGCTGGGAGCTTCGGACAAGGCTGTTCCTCCGCACGACCGAATTCCTCTGGCAGGAAGGCCACACCGCCCACGAGACGTCGGAAGAGGCGTGGGAGGAGACCTACAAGATTCTCGAGGTTTACCGCGACTTTGCCGAGCAGTATCTGGCCATGCCGGTCCTGACCGGCGTCAAGACGCCGAGCCAGCGTTTCCCCGGCGCGGTCGAGACCCTGTGTATTGAGGCGATGATGCAGGACCGCAAGGCGCTTCAGGCAGGCACCAGCCACTTCCTTGGCCAGAACTTCGCCAAGGCGTCCGGCATCCAGTACCAGTCCCGTGAAGGTACGCTGGAGTACGCCTGGACCACCTCCTGGGGTACCTCCACCCGCCTGGTCGGCGGCGCCATCATGACCCACGCGGACGACGACGGCATGGTTATGCCGCCCCGCCTCGCGCCCAGTCATGTGGTGATTCTCCCCATCTTCAGGAAAGACGAAGAGCGCGACGCCTCGGTCGAGTATGCCGAAGGCATCGCCGCCGCCCTGCGTAAACTGGACACCCCTTGGGGTGGCAAGGTCGAGGTGATAGTCGACCGCCGCGACGTCAACGCCGGCGAAAAGGGCTGGGAGTGGGTCAAGAAGGGCATTCCTGTCCGGGTCGAAGTCGGCCCGCGTGATATCGCCAATAACGCGGTGTTTGTCGCCCGCCGCGATCGCGGCCCGAAAGAGAAATATGGCCAGGGCCGCGAGGAATTCATCGCCGGTCTGCCCGCGCTGCTTGGCGAGATGCAGGACGCCCTGTTCGCCCGCGCCAAAGCGTACCAGGCGGAATTTACGCACGATATAGACGCCTACGACGAATTGACGAAATACTTCACCCCGCTCAATACTGAAAAGCCCGAGATGCACGGCGGCTTTGCCATGTGCCATTGGTGCGGCGACGCTGCCTGCGAAGAAAAGATTGCCGACGAGCTGTCCGTGACCATCCGCTGCGTTCCCTTCGACCGGGAAAAATCGGGCAAAGGCAAATGCATCGTCTGCTCGAAAGAGTCGCCCGGCCGGGTGCCGTTCGCCAAGGCGTATTAAGAGTTCACACCGGAGCCGGCAACGGCTGCGGGTTATCCCGAGACAGATACGACTACGGGGTCCGAAGGCGTCTCGGCGCCTTCGGGCCTTTTATAAAAGAGAGAATCAGAGGCCAACATGCTCGACCAAATTATGGTGGATACCCACACCCACACCGTCCTATCCGGCCACGCCTGGAGTACCCTACGAGAAAACGCCGTCGCTGCGGCATCGCGCGGCTTGGCAGCCATGTGTCTGACCGAACACGGCCACGCCCTGCCCGGAGCCGGTCCGTGGTTCCTTGCCGGCGCGCAGCGCATGTTGCCCGAGCGTGTCGCCGGGGTGCGGGTTTATTACGGTATTGAGGCCAATGTTGTCGACCTCGACGGCGCGGTCGATATAGAGGACCGCATCCTCCGCATCTGCGAGTGGGTGGTCGCGAGCATGCACGACATCTGCATGGAACCGGGCGACGAGGCAGCCAACACCCGAGCTTTCCAGAAGACTCTCGCCCATCCCGCCATCGACATGCTTGGCCACATCGACGACATTCGCACCGCCTGCGATTTCCGCGCCGTTGCCGCCGAAGCCGCCCGGCTCGGCAAGGTTATCGAAATCAACAACAACTCCATCCGCGCCCGCAAGGCGGACCGGGTGAGGGCAGTGGCCGAAGCCTGTGGCGAATTGGGGGTTCGGGTGGCAGTCTCGTCGGACGCGCATTTCGACGACATGATCGGCGCGGTCGATCCGGCCCTGGCCATCCTCCGCGAGATCAAGTTCCCCGAAGAACTGGTCATAAACCGCTCTCAGGAGGCGTTCGAAAGCTATCTGGCCGAGCGCCGTCAGCGCTTGGGTAAATAACACGGATAGTGGTGGCAATGGATGGAAACAAAAAAAGCGGTTCAACCGGGGGAGGGGCTGAACCGCCAGGGCCTGGGGGGAGG
>JAJPXZ010000103.1 GCA_021205245.1 Planctomycetaceae bacterium
CCCGGCCGAACAGCCCGCTTTTCGCGCTGGTGGAGGTCCGCACGCCGGGGTGACGGAGAGGGGATGCCTCCCCATTTCCCCCAAAGAACGAACAGAAGACGCGAAGCCTTACAAAAAAAGCCGCCCCCAAAACGGGACGGCTTTTTATAAATTTATACTGTGCGCTTTAAGCCTAGCTGGCGCTGGCAAAGCTCAGGATCTTTTCCTTCAAGCGATTAAGCACGTCTTCAGGAATGGACAACGACCCAACCAGTCCGCCTGCCACGTTCATCCCGCTCATGGCGGCGTCGTAGAGTTCGCGGAGCGGACGGTTCGCCTCGTTGTTCAACGCGACCTCGATTTCTTCGCGGCGGTCGTGGTCCGCCACCAGCCGCATCTTGCCGTGCGCGTCGGAGAAGACACGGATTTTTTCATAATCATCCACGCCCATTTCGGCCAACGTCTCGGTCAGGAGCTGCTGAACGCCCTGGAGGATTTTCTGCGATTCGCCCAGCGCGGCATCCACCGTGCTCCATTCCACCAGTGCCGCGGGTTCTTTCTCGTCCTCGGCATAGACGGACGGTGCGACCGCCGGCACATGTTCTTCCACCGTGTCGATGTACTCGGTATCGCACATGGACAGCAGTTCCATAAACGAGTACAGGGAGAGCGGATCTACCCGCATCGCGTCCAGATTCTGCGACCACACCTCGGCCTCGGCGCGCAAATACGCCTGAGTATCGTCGAGGGCGGGATTCGCCGCGGTTCCGGCAAAGACAACCTCTGCCACATAGGGTTCGTTCGTAGCGCTCATCGTCCACATCCTTTCCGGATCCGAAGCTTCCTTCGCTTCGCCAATAGCGGTATCAAAACCGCTTCCATGATCCACACAAAAGTCCTTTAATATTTATCGACCGATATTGTCCGATTCTTTTCCCATAAAAATCGGTCGGCCGGAAAACTTAGTTGTTACCGACTGCCGCCGCGCCGTACTTGGTGGTCGTTTCCGAATATTCGATCTCGGCGTCGCGCATAAAACCGTACTGCGCCGTCCCGCCGCCGACCTGGGTACGGAAGCCGAGCAAGCGGTCCTCCAGGGCGCCGATATTGTTTTTGATAGCCGCGTAGGGGTCTGACGCATAGTCGTCGGAGAACCCGTTCACCGTCTGGCCGGCGTCCATCAGCGCCGCCCGCGCCGCCATGACCGCGAACCGCGCCGTCATGGTCGAGTTCACCGCCGAGGAGGCGCGGTTGACCGCCGCGTCGTCTCCTTCGACAGTCATCCCGCCCTTGCCGTCCAGGCCCATCGTCACCGTGCCCGCGTCTCCGACGATGCCGCCCATCATCCCCGCGAAGGAGGTGAAGTCGGACATGAAGTCGCCGGCGACGTCGCCAAGGCTCTTGGTGCCTTTGGTCGGGTTGTTATCGGGAAATATGCAGGAAAAGACGTCCAGGTTATTGATCCGGTCCAGCATCTCCCGGGCCATGGACGAGACGTCGACGCTGTCGGCCCCGTTCGAGTAACGGCTGCCGCCGAGGCCGCCGGTGATGTCCAGGTAGCTGCCGGACGCCTTGACGCTGGTGGTGGATTGCGTGCCGTATGCGCCGAAAAGTGATTGCGCGCCGTAGCTGTTGGCAAGGGTGGAAAGCATCTATCGCTCCTCTCTCAGGTCGTTTTGTCGTTGTCGACACGAAAGAGAGGGAAGCAATGGTGTTGCCAAATAAAATCCCCCGCCGAGGACACAGTTCCGGGGCAGGGGCGTGGGAGGAGGAAATCTTTTGTCTATATAGCCGTTTTCATTGCTGCAAGCGGTTTGTCATTCTCATACTTATATTATCGGTAATCGTTGCGTCCGGATTCAGCCTCTTTTGCGAATTTTTTAAAAAATCTCCTAATCCAGCCCCGCGCCCTCCATTGCCGACCACGGATCCCGCGCCCGGTCCGGCAACGATTGCCGACTCGACGGCAGTTTTGCCCGTTTGGCTCCGGTCGGCGCGACTTCGAGGCTAAACCAGCCGAGATCGTCCGGTAACCCCGCCGTGGCCATGGCTGGTTCCGGCTCGGGCGGTGCGGCAGGTTCGGCTATCACCGCTTCGACATATTGGGTCTCTTCCAGCAGCGCCGACGCCTCGTCCACTTCAAGAATATCGAGGGCGTCCTCGGACATGCCGCTGCGGCCGAGCATAAAGCGGCGGAACTCGCCGTTCGCCATAAAGGTGATTTCGCCGCCGTTCGCTGCCATCACGTGCATCCGTTCCTTGATGGCGAGGTCGTAGGCGACGTGGAGCAGGGTGCGGCGTCCCACCCCCAGTTCGGCGATGAGGCGCTTGTCCATCACCAGGGTGCGTTCCCGTTCGAGGCGACGGAGCAGCACATCCGCCACCTGGCTTCGCAGTTGGCGTTGGCGGCGCGCTCGGGAGGTAAACAGGTTGGCGAACATATATGGTATATCGGAGCCGGACCGCCACCGGCTCCACCGGAAACGGGAAAAAGGGCGCAGGCTGTAAAAAAGAGTGGCAGTCGGGCTAGCGTGCCTTTATTATGGATGGATAACGAGGTGCGAGCGCGCCGTTGTGGCGCGCATTATTGTAGGTGCAGAGTGCACCCCTATAGAGAGGGATGTATCGTGGCAAAGAATGTCGCTGTAGTCGGCGTGACCGGCGTTGTCGGTCAGGAAATGCTCAACTGTCTGGAAAAGCGCAATTTTCCCGTGGGCTCCATTAAAGCCTTGGCGTCCTCCCGTTCCGCCGGGAAGACTATTACCTTTAAAGGCAAAACGCTGACTATCGAAGAAGCCACGACAAAATCCTTCGAGGGCATCGACATCGCTCTCATGGCGGTCGAGGCGGATCAGTCGATGGAGTTCAGCCCCGCCGCCGTCAAGGCCGGCGCGGTGGTGGTGGATAATTCCAGCGCCTACCGTATGGATCCGGAATGCCCGCTGGTGGTGCCGGAAATCAACCCCGAGGCGGCGAAGAATCGCCCCAAGGGGATCATCGCCAACCCGAACTGCTCCACCATCATCATGAACGTTCCGGTCTGGCCGCTTCACCAGGTCAATCCGGTCAAGCGCATCATCGCGTCCACCTATCAGGCCGCGTCGGGTGCGGGCCGCCCGGCCATGGAGGAACTTGAAGCCAACGCCCGCGCCTGGGCCGAAGGCAAGCCGTTCGAACCAAAGGTTTTTCCCTATAGCCTGTTTATGAATCTGTTTTCCCACAACTCGTCGCTGGTCGACAACGGCTACAACGGCGAGGAAGTGAAGATGACGAACGAAACGCGCAAGATTTTCGGCGCGCCCGATCTGCCGGTCGCCGCGACCTGTGTGCGTGTGCCGGTGCTCCGTGCCCACTCGGAAGCCATCACCCTCGAGTTCACGAATCCGATGTCGCCCGAGCAGGCGCGCGAGATTCTCGAAAAGGCTCCCGGCGTCACCGTCCTGGATGATCGGGCGAAGAATCGTTCGCCCCAGCCCGCCGACGCGGCTGGTCAGGACAACGTCTTTGTCGGCCGTATCCGCGAGGACATCAGCAATCCCGGCCATGGCCTGATGATGTTCGTCGCCGGCGACCAGATCCTCAAGGGCGCGGCATTGAACGCGGTGCAGATTGCCGAGCTGCTGTAAAAGTCCGGTTCAGACTGTCCATAATAAAATAACCCCGCTACGCAAGTAGCGGGGTTGTTCGTTATTACAGAGGGCATTCGTCGCACCATCCCCCAATCCCCGCACCCTCCTCCATCGTCACCCCGGCGTGCGGACCTCCACCAGCGCGCAAACGGGCGGTTCGGCCGGGGTCCACGCCAAGAACAGCGAAGGCACCAGACTCAAGCGGTTACCGCCCGGAGCGGCTGTACGGGGCATGGACCCCGGCCGAACCGCCCGTTCTTCCCGCTGATGGACGCTTACGACGCCGGGGTGACGTGTGGGAGAGGCATCTGTTTATCTTAAAAAAACTGTTTTTATCGTCCCAGTGCGTGAACACCCCTACCATAAACGAAATGAAAGGAGCCCCCATGCACTACAAACGCCAAAAACACTATCCACGGCCATTTCCTGGTCCAGGCTGGGTCCAGTCCCTCGCCCACGGCCTCGCCTACGATGCGTGCGACGTGCCGCGTCGGCACGAACGCTGGTTCTGGCTGGCCGATCCGTGGATGGATCGGCCACAAGGCGTCGTCAGCCAAAAGAATTGGGACCGCATCATCGCCTATCTTCGCGAGGCGCAGCGTAATCTGGAGGATCTTATCGCAACCTGGCCCCGGCGTCGCATCCCCCGGCCCCGGCGGGTGCGCCCGTGCCAAAAGCGGGGCTGGACGTGGACCCGAAAGCCGCTCCTTGCTCCACCGCCGCCGCGCCGTCGTCGCTACATCCTTCCGTCACTCGCCGTTAAAACGACCGGCCCGCCACGGAACCCAACAGTCCTCGGCGAAGGACGCCCCAGCAGGCGTGAACCCGAAACGGTGGCCGTCCTCCCTCTGGTGGGTCACTCCGGTACGTGTTCCGGCCCGACCCGCCCCAAGCTCTTTGACAACCGAATCGATCCACACGATTGCGTCCGCGTTCCCTACCCGCGTGCCGCCCTGCCTGCGAGAAAAGCCCGCACCGCCTGTTCGGTCGCGGCTTCGAGCAGTTCGGCGCCGTTCTTCATCGCGTCGTCCAGTGACATCGGCGCGCTGCAAAGCGAGAAACAGGCGTCGATGCCGATATCGTGAAGGTTGGAAATATCCCCGAGCAATCCGCCCGCCAGGGCGATGCAGGGGACGCCCTTCCGTTTCGACCGCGCCCCGACCCCGGCCGGTCCCTTGCCGAAAGCGGTCTGAAAATCAATCCGCCCTTCGGCGGTGATGGACAAATCCGCGCCTTCGAGCTCGTTGTCGATACCCACCATATCCAGGACGACATCCACCCCGGGCCGGAGGGCTGCATCGACATACGCGGCCAAACCAAAGCCGAGGCCGCCGGCCGCGCCCGCGCCCGACATGGCTTCGAGATCCTTGCCGAGGCATTCGCGCGTCCGCTTCGCCAGGTTGGCGAGGCCGGCGTCCAGGAACGTGACGTCTTCGGGCGTCGCGCCCTTCTGCGGCCCAAAAACCGCCGCCGCGCCGCGCTCACCCGTCAGCGGGTTGTCGACATCGCACACCGCTTCGAACGAGACCGAGGCCGGGTCGAAGCTGAGGCCGGAAACATCCACAGACGCGACACTACCCAAGTCCTCGCCGATGGGGCGCACGTCGTTGCCGTCTGTATCCAGGAACCGTACCCCCAGCGCGGACGCGAAGCCCATGCCGCCGTCGTTGGTGGCACTGCCGCCGATGCCGACGAGGATCTTGGTCGCGCCTTTCCGGATTGCCTCCAGCACCAATTCGCCGGTGCCACGGCTGGTGGTCGAGCGGGCGTCCCGTTCTTCCGGCCGGAGCAGGGCCAGGCCGCTGGCCCGCGCCATCTCCACGACAGCGGTTTTGGTATCGGGAATGTAGAGGATTTCCGCCGCTACCGGCTTGCCCAACGGCCCAGTCACCTCCTTGGTGATTGTCTCGCCGCCGAAGACCGACTTGAATACGTCGAACAGGCCGTCGCCGCCATCGGCGATTGGCACGTGCACGGTCTCGGCATCGGGGACGACCCGAAGGACTCCCCTGGTGATGGCTTGGGCAGCGGCATCGGCGCTCAGGCTATCCTTGAACGCATTGGGTGCGACAACTACTTTCATGCACGTTCCTCCGGAGTTTGGCTGTGGATGTGGAAGAGATAAGCGTACCACCATAACGCCGAGTCCGCAACCCTGCGGCGAGCTCTCGCTTTTGTAGTGGACAATATTGTCCAGTAGTAATACCCCCGCCTCGGTGGTCGGTAAATCCCCATTGACAGGCGCTTCCGTCTGCAGCATGATCAAGAGAGATCTCTTCCCGAATTTGATAAATATCGTCTCCACAGTCGCATCGGGGGATCCATGCTCATCGATAAAATCGTCCTGACCCGTATGGTGACTCGCATCGCCGCCCTGTGGCGGGCCCATATGGATGAACTAACCAACATCGATTCCCGCTTCGGCGACGGCGACCACGGCGTTACGATTGGAAAAATCGCCGACGTTCTGGACAGGAACGCGGCCGAATGGGACGACGACGACATCGCCGCATTTTTGGCCGGGCTGGCCGAGGCGATTATGGCTGTCCCCGGCGGCAGCGCCGCGCCGCTCTACGGCACCTTTTTCGAAGGCTTTGCCGAGGCCGCCCCACCCGGAGTCGCCGGCATCGACGCGTCCGTCCTCAAGGCCATGATGTCCTCGGCCCTGGACAACCTGCAAACCATCACCAAAGCGAAAATCGGCGACAAAACCATGATGGACACCATCATACCGGCTGTCCAGGCGGTAACCTCGACGGCGGAAGACTCGACCGAGGTGATCCTCACCAAGGCGGCGGAGGCGGCGGAAGCCGGCGCTGCCGCGACCGCCGGGTTTGTGGCCAAATACGGCCGCGCCCGCAGCTATGGCGACGCAACCCTGGGAACGCCCGATGTGGGCGCGCTCAGTGCGGCGATGATGTTTCGGGGTTTGAGCGAGGGTTTATCGGCATAACACACGAAAAGGAGCTCCCCATGAAAATGAAGAAATTCATCAATGCCCAGGAGAACCTGACCAAAGAATTGCTGGAGGGCTTTGTTGCCGCCAACAGCGAACTCGTGTCCCTCAAACCCGGATTTATGGTCATCAATAACAAGCTCCCGGACGCCCATCGCGTCACCATCGTCACCCAGGGCGGTTCCGGCCACGAGCCTGCCATCAGCGGTTTTGTCGGCGAGGGCATGGTCGATATTTCCGTGGTCGGCGATGTCTTCGCGGCTCCCGGCCCACAGGCCTGCGTCGACGCCATCAAGATGGCGGACAAGGGCAAGGGCGTTCTCTATGTGGTTCTGAATCACGCCGGCGACATGCTCACCGGCCACCGCACCATGAAGGAGGTGCAGAAGCTCAACCTGGACGTGCGGAAAATCGTCACCCAGGAAGATATCGCCAACGCGCCGCGCGAGAATTCCGACGACCGCCGTGGCCTGGTCGGGTGCATCCCCACCTACAAAATCGCCGGCGCGGCCGCGGCCGAAGGGAAGAGCCTCGAGGAGGTCGCCGCCATCGCCCAGCGCTTTGTCGACAATATGGCCACCCTCGCCGTCGCTGTGCGGGGCGCTACCCATCCCGCCACCGGCGCGACGCTGGCCGACCTGAGCGAGGACGAGATGGAGATCGGCATGGGCCAGCACGGCGAAGGCGGCGGCGGCAGGATGCCGATGAAATCGGCCGACGAGACGGCGGAAATCATGGTCGACGCCCTTCTGAAGGATCTCTCGATCAAGCAGGGCGAAAAGATTATGCTCATCCTCAACGGCGCCGGCGCGACTACGCTGATGGAGCTGTTTATCATCTACCGGAAATGCCTGGCAATCCTGGCCGACCGGAAGGTCGAGGTCGTCGCCAACTATATCGGCGAACTCCTCACCGTGCAGGAACAGGCCGGCTTCCAGATGTTTATGGCGCGCATGGATTACGAACTGCAGCGGCTCTGGAACGCACCCTGCCGCACGCCGTACCTGACGAAGTAAGGGTTCCGCCGCACAAAGAGGAGCAAAAGATGAGCGCGAAATACCTGCACATAGGATTGCCCGTTACCAACAAGAAGCCCGGCATGACCTATGTCGAGCCGCTCAAGTTGTGGATATCCAATCCGGACGATCACGACTATAAAATCGAGTATCTCAAATTCGAGGAAGGCGGCCCGTTCCCCGAAATAATGCACAAGAATCCCCACGTCGCCTACCAGGTCGACGACGCGGAGCCGTATCTTCAGGATGCGGACGAAGTCATCTTCGGGCCGGTGTCGAACGACGACGGAACGCGCATGGCCTTTATCATCAAGGATTGCGCCATCATGGAATTGATTGAGAAAAAATAGGCAACCGGTATTCTCTGATCCATGGTTATATTTCTGGAAGTTTGCACGATGCGTGCGCAATGTCCCGGGCGGGGCGATTGCCGTGGGTGAGGCATCGTGCGGTGAACCGGCATAAAACGGGCGGTCATCATTATTGTGTAGTGTAAAAAGGAAGGGATCACATGCGCCGCATGGGTATCGTCAAAAAGATTGTTCTCCTCATCATCGTGTTGCTTGTCATTACCGCCACGGCGATAATTCTCCTGAATCGTCACTTCTACCAGCGCGACATGCGGCTGCAATTGCAGAGCGTCCAGCTCCCGCTTATCTCCGACAAGGTGCTGGCTGAAGTGGACACCACCATCCAGGAGCCGGCGCGCGGCGTCATGCTCTTGGTGAATAATCCCTTTTTCCGGAACTGGATAACGGCGGGCGAACCGGAAGACGGCGTCGACACCGTCTTCGCGATGCTTGATTCGATGCGAGAAAACTACGGCATCCTCACCGTCAACTTCGCCTCCGCCTCCAGCCTCAACTACTATGCCGCCAGCGGTGCCGGCCATAACACTATCGTCATGGACGACCTCGCCTCCGACGCCTGGTCCTGGTTCCCCGCCTTCCGCGACTCCAACGATGCCCGCTTTACCAACATCTATGTCGACGACCCGGCCTGGGGTACCACCGCCTATACGAATTTCCGCATCGACATCGGCGGCAAATTCGTCGGGCTTATCTCCACCGGCCTCAGCCTCGAGGCCTTGGCACAACGCATGGACGAAATGAAGCCGGGCGCCGACGGCCTGGTGTTTATGTTCGACGCGAACGGCGCTATCCGCTTCGCGCCCGACAACGCCCTGGTCGGCAAGCAACTGCCCGAACTCAAGCCCGCCTACCGGGACAACTGGGCGCGCCTCACCGGTGCGGCCCGGTCCAGCTTCACCTACCGGCAGGACGGCCACGAGCGCATCGTCGCCGTGTCCCGCGTGCCGGGTATTGACTGGTATCTCGCCTGCGAAATCGGCACCGGCGAATTCGATTCCACCCTCAAGGCCACCATTTTCACCACCGTCTGCATGTCCCTGGTCCTTATCATTCTCGGGAGCGTCCTCGGCGTCGTCTTTGCCCGCAGCATTACCCGGCCGCTCGAATATATAACCAACGGTCTGGTCGACGAGACGGACCGGATGTCGTCCTTTGCCGACGAGATCTCCCGCGCCAGCGTCAACCTCGATTCCAGCGCCAAGGAACAGACGGCGGTGGTCGACGGTGCGTCGGCGAGCATTTCCGAGATGTCAACCTCCATCGCCCACAACGCCAAAAACGCCGGCGCGGTAAGCGACCTCATGAACAAGAGCGAGGCCGACGTCCAGGCCGGGCTTGAGGCTATCAAACACATGACCGGCGCCATGAACGACATCAACCATTCGTCCGGCGAAATCGGCAAGATTTTAAAAACCATCGAGGACATCGCCTTCCAGACCAATCTCCTTGCCCTGAACGCCGCTGTCGAGGCCGCCCGGGCGGGCGAGGCGGGCAAGGGCTTTGCCGTCGTCGCCGACGAGGTCAGGAATCTGGCGCAGCGGTCGGCCGCGTCGGTGCAGGAAACGGCGGCGATGATTGGCGAAACGTCCAACCGGGTCGACCGAGGCACATCCATCATGGAAGAGCTGGACGGCAAGTATCAGGACATCATGTCCACCCTCGAGCAGATCCGCGAGATGACCGGCAGGATGGGCGAGACGACCTACGAGCAGACCCACGGCATCGAGCAGGTCAACCAGGCCATGGCCCAGGTGGATAAGTACGCCCGCCAGTCGGCGGACGAAGCGGCCTCGATGACAGAAATTAGTGACAGTATCACCGGACGGGTCGAAGAGCTTCGCGGCACAATTGACGCGCTTGGCGCGCTCCTGAACCGCCGGGGCGCTGGACATGGCGCTGTTCGGGGAACGCGGCTTCGCGGGCAGACGGCCCAGCGGCAGCTTCCGTATCACCAGTCATAAAATAGCTTTTACCAATTTCAAAAAAACCGGGAGGCAGAATGCCGGACAAGGATTTACTGAAAAAAGCCCGCGCCGTCGACAAGGCCTTGGAAAAGGCCTATCCCGACGCGGGTTGCGCCCTCGATTTCATGAACCCGCTCGAGTGTCTCGTCTCCACCATTCTCTCGGCGCAGACCACCGACAAGTCGGTCAACGAAGTCACGCCCGCCGTGTTCGCCGCCTTCCCGAATGTGGACGCTTTGGCGGCGGCGGAACCGGCCGATATCGAACCCTTTATCAAGCGGCTCGGCCTGTTCAGGGCCAAGGCGAAGAACGTCGTCGGCACGGCCAGGGCGCTCCGCGACCTGCATGGCGGCGTCGTTCCGGACACCATCGACGTTCTCGTCACCCTGCCGGGCGTCGGCAGGAAGACAGCCAACTGCGTCGTCCTGAACGCCTACGGTAAGCCCGGCATTATGTGCGACACGCACTTCTGCCGGGTGACGAGAAGGTTGGGGTTCCACAATCTCGAAGATCCGGTCAAAATCGAATTCACCATGGCTGAATTGCTCCCGCCGAAGCGGTGGGGCGACTTCAGCCACCGGACGATTGTCCATGGCCGCGAGGTCTGTCATGCCCGCAAACCGGCATGTCCCGAATGCCCGTTGCGAAAATTGTGCGCTTTTGTGCTTGAGTAGCGGGCGTTCAATGTGTATCGTATGGGGATGGGGGAAACCGTCCTCACATCAACCCCGACCGGGTTTGGATGGGATGCGGCCTCAAGGTCTTAGGGTCTCGCCAGAGGGTACACCGGCGCTGCTGGAACAAGCTGTCGTTCCGGCGTCCCCGCTCTACCCTCCGGCCAGCCTCTACCGATAAAGTAAGTACACGATAATGAATGCAGGGCCAGCGGACAAACATCGGGCAACCGACGGGCGCGATGGCATTGATCACGAGAACGATCCGAATGGAGTTGACGAGGACGTTGTCGAAGAATATGTCGAAGACGTGCCGGTGGAGTTGCTGGACGACGAGCCGGAGGACGGCAAGCCGATCGGAGGCTCCGCCGAGGATCGCATTCGTGCCTGTGAACAGGTACTCGGCTACACGTTTTTTGACAAAAAGCTCATCAAGACGGCGCTCACCCATTCTTCCAGCACCTCGGACAAACGCCTGGACAACGAGCGGCTCGAGTTTTTCGGCGACGCGGTCCTTGACCTGATCATCCGCGAATTTCTGTTCCACAATTATCCCAACCACCAGGAAGGCGATCTCACCGAGGCGAAGTCGGCGGTTGTCTGCCGCGCGTCCCTGGCCAAAGCGGCGAAGAAGATGGACCTGAAGGCGTTCCTCTTCCTTGGCCGCGGCATCGGCCGCAAACGGGCGGTGCCGGACTCGCTCCTCGCCGACGCCTACGAGGCGATTGTCGCCGCCATCTACCTGGACGGCGGCTACCAGCCGGTAAAGAACTTCGTCCTCATGACCCTGAAGGACGAAATCCCCAGCGCTATCGAACAGGCCAATTCCACCAACTACAAATCAACCCTGCAGAAGCTGCTGCAACAGCAGAAGCGCCAGTTGCCGGTCTACCGGGTACTTGGCTCGTCCGGGCCGGAACATTCGCGCGTCTTTGACGTGGCCGTGGTGATTGATGGCGAGGAGATGGGCCGTGGCACAGGGTCGAGCAAGAAGTCGGCGGAGCAGGAAGCTGCGCGTCTGGCGTTGGAAAATATGGATTCCGGCGCGGAGTAAACCACTTGTCGGAAAACCCTGATCCGCACTGCTCCATTATTCCTCGGGCGTGTACCGCTCGTAGGGGAAACGGAGCACAAACTCGCTGCCGCCGTCCGCTTTGTTACCTGCCTGGATGGTGCCGCCGTACTTTTCCACAATCCCGAAAACGATAGACAACCCCAAACCCTGGTGTGCGCCGCCGCCCCGTTTCGTCGTGACGAACGGCTTGAAAATATCCTTCGGGTTGTCGAGGCGGATGCCGTGGCCGGTGTCGGAGACGGCAATCCGCACCATTCTGTCGCCGTCGTCGTCGCCGTCCATTTCCAGCGTTCCGTCGACACGTATCTCGCCGTCTCCTTCGATTGCATCCAGACTGTTCCGGAACAGGTTCAAAAACACCTGACGCATCTCGTTCGGGTCGGCCCGCACCCACGCCCCTTCCTCCGGGCCGAAGCAGGTAAAACGGATGGTCCTGTCGCTGGTGTGAAAACGGAGCAAGCGGCACAATTCCGCCGCCAACGCCATCAAGTCAACGGATCGCGTGCGCGGCGCGCGGTTGCCGGAAAACGCCACCAGGTTGTCGATTATCTGCTGGATGCGTACCGTCTCCTCGTGGGCGAGGTTGGCTGAGGTGACCACCGATTCCTCGCTCGCCTCGTGGCGGATAAAGCCGAGGTAGTTGGAGATGATGGCGAGGGGGTCGTTCACCTCGTGGGCGACCCCGGCGGCGAGCAGGCCGATGGAGGCGAGGTTCTCCGACAGGGCTAAACTTTGCCGCATCTCCTCGCGGCTGGTGACATCCTCAATCAGGATCATACAGCCGATACGGACGTGTCGGTCCTGGATGATCCTGGTCCGCATATCGACGAGGCGTTTTTTGCCGTCGGCGGTCTCGACCGGCAGGCTGTGCCAGATCATGTCGGGCGACGCCGCCTCCAACGAGTCGACGGCGTGACCGCCCAGCAACCGGTTCCGATCGCCAAAAAACTCGGCGAGCGTCGTCGCCTTGGCGAGGGCTCGGTCAGGAAATAATTCCCGTCCGCTCTGGTTGACAAAGCGGACGATCTGACGGTTGTCGGAAATAATAACGGCGGCGGGTAGGTCGCGGAGCATGGCTTCGATAAAGCTCATGAATTCATAGAACTGTTCTCTGGTGATGTCCTCCTCGCCCTGCGCGCCCAATTCCGAGTAACACAGCCGAAGCAGCGTCACCCGGTCGAGATCGCGGGTGTGGTCGGAAACCAGGCTGCGTCCCTGGCGGAGCACCGTTACCCGATCGGCCAGTTCCATCGCCTCTTCCAAATTATGGGTGACCCAGAGGACCGACATCCCGTCGGCCAGCCCGGCGCGGATAAGAGCCAATGCTTCGCGGGACCGGCGCGGACTCAGTTGTTCGAGGGTTTGATCCATGATGAGGAGGCGCGGGCGGCGGTGGAGCCGGTTCAGGAGTTCGACAAACAGCCAGTCCTCGCGCCTGAGTGACGACAGCGGCCGCCGGTACGGCAGGGTAATGTCGTTGGATTGGAGCCAACGCCGCACGTCGCCAAAGCCGTCTGTCCACGGCAGGAGTGTGCGCCACCACTTGCCGCTGCCGGTGTATAGATTCTCGGCGACGCTGAGAGCGGGGAAGACCTGGGCCTCGGCCCCGACCATTTCGATACCGAGGTCGCGGGCGAGGATGGGGGTGAGGGCGCGGTATGGTTTACCGGCCACCAGTATCCATCCCGATTTCGGCGCGACATGGCCGGTCAGCACCCGGCAGAGAGTGGACTTGCCTTCGTTCTGCTTGCCGACCAGGGCCTGAATTTCCCCAGGAGCCAGATGGAAATCAACCTCGCGCAGCACCGGCTGCGCGGCGATGTCGACACATATCTGGATGCCGCCGAAGCCGGCTTCGGGCAGGTCAGAGGATGCCATACCGTTCCAGTTTATTGTAGAGCGAGCGGCGGCTGATGCCTAGCCGCTGGGCGGCGAGCTGTTTGTTGCCGCCTGTTTCCAGTAACGCCTTTTTGATAATCTCCCGCTCGTTGTCGACCAGCCGCACCGAGCGGGTACGCCCGGCGGCGGTGAATTGCTGCGGCAGGTCGCGCAGTTCGATAATTCGGCCGGGTGCGAGGAGCGAGCATATTTTCACCATGTTGCGGAGTTCGCGGATATTGCCGGGCCAGTCGTAGTCCACCAGCACCTCCAGCGCTTTTGATGAGAAGCGCTTGCCCGCGCCGTCCTCGGCCAGGTCGGCCAGAAAACGTTCCAGCAGGGGTGGGATGTCCTCTCGGCGATCGCGGAGCGGCGGCAGGTGGAGGGTGGCGGCGTTGAGGCGGTAGTAAAGATCCTGGCGGAAGCTGCCGTCCCGTATGCCGCCTTCCAGATCCTTGTTGGTGGAGGCGATAAAGCGCACGTCGACGGGGCGGTCGTGATTTTCGCCGACACGCCGCACCCGCGCCTCTTCCAGCACGCGCAGGATCTTCGCCTGAGTGGTGATGGACATGTCGCCGATTTCGTCCATGTGCAGGGTGCCGTTGTTGGCTTGTTCGAAAAATCCCGGCCGGTCGGCGGTCGCGCCGGTAAACGCGCCCTTCGCGTGGCCGAACAGTTCGCTGTCGGCGAGGGAGTCGGCGATGGCCGAGCAGTTAACGCCGAGGAATGTCTTGTCGCGCCGGGGCGAGTTGGCGTGGACGAATTTCGCCACCAGTTCCTTGCCGGTGCCGCTCTCGCCTGTTATCAGGACTGGCAGATCGCTGGCGGCGACGAGCAGGGCTTTTTCACGAAGCTCTCGCATGGCAGGCGATTCCGCCACCATGGACTGCAGGTCGCGGGCTTCGTCGGATTGCGGTGTGTTGGATGCGTCGCGGAGGAGTTCGAGCAGGCGGTCGATATCAACCGGCTTTTGCAGAAAATCGTGCGCGCCGAGTTTGATCGCTTTGACGGCTTTCTCGAGGGTTCCGTAGCCGGTGATGATGATCACCGGGGTGCGCGGCCTGATGCGGAGCAGATCAGGGAGGATGGCCAGCCCGTCTTCGTCGCCGAGGGCGAGATCGAGCAGGGCGGCGGCATAGGGCATGGCGGTAAATTTTTCCACCGCGACGGTGCCGTTACCGGCCCACTCCGAGGCGTAGCCTCGTTTCTGTAAATTTATGGCAAGGCTGTTGAACAGCCGTTCATTATCGTCGACGATAAGAACGCTGCCGGACGAGCCGGGTTGTTTGGCCATGGTCTTGGTATCCATGAGGGGAAAGGGGGTCTCCTTTCATTGTAGCGGGAGCTCCCTCCCATGGAAAGCACATTGCCGGTCATAAACAGCCGCTAAAAAACGCGTCCACCACCGGCGCGGCCGCGCTTGGACCGATGTCGCAGCCGGATGACGGGACGAAGTTCGGGTAGCGCCGATACGTCTCGCACAGGGCTGCCGTTTCAGCCGCCATGGCGTCGGGTGTGAGAGAGGCAAATTTGGCCGGGTGGATATTGCCAAAGACGAGGGCGGTGGCGGGCATCGATTCCAACGCGTCCGTGAGGGAAAAGGCGTCGCCGAAATGGTATCCCTTGGCGCCAAGAGCCGCGATGCCGCCCAGGTGTTTACGCACATCGCCGCAATTGTGGTAGATGACGGCGAGGTCGTCGTCCTGTACCGAGTCGATGATCCGCCGTACAAGCGCGCTGGACAAATCCTCCGCCATATCCGGCGCAATCATGGCGATAGACGGTTCTGCCAACATCACCCCTGCCGCTCCGGCGTCCTTGTACGCGGCGGCGTAGTCGGCGATGAAGGCGGCGGCGCGATCGAGAAAGGAGATGACTTCTTCCGGTTCCGAAAGAGCGGCCATGAGGAAGTCCTCGGTCCCGGCAAGCACCGACGCCAGCGTGAACGGGCCGGTCACCCCGACGAAGACAGGTTTGCCAGCACGCGGGGCAACTAGGCGCACCGCTTCGATCATGGGACGGGTGATATCGTTCACTGGTTCGGGGAAATGGAATTCGTCCAGCGCTTCGGCGTCGGCCACGGTGTCAGTGACGACCGGGAAGGCATTGTCAGTGTACGTGCAGGTCGCGCCGCAGGCGGCTGCCTCGCACCACAACTCAGACATACGCACCACCGCGCCGGCGGGATAGCGTTCGGCACTGTCGAGAAGCAGTCGGGATTGACACTCCGGATCGAAAAGCGCTTCGCGCATCGGCGTTCCCGATGCAGAGACGGCGGGATAGAAAAGACACGGCACCGGTTCTTTCGCTACGCCGTCCAGGTAACTGCGGACCCATGCGCCTGTATTCATTCCGTCTCCCGTTTCCCCTTTTAAAACCGCATGGACCCGACCGCGTGGGCGACGGCTCGTGAGCCAAGGTAGAGGCTGCCGGTACGGGTGTCGCCGATCTGGCTTTCCACATGGTAATCGACAGCCACCTCGCCTGTCGCGCCCCGCCGCACCGCTTCGTCCATCGCTTCGCGCTTGGCTTTGGCGATGGCGAATTCTTCCGCCTCTTCGCGGCTCGTGAAGGTGCGCGTTTCATCGACCCCGTACACGGTATATCCGTTGATGCCGTCTGTCATATAGTTTGCCCGCACCGCCACTTCGCTTCGCGCGTGGACACGGCCGACCACCGCGCCGAGGGCGTTGGCGACTTCGGCGTGTTCCGGTACGACGGCGGTGGTGCCGAGCATGGCGGCGACGTCATCCAGAAAAATGTGCGTCGGAGCGCCTATCCCCACCAGGGGCAAGGCGGTGGTGAAATCGACGGTAAAAAAGCCTTTGCCGCCGTTTTTAATCCTGCGGTAATTTTCCATAATCAACCCGCGAAGGGATTCGGCGTGGCGCTCCGTCATGCCGGCCGGGTACTCATGCTCCATCAGGGCCATGACGATGTTGAGGTAGAGCCGCTTCTTCACCTCTTCGTAGGCGCGGGCGCAGACGTCTTCAACCGGGATGCCGAGGTTGGCGGCGACGAACGACGCACCGAGTTCCGATGCCTCGCGCGAATAGCGGGTGAATTCGCCACGGATGTGCATGATGTCGGTGGGGGTGAGGCCGAAAACCTGCACCACGCCGTCCCGGACCAGCCGCGAGACGTCGAGGGTGTATTCGTCCTTGCCTACCGCCAGCGCGGCTTCGCGCAGCGGTAACGGCCCGTTTGCCAGGATGGCGGCGAAGGATTGTTCGAATTGGGTGTAGCGGGCATTGCCGGCGATATCCCGCACGCGGATAAAACCCTCGTGCACGGGACGGGTGTGGGTCGGGTACTCGGCCATGACCGCCCGCAGCTTGTCCAGGAGATTCGGGTGTTCCGACGCGGCGATGCACAATGGCACGACGCGGTAGTCTTCGAGGAACAGGTCTTTATCGGCGTAGTGGATGGCGGTGTCGCCGCCGAGGCCGAATGTTTTGATGTACAGGCCCTGGATGAAGGTTTTCCATTTGCCGATACCGATACCGTCTTTCGCCGTCACCGGCTCGCCGCCACGTATGACAGCGATGTCCGACGTTGTGCCGCCCATGTCGACGATGACGCATTCCCGCGTTCTCGCCAATTCCATCGCGCCCATGGCGGAGGCGGCAGGGCCGCAGAGGAGCGTCTCGGCCGGGCGGAGCGACGCGAACGCCTCGTTCATGAGATTGCCGTCGGATCGGACGATAACCAGCGGTGCGCTGATATCGCGGGCCGCCAGCGCGCTTTTGATCGCTTCCAAAAACGAGTGGATGGTGGGGAAGAGGCTGGCGTTCACCAGGGTGCTGGAGCCGCGCTGGAGCGCGTTCAGATCGCTGACCAGTTCGTGGCCGCACACCACCGGGATGCCGGTCCGTTCTGCCGCGAGTTCTTTGGCGCGCTTTTCGACAACAGCGCCGTTCCGCATCGCATAAAGTTCGATAATGCCGATGCCATCCAGTCCGGCGGCGTCGGCATCAACCGCCTCCATAAAGCTGTCCCAATCCACCTCACCGACCGTGCCTTCGGAATAGGACGAATCGCAGGCGAGAACGCCGATGTCGTCCACCGGCGGCAGGCCGTACTCCTCACCGTGGGCCTGGAGATAGCGGTGGTCGCCGCCGAAGAAATACAGTTTGGCCCGGCCCATCCGATTTTCGACACAGGCGTTTGTCGCCAGGGTGGTGGACAGGGCGATGACGGCGGGCGCGGCGGTGAATTCGCGCGGCAAGGCGTCCAGCGCGCCGGTTATGCCGATGGCGAGGTCGTTGCGGGTGGTGAGGGCCTTGGCCGTGGCCAGGACCGTTCTCGATGTAAAGTCATAGGCCACCGCGTCGGTGTAGGTGCCGCCGGTGTCAATGCCAATGCCGATTCGTGCCACGCCGTCTCCTCTCGAATGGTGCGGTTCCTTTACCATACCTCAAGGGCGGGGCTACGTATTGTAGAGCGGTGGTGATTTTTGGTAGTTTGGTGCTACGGTTTAGAAAAAGCGAGCCGCCCGGGGAGGGCGGCTCATGGGCAAACAGGGGAAAAGGGACGGATCAATCAGGCCAACGCAACAGCGCCTGCTCCTTGGCGCGGTTCCGTTCGTCCAGGTTGGAGCGTACCGGAGCGGGTTGGGTGCTGGCCCAGGCGCACTCCTGTTCGACCCGTTCGGCGACGATTACCTCCTGGCCGGGATGCAGGTTGCACGGGTCGAGGTAGAAATAATCCCATTCGACCTCGTGGTCGCGGACGATGACCGGCGGATCGCCGGCGGCAAGGCGATCGGCAAGGTCCCAGGCGGTGATGTTGGCCTTGTCCGGATCCACCGATACGTGCAGCCGCGACAGCGGGTTGTGGGTTGGGTCCGGCGTGATAGTGGGGGTGAGGCCGGGAATCTTCTCTAGCCGTTCCTTCCACAGACGCAGGTAGCAGTCCTCTTTCGCCCGCACGGCGGCATGGTCCCGTTTGGCCCAGGACCGCAATGCCACCATCGCGCCGACCACCCCTTCTTTGCCGACCTTCATGCCCCGGCCGAGGGCGTAGCTCTGCAGATAGACGCCGCGAACAACCGCCTTCGGCCCGGCGACGATGCCGGAGGTGGTGCCGCTCAGGAATTTATGGCCGCTGTAGATAACAACGTCAGCGCCGGCTTTCAAAAAGCCGGTAAGGTCGTACTCCGACGCGGCGTCGCAGATCACCGGCACGCCGTGGGCATGGCAGACCCGTGCGAACGCGGCGAGCGAAAGCTGGCCATAATGGACGACGTGGTGCGAGACGACATAGAGGCCGACGGCGGTGCGTTCGTTCAAGGCGGCGGCGAGCTGGTATTCCTTCGTCTCGGTCGAGGTGCCAACCGGCACCAGCTTCGCGCCGGTGAGGCGGACGGCCTGATCGATAGGCGCGCCGTAGTTCACCATGTGGCCGATTTGCATCACCACTTCGGTCCGCGCCAACCCGTCGACGTCGGGCAGGCGTTCCGCTTTACCGAGGTCTGCCCCGACCATATAGGATGCAATGGTCTGGCTCACGCCGGCCGAGGCCGACGCGGTGACGACGCCGAATTCCGCGCCGGTCGCCTTCGCGATAACCGCCCCGGCTTTCCGTTGCAAATCGGACATCTCGACAAAGTGCGGCAGAAATGCGGTGACCGCCTCAACCGTCTCCGGCGAGACGATGGACGCGCCCAAACCGGTCATGGTGCCGGAGGCGTTGATAACCGGTCGCAGTCCTTCCGCTATGCGGGGATCGTTTTCGAGTGGGTTCATACGTGCGCCTTCCTATGCTTTAATCTGCGCGATTGCCTCAATCTCCACGCTGATACCGCCCGGCAGCGACGAATAGCCGACCGCCGACCGCGCGTGTTGGCCGCGTTCGGCAAAGACCTCCACCAACAGGTCGGAACAGCCGTTGACGACCTTGGGGTGATCGGTGAAATCGGGTGTGGCATTGACCATGCCGAGGAGCTTAACCCAGCCTTGGATGCGGTCGAGATCGCCAAGCGCTTCCTTCGCCACCGCCAACAGGTTCAGGCCTACCTGGCGCGCGTGTCGGTAGCCGTCCTCGACCGAGACGTTCTTGCCCAGCGTGCCTTGGTGCAGCGTACCGTCGGCTTCGCGCGGGCCTTGGCCGGAGAGATAGAGCATGTCGCCGACGATGCGGTAGTTGACGAAGTTGGCGATAGGCGTAGCGACGCTGGGCAGGGTGAGGCCCAGCGCTTTGAGTTTTTCTTCAGGGTGCATATGTTCTCCTTATATGTGAGAGAGTTTTTCTAAAAGGTGATGTCGTCCCGAATGCAGGCGCAGGTCCGGCCGGGTTCACGCTCCACCAGCGGCGGCACTGTCTTTGCGCACTCTTCGATAGCGTGGGGACAACGGGTGCGGAAGACGCAGCCGCTCGGCAAGCTGATGGGGGAGGGGATGTCGCCCTTCAGGAGTATGCGCTTTGATTTGCCGCCCGGCTTCGGAATGGGCGACGCCGACAAGAGTGCCCGGCTGTAGGGATGGAGTGGGTTGTCGCACAGCGCTTCGGTGGGTCCGGCTTCCATGATGCGACCCAGGTACATGACGACGAGTTCATCGCAAAGGAAGCGCATCACCGCCAGGTCGTGGGTGATAAAGAGCATGGTCAGGCCGAGGCGTCCCTGCAGTTCCAAGAGTAGGTTGAGCACTTGCGCCTGGACCGACACGTCGAGGGCCGATACCGGTTCGTCGGCGACGATGAATTCCGGCTCGGCCGCGAGGGCGCGGGCTATGCCGATACGCTGGCGTTGGCCGCCGGAAAACTCGTGCGGATAACGGCGCAGTTGGCCCGAATTGAGGCCGACCATTTCCATCCGTTCCACCACCCGGTCGCGGCGCGCCGAAGCCGAGGTCATACCGTTGGCAAGAAGCGCCTCGCCGATGATGGACTCCACCCGCAAGCGCGGGTTCAGACTGGAAAACGGATCCTGAAAAATCATCTGCACCCGGCTGCGATAGGCTTTCATGGCTGAGCCTTGCATCGCCTGGATATCCTCGCCCTTGTAAAGGATATCACCCCCGGTGGGCTCGAGCAGCTTCACGAGCATCCGCCCGACCGTGGTTTTGCCCGAGCCGGATTCGCCGACGAGGCCGACGATATGGCGGGGCATGACATCGAGGGAAACATCCTGCACCGCCTTGACGACGCGTTTTTCGCTCGACCAGGAGGAGCCGACGGGAAAATGCTTCTGCAGATTGCGAATCTCCACCAGCGGCTTGACGCCGGAGACGGGAGTGGGTTGTTCAGTGGCGGCAGACACCATGATTATACCTCCTTCCAATACAGGCAGCGGCTCACGTGCGCTTCACCCGTTTCCACCAAATCCGGTTCGCGGACATTGCAGTCCGGGCGCGCCATGGGACAACGGGTGGCAAAGACGCAGCCCCGAGGGAGGAATGATGCGTTTGGCATTGAACCCGGGATGGAGAAAAGGCGGCGGTCGGTGCGGTCGTTCCCGAATACCACGCCGCTGCCGGGAATGCACGCCATCAGGCCCTTGGTGTAGGGATGGCGCGGCTTCTCGAAGATGGAGGCAACCGTTCCCATCTCCACGATGCGGCCCGCATACATCACCGCCACGCGGTCGGCCATTTCCGCCACCACGCCGAGGTTGTGGGTGATGAACATAATGCTCATGCCGATTTCACGTTGCAGGTTTCGCATGAGGTCGAGGATTTGCGCCTGAATCGTGACGTCGAGGGCGGTTGTCGGCTCGTCGGCGATGACCAATGACGGCCGGCACGACAGAGCCATGGCGATCATTACCCGCTGGCGCATACCGCCGGACATTTGGTGCGGGTAGTCGCGCAGGCGCTCGCGGGGCGCGGGGATGTCGACGAGGCGGAGCATCTTTTCCGCTTCGTCCAAGGCTTCATGATGGCTGCAGCCACGGTGGAGTTGCACCGCTTCGGCGATCTGTTCGCCGACCCGGAACAGCGGGTTCAGGGACGTCATCGGCTCCTGGAAAATCATGGCGATTTCGCCGCCACGGATGCGGCGCATCTTCATGAGCGGGGTCTGGACGAGATCCTCTTCGTTGCCGTCGCGGGTGCGGAAAAGGATTTTGCCGCCGGTGATGCGCCCGGGCGGGTCGGGGATAAGCCGCATCACCGACAAACTGGTGACGGATTTGCCCGAGCCGGACTCGCCGACGATGGCCAGGGTCTCGCCCTGTTTGACCGAGAAAGACACGCCGTCCACCGCCTTGAAGTCGCGCTTCCCCGAGGTAAAGGTGGTATAGAGGTTGTGCACCTCGAGTATGTTGGTAGCGTCCATCAGGTTGTTCCTCCTGCGTGGTGTCCGGCCTGCGCGTCGACAGGCAGGCGGCTGGCCGCCGGGGTCAATTCGCCCCGCCACAGCACCGCCTTGGGCAAGATGCGTGTGGTCAGGGTCAGGGTGTCGCCGAGAGAGTCGGGAAGGGTGAGGTCGCAGTCTTCGGTCTCGAACAGGGTAAAGTCGGCCGGGGCTCCCGGCTCCAGCATGGCTGGTTCCATCCGGAGCGCTGTTCTGGCCGAGGACGTCGCGCCGGCGATGGTGTCTTCGAGGCTCATGCCGAGGCACAGCAGCTTCGACAACACCACCGACAAATCCCACACCGGGCCGTCAATGTTGCCGGTGTGCAGATCGCTCCCGATGACGGTGGGGAAAATCCCCTTGTCCATGCACTCCCGTGCGACCCGGTACGAAAACGACGCCGATCCGTGGCCGATGTCCAGCACCACGCCCCGGTCGCGGGCCGAGAAGAGGGCGGCGAAGGCGCGGTCGTCGTCGACGACCGAACTGGCCGGTTTCCCTTGGAAGCAATGGGTGCATATGTCGCCCGGATCGAGCCGGTCGAGGACTTCCTCAACCAGAGGGAGCGGCCTGCCGATATGGGTCATGAGCGGCAGCTTGGCGTAGCGGGACAGCTTCTTCGCCAGCTTCAGCGGCAAGAGATCCGATTCGGCCTGGATGATGCTGCACAGCCGCACCTTCAGCCCGGCGATGAGCGGCTTGTATTTTTCAATCGTCGCCAGGGTGCGTTCGATATCGATATCCTGCAAGAGCCGCACCTCGGGGACGCGGTTGGTGGCGACAAGGCCGATGGAGCCGACGTTCAGGAACGGGACGATCTGCTCGCGGGCGCGGTCGATAACATACTCGACCAGGCCGTTGAAATGGCCTTCGCCGGCGGAACCGGCGTCGACGAGGATGGGCGCGCCGGTCGCCACGCCAATCGTCTCCGGCCGCAGTGCGATGTCGGACCCGCCGTAATAGACGTGGGTGTGGATGTCAATCCACGCGGGCGACAAGTAGGCGTTCGCCATTTCCCTGATTTCGGCGTCGTCGGTCTCGAGGTCGAAGCCGACCTGTTCGATGCGGCCGTCGTTTACCAGGACGTCAACCCGGGCGGAACCGTCATAGCCGGGAAAGCCAATGGGCTTGACGCTGCCGAGAAGAATGCGGGCCATATCAGCACTCCTTCCGCAACCGCGGGTCGAGGAGATCGCGGAGAGCGTCGCCGGAGAGTTGCAGCGAGAACACGGTCAACACGATGAACAGCCCGGGGAACCACATCATCCACGGCGCGCGGCCGATGTAGGTCTGACCGGCGTTGATGATGCCGCCCCAGGTGGGGATTTCCGGATTCACGCCCGCACCGAGGTACGACAGCCCCGCTTCGGCCAGGATGGCATAGGCGAAGATGAAGGTTCCCTGGACGATAAGGGGACTGGTGATATTGCGGAGGATGTGCTGGGTGAGGATACGGAAAGTCGAGACACCGAGCACGCGGGCGGCGTCGACATACGCGAGTTCACGTACCACCAGGGTCGAGGCGCGGGCGACTCGGGCGACGCGGGGCGTGTAGACAATGCCAAGCGCAATCACCACGCTGGAGAGGGACGGGCTCAGGACCGACATCAGGGTGATGGCCAGGAGGATATCGGGGAAGGCCATCATGGCATCGATGATGCGGTTGACGATCATGTCGACCTTGCGGAAATAGCCGCCGACAATCCCGAGGATGGTCCCGAAGAAACATGAGAACACCACGGTCAGGAAACCGATGAGCAAGCTGGTGCGGCCGCCCACAATGACGCGGGTGAACAGGTCGCGGCCGTATTCGTCGGTGCCGAACCAATTGACCGACGACGGGGGGCGCAAACGCCGCGAGGCGCGGATGGCGGTGGCGCTATGGGGTGAAATCACGTCGGCGAAAATGGCCAGGAACGCGATAATGACGATGATCAGGAGACATACCGCAACCGTCTTCCGTTGCCAAATAATGGAAAACGCCTTCTTGAGGATGCCGCCGTCGTCGGAGAGGCGATCAGACATGGTTGGCCTCCTAATATTTCACGCGCGGGTCGACGAGGAGATACAGGATATCGACCGCGAGGTTGACGAGGACGTACGCGCCGGCGATGACCAACAGCGATCCGCCGATGACTGGATAATCGCGCCGCAAGACCGACGACACCACCAAATTGCCGATGCCGGGGATGTTGAACACGGTCTCGGTCACCACCGCGCCGCCAAGCAGCAGGGCGAGGGTAAGGCCGACGACGGTGAGGATGGGAATCAGCGCGTTCTTAAAAGCGTGGCGCATTATGACCGGCCATTCGCCCAGGCCCTTGGCGCGGGCGGTGCGGATATAGTCGTCCTCGAGAATATCCAGCATGGTGGTCCGGGTGAAGCGGGTGATAAGGGCGGAGTTGACCAGCCCCAGGACAATGCCTGGCAGGATCAGGTGGTACATGCGGTTGAAGAAGCCCGCGCCCGGGTCGCCGTAACCTGACGCCGGGAACCAGCCTAACCGCACCGCGAAGAATTGGATAAAGACGAGGCCCATTCAGACGCTGGGCGCGGACGCCACCAACATGGCGACGCCGATGGTCGCCTGGTCGGTCACCTTGCCCCGCTTGTAAGCGGAGAGGATGCCTGACGGGATGCCGACCAGGCAGGCGATGACGATGGAGATTATCGTCAAGGCGATGGTCGGTTCGGCCCGGTCGGCCAGGATGCGCAGGACCGGCAGTCCGCCGAGGAAAATCGAGTTGCCGAGGTCGCCCCGGAGGATGTCGGCGAGAAAGCCCACATACTGCGACCAGATCGATTCGTCCAGCCCCATCTTCGCCCTGAGGGCGGCCACGTCGGCGGCGGTGGCATCGGGGCCGAGCATGAGGCCGGCGGGATCGCCCGGAATCATGCGGATGATGACGAAGGTAATGGTCGCCACCATGAACATGACGGCAATCATACCGAGCAGTCGTTTCAGGAGGTAAATCTTCATGGCTTCATCCTGAGGCTATAGCGTTGTAATGCGCTATAGCTTTTTAAATAGAATGTGAACCTTCCCCTGCGCTTTTCGGTTTATTCCAGTAACAACTGTAAAACGCAGGAAGGAATCAATCCCTTTTTAAAAAGCGTTAGGAGACGAACTGCGCCTTGACGCAGCGGGAGCGGTCGCCAGCAAAGGCGAACGCCTCGGCCGCTTCCTCGAAGGGGAATTGGCCGGACAGCATCGGGAGCGGATCGATGCGCTTGTCCAAAAGCAACTGGACGGCGGTCTCGAACTCGGTGTTGAACTGGCTTGAGCCGCGCACCTGCAGCTCCTTGGAGGTAAAAAAGACCCAGGGAACAGTCGCGCCGGCGACCGGGGCAGTGCCCAGCTGCACCAGCGTGCCGCCTTTTCTGAGGGCGTGCATGGAGCCGACTATGGCGGAGGCCGCGCCCGAGGCTTCAATGGCGGCGTCGACTGTGCCGACAGCCTTGGCCATCGCTTCGGGGTCCATCCCGGCGGTGTTGACGCCCCGGTCAGCGCCCATCCGCAAAGCTACCTCAAGCGGCTGGTCGGCGATGTCCGTGATGGTGATGCGTCCCGCGCCCGCAGCCTTGGCCGCGGCGGCGGCGAGGATGCCGATTGGCCCGGAGCCGGTGACGAGGACGCGCTTCCCGACCAGATCGCCAGCCCGAAGCACCGCGTGCAGGGAGCAGGATAACGGCTCCGCGAAGGCGAGGGCGTTCATGTCGGTGTCGGCCGGTACCTTGACGCAGCAACGCGCCTCGGTTTCGAAAGACTCGCGGAAAAAGCCCTCCACATGGGGAATAATCATGGCAGAACAGGGGAAGCGTTTATTTTCGCACAGGTTGGCCTCGCCCCGGCGGCAGGGCATGCAGGTGCCGCAGTGCATGACCGGGTTGACCGCGACCTTGTCGCCTGGGGTGAGGCCGGTGACGCCAGGACCGATTTCTTCGATGCTGCCACAGGCTTCGTGGCCCATGCACAGCGGGTGTTGGAGTGGGTACCCGACGTTGCCGAAATCGTGGTAGTAATGCAGGTCGCTGCCGCAGATGCCGCCAGCGGCAAACTTCACCCGCACCTGGCCGGGCTGGAGCGGACCGCGTGTGCGCTGTTCCACCACTGCGTTTTGTTTGCCCTGGAGAACGAGGGCGCGGTACGGAGTTGTTATCATAGTCTCACCTACCATACCGTATAGCCGCCATCCATGACCAGGACAGCGCCGTTCATGTAATCGCTCGCGGCGGAGCAGAGGAACACCATCGCGCCGCCCAGTTCGTCCGGCGTCGGCATGCGGCCGACCGGGATGAGGTCGAGGGCGAACTTGGTCCATTCGGGGTTGGCCTCAAAGAAGCGGCTGTTCCTGTCGGTGGCGATGTAGCCGGGCGCCAACGCGTTGACAGTGATGTGGTGCTTGCACCATTCCGAGGCGAGGGAGCGGGTCAGCGCGACGACGCCCAGCTTGGAAACTTCGTACGGGCCGCAGTGGACGCCTTTATTCGCAATGATGCCGGACATCGACGCCAGGTTGACGATCTTGCCTTTTTGCCGCTTGATCATTTCGCGGCCGAAATACTTGCAGCAGATAAAGGTGCCGGTAATGTTATTGTCGACAGTGCGCCGCCATTCGGCTGTTTCGATGTCTTCGAAGGGCTTGTTGACGCGGCCGAGTCCGGCGTTATTGACCAGGACGTCGGGCGGGCCGAACCGTTCGAGGCAGAAGGACACGGCCGCCTGGACCGCTTCCTCGTCGACGATATCGGCGACGGCGAGGTCGAAATGACCGCCTGAAGCGGTGATTTCGTCGCGAAGGGATTCGAGTTCCTCGCGGTTCCTGGCCATGCCGAGGACGGATGCGCCGGATGCGGCAAGGGCTTTGGCGAAGGCGCGGCCCAGGCCTTTGGATGCGCCTGTGACAACCATGACCTTGCCGGTAAGATCAAAAACGGGGAGCATGCAAACCTTTCTCGGTGATGGAGTGAATGCGGCCGGCCTTCTCGAACCGGCCGGCCGCCGGTGTGGGATTCCTACTGGATAGACACATTCCAGAAGCTGGGCCATGACGAGGGCTGGTAGCCCTTTAGGTTCTTGTCCTTGGCGCCAAGGAGGTTGAAGTTGCCGATCTTGATACTGGATGCCGATTCATACAGCAGTTCCTGGATGTCGCCGAAGATTTCGGCGCGCTTGGCGAGGTCCGGTTCGGCGTTGAACTTGTTGGCGAGCTCGGTCTTTTCCTCGCTGACCCACCATCCGGGATACTCGTCGTTGAAGAAGTTGTTCAGGTACGGATCCGGCACGAAGGGGCTGTGGGTGAAGTAGAGATCCCACTTCGTCGGGTCGGTGCGCTGCTGGGTAAGGGTGGCCCAGTCGACAACGTCGATAGACACTTCCATCCCGGCTTCGCGCAGATTTTCCGCCAGCACCTGGGCCATCTTGAAGTGGAACTCGTACTGCATCGAGGTGAGGATGCGGACCGGCGAGCCGTCGTAATTCGCTTCTTTCAGGAGCGCCTTCGCCTTGTCGATATCGTACTGGTTGTAGAGGTCAAGGCCCTTTTCCGAATGGTAGAAATAGCCTTCGGGATAGAGCGACCCGTCGACGGAAAAGAATTCCTCTTCACCGAACGCGATCCACATCATGTCTTCCTGCGACATGGCCGACTGTACCGCCTGGCGCATGGCGAGATTCGTCATCTTGCCGTCGCGGCAGTTCAGAAACAGGATGGGCCAGCCATACGGGGCAGTCATAACCGGCTCGACCTTGTCCTTGCCGACCAGGCGGTCGTAGTTTTCGATAGGCAATTGATCGGAGTACTGGTACTGGCCGGCCAGCGCGCCTTCGATACGGGTGTTGGCGCTGGGGACGGGGATAAAGCGCAGTTCGTCGACATAGGCGACGCGTTCGCCTGCGTAGAGATCGCCTGCTATGGGGCTGGGCTGATATTCGTCATAGCGGACCAGGCGGACATAGCGATCCGGCGAGTGTTCGGCGAATTTGTACGGACCGGTGCCGATGTTTTCCTTGAGGTCGCCTTCGCACAGTTCCTCGGGGATAATTATCGCCATTGAAGTGGGGATGGCGAGGAGAGCGAGGAGCGGCGTGTGCGGCGCCGTCATTTCGATGCGGACGGTGTAGGTGTCCGGCGCGGAGACGTCCTTCACCATATCGGCAACCTGCTTGCCACGGACCGAATTCCTCAGCCAGCGCTTCACCGACGCGGCCGCGTCAGCCGAGGTTAGTTCCTTGCCGTTGTGGAACTTCACTCCCTGGCGGAGCGTGATGGTGTAGACCTTGCCGCCGTCGGTAACCTCGGGCATGGCTGCGGCAAGGAGCGGCTTGATGGCAAAGCCGTGGCCGAAAGCGTACAGCGTTTCATAGTAGTGCTGGGTAATCATGCCGACCACATCGGCGGTGGTGGAGGTTGGGTCGAGGGTCGGCGGCTCGCCGATGGTGGCGATGTTCAGGACGCCGCCCCGGGTCAATTCTTCCGCGCGGGCGGTTGTTGTGAAGGCGACGAATGCCAGCAGGCAGACTGCCAAACAAAGCTTCTTCATGCTCTCTCCTTTTTCATAAAAATCCGAAGTTCCCCAGTATGCGGGGCGATACGCCCACGCCCGGAACGTCTTGCGTTCCGGCTGCCGGGCACGGCGGCTCATGGATGGTGTCGGAGGAGGAAACGCTGACGGCGCTTCGGCAACGGTTGTGTGACAGGGTGGCTCCCGCCCTGTGCGGGAACGGTTCACGCGATTACAAAAACGCTACGACGCGTTGGGACGCCTGGCCCAGGTCGTGGGCTGCCATCCCAACTGCTTTTCAATATTGCGGGCCGAGGCCATGACCAGCCGGGAGAGGCGCTCGCCTTTTTCGGCGGCTGTGGTCTCAGGCACTACCAGGCTGATGGTGGCGCGGCACTTGCCGTCCGCATCCTTCACCGGCGCGGCAATGCAGGCGACGGCGAAATCGGACTCGGCGATCTGGACGCAGTAGCCCTGCTCCCACGCGTCGGCGCAAGCTTTCTCGAGTTCGTCCGGATCGACCAGGGCGCGGCCGGTGGCGCTCGGTTTGGCGCGGGCAAAGATCTCCGACCGTTCCTCCGGAGTGAGGTGGCCGATGAGGAGGCGCCCGCTGGCACTCCAGTTCAACGGCGTCCGCGATCCGGGCCGGGAGGAGATATGGAAATTATCCGCCGCTTCGACCATGGCGGAGACGACCATATGATCGCCGTCACGGATACAGATTTGCACATTCTCGCCGCTGGCCCGGCCCAGGGCTTCGGCCTCGTGGCGGTAGACGTCCTCCTCTTCGAGCTGGCTTCCATACGCCAGACCGTAGAAAAGAAGCCGTGGGCCGAGGAAATATTTCCCCTCGCCGCCACAACGGCGCAGGACCTCCATGCGTTCGAGGAGGGCGATAGTCTCATATATGGTCGACAACGGCGCGCCGATTCGCTTGGCGATCTGATAAGCTGTGGCGCAATCGCCCAGTTCGACAAGACACTCAAGTATCTGGAAGGCGCGTTCGATGCCGTTTGTTCGTGGTTTGCGGGGCGGCATGGGCATTATTCCTTAACTGCGGAATATATTTCGAAGTTATATAGTTACCATACCCGCTCTTTCGCCGTAGTCAAGCGAGGCGACGGAAAAAAGGCTATTTTCCAAGGAAAACGGGTAGATTTTTTATAGATGGGAATGGTAATACCGGAATAACGGTGTGCGCTACCATGGTAGCTGTCGGAAAGGCCACGTTGCATACGGTCTTTACTATTTGTCCATTTCTCCTCATCAACTCGTCACCCCGGCGTGCGGACTTCCATGGGGTCCACGGGAAAGACAGTGACGGCACCTCTCTCAGGTGGTTGCCGCGTAGGGCTTCCTACAGTGACCGTTCGGAGCGTGGACGACCAGCGGTTAGAGGTTGTCGAGAATTCGTATCGGATTGCCATGATCCTCTATAATGCGGAGGATGTCGTCGTACCGGAGGCACACGGTGATGGTGTTGTCGTTCGGGTGGACGCCGAGGCGCTTGGCTTCGGCCAGCGAAGCGTCGACGACGACCTCCACTTCGGCCTTCTCGTCATTCAGGATGGAGAAAGGCGACACCGCCCCGCGCTCAACCCGGAGGTAGCGGTTCAGGCGGTCGGCCGAAGCGAACGACAGCCTGCCAGCTCCAAGGAGGTCGCCGAGCCGACGCAAATCGGCGGGCCGGTCCAGGGCCATGACGACGAGAAAATGCCGTTTCCCTTTACTATCGCGGAGAAACAGGTTTTTGGCTATCCGGACATCGTCCGGAAACGGCAGGGCCGCCATATCCTCGGCGGTATAGGCGGCCTCGTGTTCGATACATTCGTACGGAATCCGCAACCGGTCCAGCGTCTCGTAGACAATGGCCTGGCCGCGCATGGTCAGCGGTTCTCCTTCGTCAGGTAGCCACGGTCGTTGACGCCGACCTGGCCCTGGCGCTGTTGGGCATCGTTGCCGGTGGAGACGATGGTGTCGGCGAGGTCGTTGCGGCCTTGGCGGAAGGCCTGCCGGGCCTGCGGGTCATTGCCGTAATAGTCGTTATACTCCGGCTCAACATATTCGCGCATATAATGATCGGCGCTGCGGGCGGCCTGGCGGCGGCCCTGGTTTGCGGCAAATGATCCCAGGCAACCGGCCAGGAACACCGGCGCGGTGAGGACGGCGACAAGGAGCAGGGTTTTGGCAGCCATGGTTTTCTCCATGAGGGTATCCTGTAAGCAGACCCTTTTACCCTGATAAAATCAAGGGAAAAACCCGGACGAGGTTGGGTCAAAATGACACGGCGACATGCCATTCCATCTGGTCGCGAATGGGAAAGCGGGTATGGAGACAAAAAAAGTTATTTGTCGTTACTTATCGTAACTATTTGCTATATGGTTTAATACGTTTGAGTGGAACGGAATCGGGCATCGTCTTCGCAATCCCTTGCCATGTTGGCAGATAATTTGCTAAATTACGATCACGAGAGCCGTATGGCGCTTATGGAGCCCGTCCCCGGACTCCATACTCTTTTTGTTGCGTCGTGGCGGCCATAAGGCATGGGGACATCTACTGTTTAAATTTTTCGTTTAGGTTCTCTTTTACCAATTGTTAGGAGGAAACGCATGGCAGCCAAGAAGCTGGTATTCGCCGGTGAAGCCCGCGTCAAAATGCGGGACGGCGTGAAAAAGTTGGCACAAGCCGTCAAGGTCACCCTCGGTCCCCGCGGCCGCAACGCCATTTTGGACAAATCCTGGGGCTCCCCCACCGTGACCAAGGACGGCGTCTCTGTCGCCGAAGAGGTCGAATTGCTGGACAAGTACGAAAACATGGGCGCGCAGATGGTTAAGGAAGCCGCCTCCAAGACCTCCGACAAGGCCGGCGACGGCACCACCACCGCCACCGTCCTCGCCGAAGCCATTGTCATCGAAGGCATGAAGAACGTCACCGCCGGCGCCAACCCCATGGCTATCAAGCTGGGCATCGACAAGGCTGTCCGCGCCATCACCGAAGAAATCGAAAAGATGGCCAACCCGGTCAAGGGCAAGAAGTCGGACATCGCCGCTGTCGCCGCCATTTCCGCCAACAACGACACCCGCATCGGCAAGCTCCTCGCCGACGCGTTCGAAAAGGTCGGGTCGGACGGCGTCATCACGGTCGAAGAAGGCAAGTCTATCGAAACGTCCATCGACGTGGTCGAGGGCATGCAGTTCGACCGCGGCTATCTCTCGCCCCACTTCGTCACCTCGCCCGAGTCGATGGAAGTGGTGTTCGAGAAGTGCGCCATCCTCATTTATGAAAAGAAGATTTCCAACGCCCAGGACCTCGTCCCGCTGCTGGAAGAAGTTTCCAAGGCCGGCGTACCCCTCCTCATCATCGCCGAGGACGTGGACGGCGAAGCCCTCGCCACCCTGGTCGTCAACAAGATGCGCGGCATCATCAACGTCTGCGCCGTCAAGGCCCCCGGCTTTGGCGACCGCCGCAAAGCCATGCTCGAGGACATCGCCATCATGACCGGCGGCAAGGCCATTATGGAAGACCTCGCCATCACCCTGGACAAGGTCACCCTGAAGGATCTCGGCCGCGCCCAGAAGGTCACCATCGACGCCGACAACACCACCATCGTCAAGGGTGCCGGTTCGGCCGCCGACCTTTCGGCCCGCGTCAAGCAGATTCGTAACGAAATCGCCTCCACCACTTCCGACTACGATCGTGAAAAGCTCCAGGAGCGTCTCGCCAAGCTGGCCGGCGGCATCGCCCAGGTCAACGTCGGCGCGTCCACCGAGTCGGAGATGAAGGAAGTGAAGGCCCGCTTCGAAGACGCTCTCCACGCCACTCGCGCAGCCATCGAATCCGGCACCGTTCCCGGCGGCGGCGTCGCTCTGGTCCGGGCTTCGGCCAAGGTTCTCAAGGGCATGAAACTTGACGGCGACCAGCAGATCGGCGTCGACATCGTCAAGAAGGCCGCCACCGCCCCCATGCGGCAAATTGCCGCCAACGCCGGCGTCGACGGCGCGGTTGTCGTCCGCAAGGTCCAGTCCGGCAAGGCCAACGAAGGCTACAACGCCTTGACCGGCCAGTATGGCGACATGGTGGACATGGGCGTCATCGACCCCGCCAAGGTGGTCGTCACCGCTCTCCGCCACGCGTCCTCGGTTGCCGGCCTCATCCTCACCACCGAATGCATGATCGCCGAAGCGCCCGAGAAGGATGATTGCGATTGCGGCGGCTGTGGCGGCGGGTGCGGCGGTTCCTGCGGCCATCACCACGACGACGAGTACTAAACCGCAACCAATATTTAATAATGAATAATTAAATAATTCTATTGAGGAGATTCAGATGTCCAAGAAGAACGAGAAGAGCTGTGGATGCGGTTGTGGCTGTGGCAACAAGTTGCAGCCCCTTGACGATCGTATCGTCGTGAAGCGTCTCGACGCCGAAGAGAAAACCGCCGGCGGCATCATCCTTCCCGATGCAGCCAAGGAAAAGCCCCAGCGCGGCGAAATCATCGCTGTAGGCCCCGGCAAGCTACTTGACTCAGGCACACGTGCAACTCCCGACGTCGTCGTCGGTGACACGGTTATTTTCGGCAAGTATTCCGGAACCGAAGTTAAGGTTGACGGGGTTGAGCTTCTTATCATGCGTGAGAATGACATCCTGGCGAAGCTCTAGATGAGAATTCACAATTCACAATTCACAATGCATAATTATTCGGCAATGATTGAATGGGCCAATGAAGACTGATAACGTCGTTGTGGACAAATCGAAGATTTTTGCCATACGCGTCGTCAAGCTCTATCGATATTTGGTTGAGCGTAAAAAGGAGGGTGTACTTTCCAAGCAGCTTTTGCGTAGCGGCACCAGTATTGGCGCAAATGTTAGGGAAGCGGTGCGTGCTCAAAGCAAGAACGATTTCGTCCATAAAATGAGTATCGCCCTTAAAGAAAGTGCCGAATCCGAGTATTGGCTCGAGCTCCTTTTCGAAGGCGAATATCTTACTGAAAAGCAGTTCAAAGATATCTACAACGATTGCTGTGAAGTATCGAAACTGCTCATGGCCATCGTCAAAACTTCGAAGGCAAAGAAATAATTGTGAATTGGTTAATTACACCATAATTGTGAATTATGAATTATTAATTGTGAATTAGAATCTCTCAAAAACATACTTATTAGGAGTCCATAAATGCCTGCAAAGCAATTGATGTACGGGCAGGACGCCAGGCAGAAGATCCTTACCGGCGTCAACAAGCTCGTCAAAGCCGTCAAGTCCACACTCGGACCGACAGGCCACAATGTTATTTTCGAAAAAGGTTTCGGCAATCCCGGCCTGACCAAGGACGGCGTCACCGTCGCCAAGGAAATCAAGCTGGAAGACCCGTTTGAAAACATGGGCGCCCAGCTCATCAAGGAAGTCGCCAATAAGACCGGCGACATCTCCGGCGACGGCACCACCACCGCGTCCATCCTCGCGGAAGCGATCTTCACCGCCGGCCTGAAGGCTGTGTCGTCCGGTGCCGAAGCGGTCGCGGTCAAGCGCGGCGTCGACATGGCGGTTGCCGCCGTCTTCGAGAACCTGGCCAAGATGTCCAAGCCCTGCAAAAAGGTCGAAGACATCGCCAACGTCGCCGCTATCTCGGCGAACAACGACAAGGCCATCGGCGACATCATCGCCAAGGCAATGGACAAGGTCGGAGCCGACGGCGTGGTTCAGGTCGAAGAAGGCAAGACCACCGACACCACCGTCGACCTGGTCGAAGGCATGCGCTTCGACAAGGGCTACCAGAGCCCGTACTTTGTCACCAATACCGCCAACATGACCTGCGAGCTGCGCGATCCCTACATTCTCATCTACGAGAAGAAGATTTCCAACCTGCGCGAGTTCCTGCCGATTCTTGAGCAAACCGCCTCGACCGGCAAGCCGCTTCTCATCATCTCCGAAGAAGTGGAAACGGAAAGCCTGGCGGCGCTCGTCATCAACCGTCTGCGCGGCACCCTGAACGTCTGTGCCGTCAAGGCGCCCGGCTTCGGCGACCGCAGGAAAGCCATGCTGGAAGACATCGCCATCCTTACCGGCGGCACCGCCATCACGGAGGATCTCGGCATTAAGCTCGAGAGCGTCACCCTTGAGCAGCTCGGCCGCGCCAAGTCCGTCGTCGTCGACAAGGACAACACCACCATTGTCGAAGGCGCAGGCAAGAAGGACGCCATCAAGGCCCGGGTCGATCACCTGAAGAACCGTATCGACACCACCACCTCCGACTACGACCGCGAAAAGCTCCAGGAGCGTCTCGCCAAGTTGTCGGGCGGCGTCGCGGTTGTGTCAGTCGGTGCGGCGACCGAAGCGGAAATGAAGGAAAAGAAGGCCCGCGTCGAGGACGCCATGCACGCCAGCCGCGCCGCGGCTGAAGAAGGCGTGGTTCCCGGCGGCGGCGTCGCACTTATGCGTTGCCTTCCCGCCATCGAAGCGGTCCGCTCCAAGGCCAAGGGCGACGAGAAAATCGGCGTCGACATCATCGCCAAAGCGGTCCGTGCGCCCCTCATGACCCTGGGCGAAAACTCCGGCCTGGACGGCTCGGTCGTTGCCGCCGAGGTCGAAGAGGCGAAGTCGGACAACTTCGGCTTCAACGCCCTGACGGGCGAGTACGGCGACATGGTCAAGGCTGGCGTCATCGACCCGGCCAAGGTCACCCGTCTCGCACTGCAGAACGCCGCCTCCATCGCCACCCTGCTCCTCTCCATCGAGACGATGGTTACCGAGGTGAAGGACGGCAAGAAGGGGAATGTCGAGTTCGGCGCGGTTTCCTAGAAGCTGTAGGTAACCCGGTCCATACAGTTTTATGTGGTTTGCTTTTACCATTCCCCGGTCCCGGATTGCCGGGGCCGGGGAAATGTGTTAAGAAATGGGTAGACTGAAGGCACGCCGCCCCGCGCGGCGTCGCCCACAGTTAAGGATTAACCTCTTACGTGGTCAGGGGAAAGGGTCAGCGGAGTGACAGGTTTGTAGGAATGACCCGCGAATTGATCCAGTCAATCGCCGCCCGTCAGGCCGGCCATCGCCTGGTTTAATTTCAATAAAGGTGCTCATATGGCAAAGAAACGCGATTATTACCAAGTCCTTGGGGTCGAGCGAAGCGCCACCCAAGAGGACATAAAAAAAGCCTACCGCAAGCTGGCCATGAAGTATCACCCCGACCGCAACCCCGGCGACAAGGCGGCTGAGGAGAAATTCAAGGAAGCTGCCGAAGCCTACGAAGTGCTGCACGACGAGGCCAAGCGGAAGCGCTACGACATGCACGGCCACGAAGGCCTATCCGGTATGGGCGGCGAAGGCGCGCCCAACTTCTCCTCCTTCGAGGACATTTTCAGCCACTTCGCCGATATCTTCGGCGGCGGCGCGGGCGGCGGCTCCATCTTCGAAGGCGTGTTCGGCGGCGGCGCCGGCTTCGGCCAGGGCGTGCGCGCCGGTGCGAGTTTGAAGTGCCGGGTCAACATTACCTTCGAGGAATCGGCGACCGGCACAACCAAGACGATTGAACTGCGCCGAAACGAGATATGCTCGGCCTGCCACGGCTCCGGTTCCGCTCCCGGCACCAAGCCCCGCACCTGCACATCGTGCGGCGGCAGGGGTCAGGTGTATCGTAACCAGGGATTCTTCTCGGTGGCTCAGACCTGCCCGACTTGTCACGGCAAGGGCGTGTTTATCGACAAACCCTGCACCCAGTGCAAGGGCAGCGGCCGCGAGTCCAAGGTGGTCAGGATCAAGGTCAACATCCCGGCCGGCATCGAGGACGGCACCCGGCTGCGTATTCCGGACGAAGGCGAGCCTTCCGATTCCGGCGGTCCCAGGGGCGACCTCTACTGCTACATCTTCGTGTCGGAGCACGACTTCTTCACGAGGCAGGGGGACGACGTCGTCTGTCAGATTCCCATTACCTTCTCTCAGGCGGCGCTCGGCACCGAGTTGGAAGTCCCGACCCTGAAGAACAAGGCGCGGGTCAAGATTCCCGCCGGCACCCAGAGCGGCCAGGTGTTCCGTCTGCGCGGCCTCGGCTTTAAGGGCCTCCGGGACAAATCCGAAGGCGACCAGATCGTGCAGGTGATTGTCGAGACGCCGAAGAAGCTGACGCCCAGGCAGGAGGAGTTGTTCCGCGAGATGGCGACCTTGGAAGAAACGTATGTGTCGCCGCAGCGGAAGGGATTTATGGACCGGTGGAAGGATTATTTCTCGGACACCTAAAATAAAAGAAAACAGACTTGAGGGAAAGTTTGAGAGGATAGATGATGAGCGATAAACAGAGCAGAAGGCACAGAAAAGGCACACGCCCGTTCATGCCCCTGCACGGACACCGGCCGGTTCCCCACAAAGGTCCAGGGGCAGAACCCGATACGGTCATGCATGTCGGAGCCGATGCCATGATAGATGATGTCAACACCCAGTCAGATGAACAACGCCTGCGCGCCGCTCACGGGCTGCCGCAGAACGACGCCGCCCCGAAGCCGGAAGCGGCGGGCGAAAGCGCCGGCGGCCCCACCGCCGAAACCGCCTCCGAATCGGCTCCTGGCAAAGGCAGTCAGACTCTCGAGCAGGTAATCGCCGAGCGCGATGCCTACCTCGACCTGGCCAGGCGCGAGCGGGCCGATTTCGATAACTACCGCAAGCGGGTCGAACGGGAAAAACAACAGTTGAAGCGCGAGAGCCTTGCCAGCTTCCTGAAGGAATTCTTCGCCCCCCTGGACGATATGGATCGGGTGCTGGCGGAGAGCGTCAAAAACCATTCCTTCGAGTCGCTGGTCACCGGCGTCCGCATTATGGAAGAAAACTTCTGGCGCGTTCTCGCCAAGGCCGGCGTCAGGAAAATCGACGCCATGGGCAAGAATTTCGACCCAGCCATGCACGAAGCCATGACTACCGTCCCGACGGACGAAGTGCCGCCGAACACGGTGGTGGAAGTTTTCGACAACGGGTATAAATTGGACGATTTTATTCTCCGGCCAGCGCGGGTGGTGGTGAGCCGCGCACCGGATGCGTAATAGATCAATACACTAGGCAGAGTTTTTAAATAAGAGGGAAAGGCCGGGAAATGCCCACGTACGAATACGAGTGCGAAGCGTGCGGACACGCTTTTGAAGAATTCCAGTCCATGTCCGCGAAGCCATTGAAGAAATGCCCCGAGTGTTCGAAGAACAAGCTGATCCGCCTCATCGGGTCGGGCGCGGGGATTATCTTCAAGGGAAGCGGCTTCTACGAAACGGATTATAAGCGGAAAGACCAGCCGAGGCCTTCGGAATCGAAGCCGAGCACGTCGACGCCGTCCGAAAAACCGGCTGCGTCGAAGTCGGAGGGGACATCCTCGTCCGGCGGCGAGTCCAAGACAGCCAAGGCTTCCTGAGGTGCTGCTCCGTAGCATGGCCGAGGCTGGCCAACAATACGACGTCGTGGTGATAGGCGGCGGTCTGGGCGGCATGACCGCCGCCAAGCGTCTTGCCGATGCGGGCAGGTCGGTGTTGTTGGTCGAGAAGTATTCGCGTCTGGGCGGTTTTGCCACCTGGTTTAAGCGGAAAGGCCACGTTTTCGATGTCGCCTTGCACGCTTTCCCGGTAGGGATGGCGAAGACGCTTCGTAAATATTGGAGCAAGGAACTGGCGGCGCGGGTCATGCCGTTGCCGCGCATCGTCTATAACAATCCCGAATTCGCCTTTACCACCACCTTTGAGACCGGGGATTTTAAGCGCATCCTGCGGGAGCGTTTCGGCATCGCCGATGAGCAGAGCGAGGCGTTTTTCGCCGCATGCCGGGACATGGAATTCTATGCCGACGCGCCGTTGACCACGCGCGAGTTCTTCGAAAAGTTCTTCCCCGGCCGGCTCGACGTCATGCGGGTTTTGCTCGAGACCGTCACCTACGCCACCGGCACCAACTTGGACGACCCCGCCACCGTCTACGCCATCATCTTCTCGAACTTTGCCCAAAAGGGCACCCATACCTTCAAGGGCGGCACCGACTATCTTCTGGCCGAAATGCAGCGTCTGCTCCTGGAGTCCGGCGTCGACATCTGTCTCCGCACCGAAGTCGATACCATCGAGGTCGAAAACGGCCGTGCGGTGGGGATATCCGCTTCCGGTCTGAATGTGTCGGCGCGTGCGGTTGTTTCGAACGCCAATCTTAAAAAGACTATCCTGGAACTCATGGACATGCCGGCCGTTTATCCGCCTTTCGCCGACGAAGTGCGCGAGGTGCCGCTGTCGGTATCGGTAACCCAGGTGTATATGGGCGTTCGTCCGGGCGAGACCATCCCGGAGATTGCCGACATTCTTTTCTCGTCCACCGAACCGAAGTACGACGCTTCCGCGTTCCGCGCTTTCCCACCGCGCAGCATTTCCTATTCGTTCTATTACCCGAACCACGTCCGGCCCGATTACGACGGGACCGAGATCGTCGCCTCCATGTGTTCCGATTATGACGATTGGGACGGATTGTCGGAGGAGGAATACGCCCAGCAAAAAGGCGTGCTGGTGGACGCGGTGTTGCAGGATCTTTCCCGCTACCTACCCGGCATTAACACCAAACTCGATCATATCGAAGCCGCCACGCCGAAGACGCTCGAACGCTTCACCGGCCATTGGCGCGGAGCCAGCTTCGGCACCAAGTTTTCCGGCTTTCTCGCTGCCGAACGGCTTCCCGAAGTGGTCAAGGGTGCGTTCCATTGCGGCTCCCAAGGCATCCTCATGTCTGGCTGGCTCGGCTCGGCCAACTGCGGTGCGCTGGTGGCCGGCAAGGTCGACGCCTTCCTGGATTCCCAAAGCGCCACCCCCGATTCCCTGGTCTAGCCGGGGTTCGATTTAGCCATCCCCACGCAAGGAGAGACCGTCATGCTGAAAAAAGAAGAGGAAATCCGCGACAAAGCAGTCATGGATGTTGCCCAGGAGGTAATGCTGGCCATTCGCACCGCGCCGAAGACGCGCGGTCTCGACAAGCTCACCGTTCTCGTTGCCGACGGCGACGAAAAGGAAGCGCTGGTCGCGAAGCTGGATGAACTGTACGAACAGTCGGGTGGCCAGCGCGCTTCGTTTGCGCGCGACGCCAGGAACCTGCAGAACGCGCAGGCCGTTGTTATCATCGGCGTCAGCGCCGATCCCTATGGTTTGAACTGCGGCTATTGCGGCTACGACACATGTGCCGAGAAGCCAAAAGTCTCGCCCTGCGCCTTCTCCAGTATCGACCTCGGCATCGGCTCCGGCGTCGCCGCCAGCCTGCTTGGGCAAAAGCACATCGACAACCGGATGATGTTCAGCGTCGGGTATGCGTCGCTGCGGATGGGCTGGTTCGGCCCCGAAGTCACCCAGGCCCTCGCCTTCCCGTTGAGCGCTTCAGGCAAAAACATCTTCTTCGACCGTAAGTAGAGATGGAGCAGTGAATGGTGCATCCACCGTTCAGCCCTGTGGATTCCGGCCGAACCGCCCGTTACTGCCCTGGTGAGGGTATAGACGCCGGAATGACGTGAATGGTGGATGGAACGCTTCGTGTTGGGATACCGCGTTTTTTCTGCCGAAACGGTCTCGCCCACCCTTACCGTCACCCCGGCGTGCGGACCTCCATCAGCGGGCACACGGGCGGTTCGGCCGGGGTCCACGGGGATAGACGGCGACGGCACCAAACTTATTTGGTACCGTCGGAATATAGGCCAAACCACGACAGACGGAAGCCCGAGAGGCTTCCGTCTGCGCTTTGAGGTTGCCCACGCCCCGCATTACGGCTAAAATTGATTCCTTCGAAAACACAGTACTTGAACTGAGGGGCATATCGTGACATTCGACTTTTACGATCAAACCGCCGTCGTGACCGGCGGCACCAGGGGGATTGGCCGCGCCGTGGCGGAAGCGTTTCTCAATGCGGGCGCAGACGTCATCTGCCTCTACGGCGGCGATGAAGCCGCCGCCGACCGCATGCGCGAGGAATTCGCGACTGTCGGCGGGCTGACTATTCAGAAATTGGACGTCTCGGACGCCGATGCGGTCCGGGACTTTTGGCGTGGACTGGAGAAGGACGAAATCTATCCGGAAATCGTCGTCAACAGCGCCGGCATCCGCCGCGACAACGTCCTCGCCATGATGCCGGAGGAAGACTGGCGTCGGGTCATGGACGTCAATCTTGGCGGCGTTTTTACCATGTGCAAATACGCGGTCCAGGCCATGAGCGGCCGCCGCTACGGTCGCATCGTCAATATGACCAGCCCAAGCGGCCAGCTCGGCTTTGAAGGCCAGGCCAACTACGCCGCCTCGAAGGCGGGCATGGTGGCGTTGTCGAAGAGCTTGTCGAAGGAAGTCGCCCGCCGCAACATCACGGTCAACTGCGTCTCGCCCGGCTTTATCGATACCGACTTTATCCGCGACCTCCCCGAGGACCAGGCCAAACGCTACAAGCAGATGGTGCCGCTGCGTCGCTTCGGCAAGGCGCAGGAAGTCGCCGACGCGGTCCTTTTCCTGGCGTCGAAGGAATCCGCCTATATCACCGGTGCGACCCTCGACATCACCGGCGGCCTGTAGGGGAACGGCATGAACCGCGACGAAATCGAACGACTCATTCCCCACCGCGCACCGTTCCTGCTTCTGGACGAGGTGACCGCCATCACCGCCGACTCGGTCGAGGCGGCGTATACGCTGCGGCCCGACGACGATCTGTGGTCGCGCATATACTCCGGGCATTATCCCGGCAGTCCCATCACCCCGGGCGTGCTGCTCTGTGAGATGCTGTTTCAGGCTTCGGCGGTGCTGCTTGGGCAGGTGGCTCGGGATGCCGGCCTGGCCGGTGTGCCGGTCGTGACCCGCATCACCAACGCCAAGTTCAAGTCGATGGTCATGCCGGGCGACACGGTGACGATCCGCGCCACGTTGAAAGAACGCCTCGCCAATGCCTTCTATATGAAGGGCGATGTCCGGGCCAACGGCAAGGTGTCGTTGCAGGCGGAGTTCGCGGTCGCGTTGGCGGAGGCGGGCGGTACGGCATGACAGCATCCTCATTGCATCAGGCGCTATCGGATATCTTCGGATTTCAGCGGTTCCGGCCTCACCAGGAGGAGATCGTCTCGGCTTTGATGTCTGGCCAGGACGTCTTCGCGGTCATGCCCACCGGCGGCGGCAAATCCCTCTGTTACCAGCTTCCCGCCTGTCTAAAAAAAGGCGTGGCAGTGGTGGTCAGCCCGCTGATTTCTTTGATGAAGGATCAGGTCGACGCCGCAAACGCGAATGGTATTGGCGCGGCCAGCCTCAACAGCAGTCTTGGCGAAAAAGAGAAGCGGGAAATCTATTCGGCCGTACGGTCGGGTGATGTCCGTCTTCTCTATATCTCGCCTGAGCGCTTCAACGCCCCCGGCTTTACCGATTACCTGAAGACCCTCGACCTGAGTTTTTTCGCCGTCGACGAAGCCCACTGCATTTCCGAGTGGGGCCACGATTTCCGGCCCGATTACCTCTCCCTCGCCTCCATGACCCGGGACTGCCCCGGGATCCCCGTCGCCGCCTTCACCGCCACCGCGACGCCGCGCGTTGCCGACGACATTCTCCGGCGGCTTGGTCTCCGTGACCCGCACCTGACCCGCGCGTCCTTCAACCGGCCGAACCTGTTCTACCGGGTCAGGCTGAAGGAACAGGTCGACAAGCAGATCGCCGACTTTATTCGCGAGCGCCCCGACGAAGCCGGCATTGTCTACCGCACTACCCGTAAATCGGTCGAAGCCACCACCGCCGCGCTCCGTCGCCTCGGCGTCAATGCCATGGCCTACCATGCCGGATTAGCGGATAGCGAACGTAAGAACTCGCAGGAATCGTTCCGTCACGACCGCTGTCAGGTGGTTGTCGCCACCATCGCCTTCGGCATGGGCATCGACAAGCCGAATGTTCGCTACGTCATTCACGGCGACCTGCCGAAGAACCTGGAAGGCTACTATCAGGAGACCGGCCGCGCCGGCCGCGACGGCGAACCGGCCCAGTGCCTGCTCCTGCACAGCGGCGGCGACATGGCGCAACTCATCCATTTCACCCAGGCGATCGAAGACGCGACCGCGCGCGAGGCGGCATCGGAGCAGCTCCGGCAGATGGCTGCATTCGCTCGGTCCGATCAATGCCGTCGCGCCGCCATCCTCCGCTATTTCGGCGAAGAATATCCCGACGACAACTGCGGCGGCTGCGACGTGTGTCTGGGCGAAGTCGAACGCGAGGATGCCACCGTCGCGGCACAAAAAGCATTGTCCGCCATGGTCCGCACCGGCGAACGCTTCGGCGCGGCCTATATCGCCGATATTCTGGTCGGGGCCGATACGGAAAAGATTCGTACAAATGGCCACGCCGCTCTGCCCACGTATGGCGTTGGCAAGGACCGGGACAAGAACTACTGGAAACGCGTGGTCGAGGCGCTGGTCGCCAAGGGCTTGGCGGTGGTGGAGGATTCCCGTTACCCGACGCCGCGCGTGGGCGAGCGCGGCTGGAAAGTACTCCGAGGCGAGGAAGGGTTTGAAATCCTTAAGATGGCGGATCGTCCCTCGCGCCCGGCCCGGCGCGGACGCGACCGGGACGAAGTCGATGTCTCCTACGACCGCGACCTCTTCACGCTTCTCCGGCAGGAACGGAGCGCCATCGCCTCGAGTAAGAACATCCCGCCCTACATGGTGTTCAGCGATCGCTCCCTGAAGGAAATGGCGTCCCAGCGTCCGTTGGACGACGACGCCATGCTCCTCGTCAGCGGCGTCGGCAAGCATAAGCTCGCCGCCTACGGCGAGACATTTCTGGCTATTATCCGCCGCCATGTCGGTGCGCCCGAGTCCGCGCCGGTGGTTCCAAAAGCGGCGTCTTCGCGCGCGCCCGCCGCCAAGATTGGCCGCTCATCCATCGCGCCCAAGGCCGACCCGTTGCCGCCACTGCCAAGCGGCGATGATATTGTCCTGAGCGGAACCGAAGCCGCGACGCTCGAGTGTCTGAAGCGCGGCCTCGACATCGACGCCGCCGCGACAGAGCGCGGTGTGCGGCCCGAGACCATCGTCAATCACCTCGAAAAGATTATCGCTATGGGCGAGCGTTTCCCGCCGTCGCAGTTTATGGAACCGGATCGGTTGGAGATGATTGCCGACCTCTTTCAGCAATCCGGCGGGCAGCTTCTTCGACCGGTGGTTGAATCTTCGAACGAGGCCGTCACCTATCTTGAAGCCCGCGTCGCCCGAGCCCTTCTTGCCCAGCAACTGGACATTCCATAGAAGTCCATAGCGAGGCCCGCGAGAAAAAAATAGAAAAATCTATTGCAAATTCACCCATATTTATGTTTTATAGAAAGAGTGGGGGAATGGCAAATTTTATATGGGCCCTCGGGAACTAGGGAGACAGGATGAGAAAAAATCTAAAGAACATCGCCGCGCAACTGAGTGAGGACGACATCCAGGAGTTGATCCGCATCAAGAAAACCGGGGACAAGCGGCTGACGTCCCTCCGCAAAAAGCGGGACAAGGTTGCGGCGCAACTCGAAGCACTGGACGCCGAAATCGCCATGGTCGCCGGCGACGCCCCCGCCGCCAAACCCCGTCGCGGCCGCAAGCCGGCTGCTCCAGGCAAAAAGAAGCGTGGCACCAGGGTCAACCTCTCCGGCGCGGTACGTGACGTTATGGCCAAGTCCGGCGACCCCATGCGGGCGCGGGACATTGTCGACGGCCTGCCCGGAGCCGGCATCAAGGTCCGCGACGTCGCTGCCATGCGTAAGCGCGTATCTGTGGTTCTTGCCTCGCAGACAAATCATTTCGAGCAGGTGGAACGGGGTGTGTATCGCCTGAGAGATTAATACAGCCGATTCTATTATGCATAGCGAATTGTTCTCGCCCTATTCTCAGGAATAGGGCGTTTTTGTTGCTCGTTGCGTGTTGCCGCGTCGCTATTTACTCTCGAGGAATTTCCGCAGCCGCGCCAGACCCGCCTGATCCACTTCCATAAACTGCACGCCGACCCCTCGCGGCATGGGCGGCGACGATTTCCAACGCACTATGCCAAAGGCGTGGACGTTGCCTTCCACCCCTTTCAGGGTAAAGTCGAGTTCCAGAATTGAACCAATAACGAGCAGCTCATCGTCTGTTTCAACAAAGACGCCGCTTTCGCCGATGTCGCGGACCTTCAGGAGAATTGCGGCCGTTTCGTCCGGTGTCGCCGAGCGGCGGCGGAGCGCGACTTCAAACTCGGCCGGCACGCGCCGGTACATGCGTTTTCGCCGCATTGTTGGCCGTTCAGCCCCGACCCGCGCTTCCTCGAGGTGGCGCAGCCGCTGCAACGCGGTCCGTACCGCCTGCGGGCTTTCACCGCGCTGTTCCGGGTCGATGGCGCGCATCGAATCCAGCAGGGCGGCGATGTCCCGGTTGATGCTTTCGGGATCGAGGCTTTCCGCCAGCACGCAGCCGAGGCTGTAGACGTCGGTGCGCCAGTCGGCAGTGCCGCGCGCCATGAATTCAGGCGCCATGAAGCGTTGCTCGGCCATGAACAGCCGTTCGGCGTCGGTCATGCGGGGCGGCTGGAAAAAGTCGTTCACCCATACCGCGCCGGCTTCGTCCAGAAAGATGTTCCCGGTGGTGAGGTTGCCGTGGCAACGGGAGGTCGCGTGCAGTGTGGCCAGGCAGTCCATCACCACTTCGCCTGTCGCGGCCAGGCGGTGCGGCGTCAGGGACGGCCCGATGTCCCGGAGCGACCGGCCCGGACACCACTGCATAACGATGCAGGCATGTTTCGGGAAGACGTTGAAAATCGGCAGGGCGGCCGGGTGGATGATTGCCGCCGCCTGGCGGCCGGCCGCCAGGAACGACTCGCGGAAAGCGGGGCTTTCGGCCAGGAACGGGCGCAGGATCTTGACGGCGACGCTTCGCCCCAGCCGCACCTGGTGCGCATGGTACCACTGCGAGCGCCTGCCCAGTCCGGCCCGCGAGACAATGGCATAGCCGGGGGGGCCGTAGTCGCGCGCCCGGTTCACCTCGCCTGGTTCTCCCCGTTGCTCAGCCATGGTGTACTTTCTCTTCCGGATCAGCTTTCGTCCGGAAAGGTGTGGACAATGAACTCGACCTCGGTGGTCGAAAGGTTGGTGGCTTTGGCTATTTCGGCCACGCTTTTGCCGCCTTGGCGGAGCCGGTAAATGCGTTCGTGCAGATCGGACAAAAACTTCGGTTGCGGCGGCAGAACGACAGTATCCATCTCGCTGCCGGCGGGCGGGTCGTCCGGCGTCATCGTCGTGGTTGTTGACGGGATTGTGCCCTGTTCCGTCTCCCGCGCCTGGGCGAGCAGCTTTTCCAACCTGGCGCACTTGTCGCCCGCGTCCTTGACGAGGCGGTTAAGGACGCGAATTTTGCCATCGACCTCGGCGTTCAGGCTGCGGCTGGTCTCAAGCAGTTCGACGATTGCCTTGTCGGCCGCGTCGCGGTAGCGGTTTGGATCATCGTCGCGGGCGCGCATTTCCCTGGCGGTGAGCGGCGGGCCGGTGCGCGCCTTGCGCCAACGAGCGAACAAGCCAAGAAAACCGATAGCGGCCAAAATGAGCGCCAGTTGCCAATAGCCGCCGGTCTCGCGCGTCGCCGCTTCGGCCGTTTCCGCCGCCAGGATATAGTCCATACCCGTCCCCCGTCAGTCCGCGCTCCCGCACGGGTCGCCCTCGTGAATCGCCTTAAAGGGCGTTATCAAGCGCGTCCTTGCAATAGATGCCCCACATGCTGTCGGCCGAACGCTCGACCCCGAAGCGGAAGCACTCGTTCGCAGCCTCCAGATCGCCCCGGCTACGCATAAACATGCCGGCGATGAACAGGGTCTCGCCGTCTTCGGGCGCAAGCTGCATGGCGGCGTTGAACTGCAGTCCCGCCGCTTCGATTTCCCCCTGCTGCCAGTAAATGGAGGCGAGCCGTCGGTGCAGCTTGTAATCCGCTTCACCCGAGGAAATTTGTTTCTCGAGGCGGCGGCAGATCGCCACCATGGTCTGCGGGCCGACGCCACGGAGGTTCGTCGGCAGCATTGGTCCCGACAGATCGGGGCCGATCATTTCGCGGAAGAACGCCCGCCTCGTCGGTTGCATGGCATTGACCTCGCCCTTGGTCAAGCGGGTCAGCCAGGCGCGGTAATCGGCGGGAAAATCGTTCTGGAACACCGCGCCGGGAAAGCGTTTCTCAAACGCCGCCCGCAGCGTTCCCCCCTGGTTGAACTTGTCGTCCAGCATGCGCAGCCACGCCAGGGCGGTGGCGACAGAATCGTCGACGCCGACCATCGGCCGGTGGGCGAGGAGGATGGTGCCGGTCAGCCAGGTGAAGAAGCCGCGTCCCGACCCGGGGACGATAATGATGGGCGGCAGCACGACGAGCGACCGGTCGAAGGCCTGGGCCAGTGGCAGAAATGCGGCGATGGAGCTTTTGGTCAGGCGCGGCGGATCGCCGTAGAAGACGGTATCCGGTTCGGTCTTGCCGTCGATGGCGCTCATCAGGGTCATGCGCATGCGAATTTGCCGTGCCTCGCGCATGATGGCGTCGACGTTCGGGTCGGTGACGGAAACGGATTGATCGACCTCCCGCGTCCCGGACTGTTTCTGCGGCGCGGCCTGTTCTTCTTCGCCGGCTACATAGGCTTCATAGCGGGCGCGCCATTCGCGCGTATACACTTCATTCAGCATTTCGAACAACCGCAGTGCGCCCTGGTTGTTGGCGCGGGCGCGGGCCTTGGCCAGGATCTGTTCACGGAGAGCCCAGAGGTGGTGGCGTCGGAGGAAGGTCTTCCGCCGTGGATCGCGTATGGCGGCAATGCCGCCGGCGATGATGACCCGGTCGAGATCGCCGGTGCGCATCGCTTCCGACACCTCCAGCGGCACGCCGGGAAGGCCGGTGAAGAACGGCGCGAGGCGCGACAGCACCCGCCGCCTCGCTTCGCCGAGTTGCTGCGCGTATTTGTCGTCTTCCGATTCCGGAGCTTCCGTAATATCGAACTCGAGCTGCATCTGGTGCTGGCGGTTCGCCAGCCATTCGCTCAGGTAATAACAGCCGGAGAGGGTTTTGGACTTCACCTCGCTGGTCAGATCGTTGAGGGTCTGCAGTTGCGTGCGGAAATTGCCCGACAGCATGCGCGGGTCGACCAGGCCGATGTCGGTGAACAACCGCTCGTCGTCGGCGAACTCGAGCGAGGTGCGCCGTCGTGCCAGCGCGCCGGAAAGGATGGAGTAGAACAGCCGCCAATATCGCCCCTGAATAGTCCGCAGGTGCTGAATCCGTTCCCTGGCACCGTTTTCGTTCCCGGCCTGGGCGGCGGTGTCGGCGGTGACGAAGGCGTTCACCGCCAGCGAGACGTCTTGCTGGCGATGCAAAATCCTCGTGCCTTGGCCGATTGCGGTCACGCGTCTCCTCCGGTTGCATTGCCGTAGCGGCACACGCGGCTGCGGCCGTAACGCCTTTCGTCCACCAGTTCCAGTCCCGGCCATTCCGGTGGCGGGACTTTGCGGTCCTCGATACGCAGGACGACGACGCCGTCCGGCGCGAGGATTCGCGCGGCGTGGCGCATCGTTTCTTCCGCCTGCCCGCCGATGCGCCAGCCCGGCAGATCCGGGAAGGGCGGGTCGAAGAGGACGAGGTCGAACTCGTTGTCCCCAAACCCGGCCACCGCCCTGCCGGCGTCCTGCCGGAGGATTGTCGCCTCCGCGCTAAATCCGCACTTGGCGATGTTGCGGGCCAGAGCCGAGGCGGCGCGCGGGTCGCGCTCGACGAACACACATCTTTCAGCCCCTCGTGACAAAGCCTCGAGGCCAAGCGCGCCCGACCCGGCGTAGACGTCCAGGACGCGCGCTTCGGGCAATATCGGCATAAGCGAGTTGAACAAGGCCCCCCGGGCCATCTCCAGAAACGGCCTGGTGGTCGACCCGGCCGCGACTTCGAGTTCGGTGCGTCTGGCGCTTCCTGCGATAATTCTCACCCGGCGGCCTCCGCTGGAGCCGGCTCGCTCCCGACGGGATTGGCGCGTTCCATCCGGTCCCTGAGGTATTCCAACTTGGTGCGGAGCTGACTCGAAAGCGACTCCGCGCCCGATTCACCCAGCATTGCATTCGCCATCACCATCGAGGACGCGTGGTCAAGCTCGCGGAAAAAGCGGAGCGCGTCGGAGGAAATTTCATCGTAGCTGTCGAACACTTCGGTCCTGCCTTCGCCGGATTCCAGCATTTCGCGGAGGCGGACCGAGTTTTCCTCCAGTTCGTTCACGCGCGACTGTTCCGACTTGGCCTTGATGAGGCTGCCCTCGTCCTGCAGTTTACGCACGTATTCCTTGCCTTCCTGGATTTTCCGCACCACGGTCTCAAGTTCCTCGCGGTAGCCGTTCTCGGTTTTTACCGCGTCCTCGATGACCTTCTGGTGGCGCATGAGCAGGGTCTCGACCGCTGCGGTGGCGATATCGCCGATGCAGGCGTATTTACGAATCAGCAAACTCGCCATGGGGGCGTCGCGGTCGTGGCACAGGTGCAGGTGGTCGAGGGCGGAACGAAAATCGCGAATATCACGGGTCTCCAGGCCCCAACGGAGGTAGCGTTCACCCATGGTGAGGGGCTCGAGAAACGCGGTCAAGGAGTCGCGGCGACCCATCATCACCGAGATAAAATAGTTGAAAAACTCCCTCAACATATTCATGAAGCCGCGTCTCCGTCAAGTTTAACGACAATAGATACCAATTATGGCGGGATGGGCGAAAAACTCAAGAAGAACACGGCGAAGTAGTATGGTAAAAACGTAATGTAAACCCGTGTGAAGCGATTCAGGCAGCTTGGAGCAAAAAAAGCAGCGCCACCGTAAGGCAGCGCTGTTTCGTTGCAATCGCACAAATGTTTACATCACCCCGCAGGACCGGAGGAGGAACAGGGCCAGGGCGATGGCCACCGCCAGGCTGATGACGCGGATGATCATGGTAGCACCCCTTTTTCAGTATATCAGTGCCAACCCCACCCGGGTTTTCGTGGGCGGCATCGGCACGCCCTCACCAGTGTATGTACAGGTGGGGGAGGGTTGCCATTCGCCACTAGCGCTTTTCACAGAGTATTTGATCCCGTAGTGCGTTTTACGGTTGAACTTGAATACACCGAAAAGCGTAGAAGGAACGGTCACATAGAAGTACGCACTCCCTTACGAATACCGCCAATAATCCGGGCTCTTGCTGGAGCGCATAACGGCGCGCCAAATTTCGCCGACCCAGAGAACCGGTGAGGTCAGAACGATAATCGCCACCCATTCCTTCAAGGACAAGGGCGTGACACGGAACATTTCGCCGCCGAACTCAACCAGCAGCAGTTGCCCGAGGACGATGATCCCCGCCATAAGCAGGAAGCCACGACTACCCCTAAGGTGACTGAATGCGGACCGGGTGGAGCCGAAAACGCGCGCATTCCAGAGGTTCCAGAACTGCATGAAGACAAAAGCCGAGAAGAAGATGGTCAGGTTATGTCGGCCGAGCGTAGTGGAGGCGTCGAGGGAAAAATAGTTCCTGAACACCATGGTAATGATAAACAATACCAGAAAACACGCGCCAACCCCAAGGATGAAATTCCGCATCGGCTTGGTGATGATGGACGCCCCCTGTTTTCGCGGCTGGTTTTTCATCAGGCCCCAGTCCGGCGGTTCGGACGCGAGGGCGAGAGCGGCAAAGGTTTATTTAATGTATTTGACCGAGATCTTCTGAATGAGTTTATGCGGCAGCGTAACGCCCAGGAACGGCCCGAGAAGCGCGATGCCGACGGCGGCGACGTTGATGGTGAGTTGGAAGACGACAAACTTTTGGATATTCGCATAGAGGCTGCGGCCCCAGGCGACAGCGTTGACGATAGAGGTAAACGAATCGTCCAGGAGGATAATGTCAGCAGCCTCCTTGGCAACGGCGGTACCGGTCTTGCCCATGGCCAAACCGACGTCGGCATGGTTAAGGGCGGGGGCGTCGTTGGTACCGTCGCCGGTCACCGCCACCACCTCGCCCCGGCTTTGCAGCAGCTTGACCAGACGCAGCTTGTGGAGCGGCCGGGCGCGGGACATGACTTTTATCTGCTCGGCCCGCTCGGTCGCCTCAGCGTCAGCCATGGCTTCGAAGTTTTCGCCCGTGACAATGCGGACATCGGTGTCGTCCTCTTTCCACAACCCGGCCTGGCGGGCGATTTCCCGCGCTGTCGCCTGGTTGTCGCCCGTGACCACCTTGACCTGGATGCCCGCACCGATGGCGGCGTCGATAGCGTCGCGGACATCGGGCCGGATGGGGTCGGCGATGACGAAAAACCCTTCCCACACCATGCCGGATAGATTCGGGTCGATCTCGTGGGCGAGGTACGCTTCGTCCACCGCTTTCGATGAAAAACCGAGAATGCGCATGCCCCGGTTCTGGAAAGCGAGGGCGTCGGCGATGGTTTTGTCCCGCATGGACGCGTCCAGCGGGCAGACTTCGCCCGTGCTGTCGCGGCCGAATTCGCAGCGGGCGAGGAGTATTTCCACCGCGCCTTTGGCGTAGAGAACCGGCTTGCCGTCGAGGGCGCTCCGGCCGGCGGTGGCCATGAATTTGCGTTCGGTCGAGAATGTCAACTGCTGCGCCGTGTCGAACGCGTCGCGGACCACCTGGTAATCACGGCCCGAGTTTTGCAGCCAGAGGAGAATAGCCGCTTCGGTGGGGTTGCCCATCGGCTCCCAACGTCCTTCCTGCAGCATCAGGTTGGCGGTGGAGTTGGCGCAGGCTGCTTCGGCGAGCCGGTTCGCGGCGACGCCATCCTGGGGCAGTGGTCCTTCGCCCAGGAACGGGAACACCGCCCGGTGTACCCGCATTTCGTTCATGGTTAGGGTGCCGGTCTTGTCGCTGCAGATAACGCTGGCCGCGCCAATCGTCTCGCAGGCGTGCATCTTGCGGACCAGATTATTGGACGCAGTCATCTTGCGCATCGAATAGGCGAGGGCGAGGGCGACGCACATCGGCAGCCCTTCCGGCACCGCCACAACGATGACCGTCACCGCCAGCATGAAGTAACTGAGGAACGATGTGAGGGCGGAGATGGGCAGCCAGTCGCCGTCCCAGGCCAGCAGGCCGGAAAGCATGCCGACAAGAATTCCGGCAATGCCGACGCCGATGGCGATGGCGGCGAGCCGGAAAAACTTGTTCTTGCCGCCCGACTCCATCCATGGCCGGTCGAGATGCGCTTTGCCAAGCACCTTCAGGGCGTCCCGGAGGACCGGCAGCCATATCTGCGCGCAGAGGATGGCCAAGACCACGGCGAGCAGGGCGAAACAATACCATTGCCCGGTGGAAAGGGGCGTCCGCACCAGGCGTCCGCCGATTTCGTTCAGGTCGTAGATTTCGCCGTTGACGCCGCCCCGCACCGTCTGGGCGACGAAGATAATGCCTGCGGCCAGGAACGCGCCGATGGAGATGAGGCCGGCGAGGCGTTCCAGTTGTTTGGCCAGGGGCGTCATGGCGTCGGTCGTTTCGCCTGCGGCGCGGGCGGTTTTGCCGATTTCCGACTTGTCGCCGACAGCGGTGAGGCGGACGATGCCGTGGCCGTCCGAGACGGTGGTGCCACGGAGGACGACATTGCGCGGATAGGCAAGGCCGGAGTCGCCGTCGTCCTGCACCCGTTTTGCCACCGGCACCGATTCGCCGGTGAGGCTCGACTCGTTGATGCTGAGGGACACCGCCTGCAGCACCACGGCGTCGCCGGGGAGTTCCGCCCCCTGTTCAACCATGACGATATCGCCGACGACGAGATCCATCTTCGGCACCATGCCGCGCTGGCCGTCGCGGATGACCGGCACGTCCTCGGTGTCCGATACCTGGTTGAGAATTTCGAACTCCTGCGCCGCCCGGTATTCGTTAAAAAAGGAGATGCCGGTCGACAGCAGCACGGCGACGAGGATGCCGACACCTTCTAGGAGTTCGCCCTCGCGCAGCCCCACCAGCAGCGCCACGACGGCGGCGATAAGGAGGATGCGGATAATCGGGTCTTTGAATTTTTCCAGGTACAATTTCCACCACGGGTCGCGCTCCGGCGGCGTGAGGACGTTCGCGCCGTGCTGGCGGCGGCTTTCCTCGACCTGGCTTGGCGTCAGGCCCCAGAGCGGGTCGTTTTGATTGGTAGGGGTAGCGTGAAGGGACATGAAGTATCCTTATACTGTCAAAATGAAACGGCCAGGCAAATTGTCTCGGCGGGAGGGCATGGGCGCAATATAAAACGGCGAATCGCCTCCGCGATCCGCCGTTGTAGTGAAGGTGTAATTACTCTACCAAATACTACGCCAGCCGCGCCGACGCCTTGTTCGGCAAAGCCGGACCCGACGCCACCCGTGTGGATTTGTAATACCACACGCCCGCCACGACAAAGGTCACCAACTCGGCAACCGACAGGGCGATCCAGATGGACTCCGCGCCCCACGCCACGGGGAAGCCGAATAGGAATATCGGCACAAACACGGCGGAGCGGAACAACGCCAGCACAAACGCGGGCATGGCGCGCTGGATTGACTGGAAGAAGGTGATGACCAGTATGGTTATCCCGGCAAAGACAAAGCCGGAGAAATAGATCGTCGCCTTGCTGTGGGTAAAGGCAATAAGTTCGGCGTCGCTCGGGGTAAAGATGGCGATAAAGCCGCCCGAGAAAAAGACCACACCCGCGTACAGCACAATACCCAGGAACGCCACCATCTTAAACAGGAACCCCATCAGTTCGCGGTTGCGGCCGTGATCGTGCTTACCGTGGAAATAACTCACCAGAGGCTGGATGCCTTGGGCAATACCCAGGAACACGGTCAGGATGATGAGGGCGATATAGCCAATCGTCAGATAGGCGGCGAGGCCGATTTCACCAAAGCCGTTCCGGTTGATGGCGATGTTGTAGAACAGGGTCACGATGCCGATGGAGAACTCCATCACGAACGCGGGCGCGCCCAAATAGAGGATGTTCCAGGCCAGCTTCGGCGACAATTGCGGCCATGAAAAGCGGAGCATGCCTTTGCCACGGAGAAAATGCGGCAGCAGGATGATGACCGAGAAAATGGGGCCGAGGGCGGTCGCCAACGCCGCGCCGGCGATGCCCATGTTCAGGGGATACATAAACACGTAGTCCAGGATGATGTTCGACACCGACCCGATCGCCAGAGCGATCATCGCCAGCTTCGGCTGGTTGTCGGCCCTCGCGTAGGAACTGAAGGCGAACGAGAGAATCAGGAACGGCGATCCGGTGACGATATACCAGAGGTAGGTGACAGCCTCATGCTGGATGTCCGGAGTCGAACCGAGCGACATGGCGAGCTGGTTAATGTAGATATTCCCAAACACCGCGATCAGAATGGACGACACCACGGCGAGGACGATCGACAGGTTGAAGGCGCGGTTGGCCCGGGCGTTGTCGCCCGACCCGAACGACGACGAAATGATAATGCTCGCGCCGACGGAAATGGCGAGGGCGAGGGCGATAAGGATTTCCACCACCGGCACGGCGATTGCCGCCGCCGCCATGGCGTCGCGGCCGAGGCGGTTGCCGATAAACATGCCGTCGACGATAAGGTAGACCGAGTTCAGGAGCAGGCCAATCATCTGGGGGATGGCGTATTTCATAAACAGCCGGAACGGTTTTTCTTGGTACATGGTCGTCTCGTTTCCTTGCCGCATCGGGCGGCGCGCATACAAACTACCTGTCAAAAAAAAGCGGGGCGGACCCTGGGGTCCGCCCCGAACACAACCTGGTAATACTTCAATGCCTTTGTCTACCGCTAAACAGGACGACACCGGCGCGCCATCCCGCGATAAAAAAGTATAGCGTTTTATAAAATGTGGCCTTTCCTCTGCGCTTTTCGGCCTATTCGATTGCAGCCGTAAACGCAAGGAGATGCCGGACATTCTTTAAAAAAGCGCTGACCAAAAGAAACAGGGGCGGACAGGGGTCCGCCCCACAGTTTCCTGGTACTCTTAGTATATCACATGAAACGGTTATTTCAAGCGTTCTATTTCAAAAAATAACGTGGCGTTGGGCGGAATCACCCCGCCGGCCCCTTTGGAGCCGTAGCCGAGCTTGGCCGGAACGATGATGGCGCGCTTCTCGCCGACCTTCATGTCGCCCAGCGCTTCGTCCCAGCCCTGGATGACCTGGCCCTTGCCGACCTTGAATTCGAAGGGGTCGTCCCGGTCGACCGACGAATCGAATTTGGTGCCGTCCATGAGGCGGCCGGTGTAGTGGGTGGACACGGTCTGGCCCGGACGCGGTTTTGCGCCCGACCCTTTTTCCAGCACCACATACTTGAGGCCGGACATGGCTGTCTTTGCCTCTTTTTCATAATTACGGATGCGGCGGCCCCAGTCGCTGGCGCTCTCGCCGCCGCCCGCGCGGGAGCGGGAGGACGACTGCGTCGAAGCGGCGCCGCCGCCGGCTTGCAGTTGTTCAAACATCGCCTGGTCGGGGCGGAACGCTTCCGCCTCCGGGCCGACGCGGATGATGGTGACCTTGCGCATAATGTCGCCCCGGTCGATGGCGTCGACGACGTTCTGGCCCTGCACGACCTTACCGAAGACGGTGTGCTTGCCGTCCAGGTGCGGGGTCGGCACGTGGGTGATGAAGAACTGGCTGCCGTTGGTGCCGGGACCGGCGTTGGCCATCGACAGGATGCCGGGCGAATCGTGGCGCAGGTTGGGGCGGATTTCGTCGGCGAAGCGGTAGCCGGGGCCGCCGGTGCCGGTGCCGGTCGGGTCGCCGCCCTGAATCATGAAGTCGGGGATGACCCGGTGGAAGACAATGCCGTCGTAGAAGGGCTGGCCCTTTTTCGTGTCGGTGTCGAGGGTGCCTTCGGCCAGGCCGACGAAATTGGCGACAGTCATGGGCGTGTCCTGATAGAACAACTGCACCAGGATGATGCCCTTGTCTGTGTTGATTTCGGCATAGAGGCCGGGAGCCAGTTGGCCGGCCGCGGCTTCGGCCGGAACGGCGAAGAGGGCGAAGAGGGGCGCCACGGAGATAATGCCGGCGCGAAGAAGTGTGTTCATACAAAGTCCTTTTTCTAAGGGAATCCACAAAAACGAACGTTCGTTATGATACGAAAAAGGGGTGGCGATGTATAGGGGCAGGGTGGAAAGAACAAAAAAGAACGGCTCATTCACCGTCAAACGTGGCGATTACCCTTTTCGTCACCCCGGCGTGCTCACGGTCGCCGTGCGAACAACGTGTGGTTGTGCCGGGGCAGGCGGGAGAACAATCGCTGCAAAACCGCGCGATTTTTCCGCATATTTGTAACCCATCGCGTCCACGATTGCCCCGGCACAACTTCACGCCCCGCGCCCGGTTCAACGCTTCACCGCCGGGGTGACGGTAGAGAAAAGCGGGACCTCGGAGACAAAAAAACCGCGCCCCAAAAGGAGCGCGGCCGATGGATCATATCGGGTCATTCGCTTCGTCCTACTTGGCCTTGGCTTTTTCGCGGCGGCACAAAGCACGAACCTCACCCGCAAGGTAAAGCGAGCCGCAACTAAGGATAAGCCCATCCAGCGGCGTATAGGTGTCTGCCAGTTCCATAGCATGGGCGGCATCGATGGCGACAGCCGTTTTGACCGTGGGGAATTCAGCCCGGATGTAGGCGTCGATTTCCTCCGGCGCGGCGGCGCGGGGCGAATCGAACGGGGTCAGCACGATGTGCGAGAACAGGGGAGCCAGGATGCGGAGCATCGACTTATAGTCCTTGTCCTTCGACACGCCGAAAATGAGCGTCCGTTCGGATGCGGAAAAGTTTTCCAGCACTGTCTCGGCTGCGGCCCAGGCCGAAGCCGGGTTATGCGCACCGTCGACGATGTGCCAAGGGTTATTGGCCATCACTTCAAGCCGCGCCGGAAGGGCAAGGCTGCGCCAGGCGCGCTTCAGGATTAAGGAATCGAGGGATTCCCGGTCCATATATTCGAGGAACAGGTCGGTCAGGCCCAGGGCCAGTCCGGCGTTCTCGGCCTGGTGTTTCCCGAGCATAGCAACCGGAATGTCAGGGTAGACGTTCCGCCAGGTCTCGAGGTCGAGGCGCTGGCCGATGCCGGGCTTGTCCTGCGTCGACGGCTTCCGGAACACCACCTGCACGTCCTTGCCGACGGTGAAGACCGGCGACGACAGTTCGCGGGCGCGGGTCTCGATAACGCGGCGGACGCCGTCTTCCTGCCCCATGGTGACGACCGGAACGTTCTGACGGATGATGGCCGCCTTTTCCGCCGCGATGGCGGTGAGGCTGGAGCCGAGCACTTCTTCGTGGTCTTTCGAAATCGTGGTAATGCCGGCGGCGACCAGGCGCAGGTCCAGCAGGTTGGTGGCGTCGAGGCGGCCACCCATGCCGGTCTCCAGCACCATCGCCTCGACCCGGGCGTTCTGGAACGCGACCAGGGCGATGGCGGTGACGATTTCAAACCAGGACGGGCCGTTGCCTTCGTCGCGCATGGCTGAGGCTTCACGCAGCACCGTCACGGCGGCTTCGACAAAGCGCTGCTGGTTGATGGGCCGGCCGTGAATCTGGATGCGCTCCCGCAGGTCGTCGACGTGCGGGCTGGTGTAGAGGCCGGTCTTCAGGCCGGCGGCGGTGAGAGCGGCCGCGACCATGTGGCTGACCGAACCCTTGCCTTTGGTGCCGGCGATGTGGATGGCGGGAATATTGGCGTGGGGCGAGCCCAGCCGTTTCACAAGTTTATTCATGCGCTCGGAGCCGCCGCCAAGGGCTGCGGGGGTGACGCCGACGCGCTCAAGATTCTGATAGGTGTCGAGGGTCTCGAGGACTTCCTCGTAGCGTGGCAGTGTGTGTAGTTCCATTCAATTCCCCATGTGACGCCGGTTCGCGCGGGTTAAAACAGGCCCATCACGGCACGGCAAAATGCGGACCCGCCGGCCCGAGCCGGATAAACCGGCGGAGGCCGACGAGCGCCAAAGAGGTTAAACCCCCGAGCCCGCGACACGCTGTGGCGAAGGCTCGTACCCTGGTTCCCGTAGTTCGTTCCGGCGGAAGGAAGCAGTGGGTCGTAGAGCCATGCATTCCCGGACCGTCGGAGCGGCGTACTCGAACAATTGGTTTTTTCGTACTTCTTTACTTGTCCTATTCCTGCGGCTTCCCTTCCGCCAGATCTTCCTCGGCCAACTTTTTCCGGTTCTCTTCGGCTAGGTTGCGGATGGTGGCAAACAGGGGCGTTTCGGGAAGACCGCCTATCGAATCCCCCAGGACCATGATCGCTTCCTGCAGGTAGGCGTTTTCTTCCAAATCGACGTTATGGTTCTCTTCGCCCTTGAAATCGCGGAGATACGTGGCGATGCCGTAGCGGATTTCCTTGCGCACCAGCTCGTCGTCGATCTTTTCCTTCGGGTACTTGGTCTGCAACTGGGTCAGCAGGGTGTCGAACTCGGGATACGCCTGCGGGTCCAGGTTGTCGAATTCGAGCAGCTTGCGGAACTCCTGCTCGTAGCGGGTCCAGCGGTCGTTTTCCTCGAGCCAGAACATGATGTCGTGCTGGTCGCGGATTTTGAACCGCGCTTCCGCCTCGGCCACCGACAAATCCATTTCCGGCACCTTGAAATCGGGTTCGATGCCTTTTTCGTGGATGCAGTCGTTGTTCGGCAGATAGTACTTGGCTACGGTCAACTTGATGCGGGAGCGGTCGCGGGCGGCGTCGACGCCGATAAGCGACTGCACCGAGCCCTTGCCGTAGGTTTTGCGGCCCACGAGCGGCGCGCGCTTGTGGTCGCGCATCGCACCGGCGAGGATTTCCGCCGCCGAAGCGGTGCCCGGGTTGACGACGACGACGACCGGATCACGGTAGAACGGCTTGCCGTAGTTCGCCTTGTAGACGTTCGGGCGCGAGAAATTGCGTTTGCCCCGGCTGGTGACGATGGTTTTGCCTTCGCCGATGAACAGCTTCGCCACATCGACGCCCGAGACCATGACGCCGCCCGGGTTGTTCGACAGGTCGAGGACCAGTCCCTTCGCGCCGTTACGCTTCAGGCGGGTGAGGGCGTCCTTGACCAGACCGGCAGTCCCTTTGACCTTGCGGTAGGGGTCGCCGTCGTTGAAGGAGTTGATGCGGATATAGCCGATATTGCCCGGCAGCATCTGGTATTTGACCGACGGGATTTCGATGATTTCCCGACGCACCGCAACCTCGCGCGGTTCTTTCCAGGCGGGACGGTAGACGCGGACGCGGACGGTGGTGTTCGGCGGGCCTTTTAGGAGCTTGATAATGTCGTTCTGCTTCATGTCCTTCAGTTCGACATCGTCGATACGGTCGATGACGTCCATGGGCTTCAGGCCGGCGCGGTAGGCGGGCTTGTCGTACATGGGGGTGAGGACGGTGAAGCGGCCGTCGCGCATGCCAACCCACGCACCGATGCCGCCGTAGTTGGCTTTCAGCTGCGACTCGAAATCGGCGAAGTCCTCTTCGTTCATGTAGTCGTTGAACTGGTCGAGCGAATAAAGGAGCGCCTGGGCCGAGGCTTCGGCGAGGGCGCGGGGTTCAAGGCGCTTGGCCTGATCCTTGTCCTCGTCGTCGGCGGCGTAGAAGTTGCGGATTTTCTGGATAACTTCGGAAATCAGCAGCACGGCGAAGTCGTCGCGGCGCACTTCTTCGTTAAAACGGTTGTTGATGAGCATGATGTTTTGCGCGCGTTCGCCGACGGTACCGGGGGTGTCGGCCAAGGCCTTCACTTCATCGCGGAGCGACTGGTAGCGGTCGGTCTGGGCGAGGGCGAGAGTGGCTTCGGCGCGGGCCTGGGCGGACGAACCGTACTGGCGGATTTCTTCCAACACGGCGTAGGCCTGGGGCCGGGAAGAAAGCTTCCACAGACTGTAGGCGAGTTCGACCCGGAGGCGTTCCGGCACGTCCGGGGCTTCAAGCATGATGCCGAGGCGGGCGGTGGAGTATTCGCCGCCCCATTTGCCGAGGATTTCGGCCGCTTCGAGCCGACGCGCCATCGGCACGTCTTCGGCCATGGCGATCTGTTCGACCCCGACCGTTCCCTCGCGTTGTTCGCCGAGGCGCAGCAGGGCGGCGGCGGCGGCGAGGCGTTCGCCGACCGAGCGGTTGGCATCGGCGGCAGCTTCGTAGAGGCGCGGATCGACGACGGCGTTGCCGGCGTTTTCCTGCCCGACGAGGGCGACCCTGCCCAGTTCCTGGGCGGCGAGCCACACCGGTTCGTCCGGATTGGCGGCCTGGGACTGAAGAATCGAATCAATATCGGCAGCCTGCGCGACGCCGGCGAACAGCACGGCGCAGGCGAGGAACGCCCTGAGGAGGATTTGACGCATCATCGTGATTTGCTTCCTTAGCGAGAAAAACGTTGTAGCCGGGCGGACCAGCCCCTCCGGCTTCAACTCTGGACGAAACATTATTATTGCCAAACTACCGCCAAAGGCAAGGCGGTGGACGAAAATTTACCCATATCGACATCGCCATGCTTGAGGCAATATGTCGCGAATGGTTGTAAAGATTAAATTCACTATCGCAAAAAGAGGGCGTTTTCGGGCGTCGCCGAGAAACGTCTATCGCGCTTCACCTGCCTGCCGGTCCGTCAAAATCATCCGACCCAGCCTCCCCCAACCGTCACCCCGGAGTGCGGACCTCCACCAGCGCAAAAAACGGGCGGTTCGGCCGGGGTCCACGGGGAAAAGCAGTGATGGCACCGAACTCGGGCGGTGATCATCCAAATTATTTCCGTAGCCACTGTTCATTCCCGTGGACCCCGGCCGAACCGCCTGTATATCGCCCGGTTGGATGTTTACAACGCCGGGGTGACGAATGGGGGAGCATGGTGCGTTTTTTTCCACACCGCTACCGCCCGAAGCGCTGCGCCAACTCCTCCCACGTTATGCGGATGGCGGTTGGGCGGCCGTGCGGGCACGTCGGTAATTGTCCTTGATTAAAAAACCTGTCGAGTAAGGCTACCACTTCCTCTTCTGGTAACGTGCGGCCGAGCAGAACCGACGAGTGGCAGGCGAGGGACGCGAGCAGCTTATCGCGCGCGTTCGCGAGCGTTTCGTCCGCCCCGGCCAAATCGGCCAAACAGTGCCGCAGCACCGTTTCCAGCTTCGCCGGGGTGATGAACGACGGCGCGGCGGTGACGACCAGCCGGTTCGTCTCGGGCATTTCCAATTCAAAGCCATATTCCGCCAGGCCTGGCATCGCTTCCGCGGCGGCAGCCGCTTCGGCAGGCGACAGTTCCAGTTCCAAGGGCAGCAGCAAACGCCGGGGCGCACCGCCCTTGCCGCGTTCCTCCACCAGCCGGTCGTAATTCTGCCGCTCGTGCAGCGCGTGCGGATCGACAAGCAGGATGCCGTCCGGCCCGTCAACGAGCAAATATTTGCCCGAAGCCTGGCCAAGCAAGCGGTGTTGCCCCGCCGGACCCAACCGCACGCCGCCCGACTGGTCGGATTCTTCCGCCCCCGGCGCGGCCGGTTCGGGAGTGTCGGCATGGCCGTTTGTGGAGACGGTCCTGCCTTGCGGCGTCGCGGTCGGCGTTTCGCGCGGCGTCTGGCCAGCCCCGCGCAAGCGTTCCCGCGCGGCGGCGAAATCAAAGTTCGACCAGCCGCTCTCCGGCTTTGTCCGTCCGACCGAAGACGGCAAATTAAGGCTGGACTGCCGCTCCGGCTCAGACCGGCCCTGCAAGGGCATGGTCGGACGCGGTTGCGATTCGGCACCATCGCCCCCGGCGGGAGCGGTCGGTGAAAGGCTTATCGCTGTCGGCATCATCGCCATCTGCTCGAGCGCATCGCGGAACGCGTGTTTGACCCCGGCGATGAGGATACCGTCCTGTTCAAACCGCACCTCTTCCTTGGTCGGATGGGCGTTGACGTCGACCTTCGCCGGATCGACATGCACATTCACCACCGCCAGCGGATAGACCCGTGGCGGCAGAATGCCCTGAAAGACGTCGCCGATGGCGCGGGCGAGGCCGTAGTGGCGGATCCAGCGTTTGTTCACCAGGATATAGATGTCTTTGGAATTGCGCCTGCTTTCGGGCGGGCGGAGGAAAAAACCGTCCACCCGCAGTCCGTCCGTGATCTCGCGGGCAAACGGCGTCAGCCGCGAAGCCGCCTTGTCGCCGAAGAGATCGCGGATACGGTCGAGCTGGCTCGCCGCCGGCCGCACCGACAGGGCGAGGCGTTCATTCGTCTGTAAACGGAAGCCCACGCCCGGGTTGCCGAGGGCGAGGCGGGTCAGCATTTCTGTCGCCCGGGTGTGTTCCGACGCGGGGGTGCGGAGGAATTTCCGTCGGGCCGGGGTGTTGAAAAAGATATCCCGCACCTCGACCTGGGTGCCTTTTCGCGGTGCCGCCGGGGTGACCCGCACCAACCGGCCGGCCTCGACCACCAGCTCATGGCCTTCGTCCACGTCGATGGGGCAGGACGAAATCGTCATCCGGCTGACCGAACCGATACTCGGCAGCGCTTCGCCCCGGAAGCCGAACGAGGCGATGCGGAAGATATCGTCGACATCGCGGATTTTCGAGGTCGCATGGCGCTGCATGCAGGCGACAAGGTCTTCCTCGTCCATGCCGCAGCCGTCGTCGGACACCCGCACCAGCCGGTGGCCGCCGTCCTCCATCTCCACCGAGACGGTTATCGCCCCGGCGTCGATGGCGTTTTCGACCAATTCCTTGACGACCGACGCCGGCCGTTCGATAACCTCACCGGCGGCGATCTTGTTCTGCACCGTGACCGGAAGGACGCGGATGATCGCCATTAGGCCTCCCGGTGGGACGCGAACCAGGTGCGGGCGGCGTTGAGATCGCGCTGCACCTGCTCCACCAAATCGTCGATGCGGGGAAAATGCATCACGTCGCGCGTTTTCTCGATAAAAAACACTTCGGCGTCGCGGCCGTAGACATCGGCCTTGAAGTCGAGGAGGTGGGTCTCGATCAGGAAATCCCGCAACCCGGCCTCGATTTCCGATTCGGTGGGCGGCCTGCCGATATTGGTAAGGGATGGATAAGTAACCCCGTCCAGCACGGTGCGGGTGAGGTAGACCCCGGGCGGCGGACGGAGTTCGTGGTGCGGGTCCAGGTTCAGGGTCGGAAAGCCGAGTTTTGCCCCATGGCCCTGGCCGTGGACAATCGTCCCCTGGACAGAGGGCAACCGGCCCAGGAACCGGGCGGCGCGGTCGAGGTTGCCGGCCTGGATGGCGAGGCGAATGGCGGTGGAACTGACGACAGTCCCGTCCATGATCAGGTGCGGCACGCTTTCGACAAGCATACCCCACGGTTTGGCCCATACCGCCAGGGTGCGGGCATTGCCTTCGCGGCCGCAGCCGAAGGAAGCGCCTTCGCCCAGGACCACCGCCCCGGCGTTCAAACGCAGGTGGAAATAGGCTTCGGCATAGTCCTTGCCGGTACGTCGGGCAAAATCGGCTGTAAACGGCAGCACCCAAACCGCGTCCAGTCCGGCCGCGCTCAGGAGTTCCAGTCGTTTTTCCAGACTGCAGATGCCTGGAGGCGCGGCTCGTCCCAGAGCCTGGCGGGGATGGGGCGAGAAGGTGACGGCCAGGGTGGGTGAATTGATTTTACTGGCGGCCAGCCGCAATTGCCTTATGATTGCCTGGTGTCCGAGGTGGACGCCGTCGAAAACGCCCATGGTGACGGCGGGACGGCGGTCAGACAGAGGTGAATCGTCAGTGGATGTGAAGATGCGCATAGTGTCATAAACCTTTCGCTCCGGCCCGAAGAGGGGACGGAGGGTGCGTGAGTGATAAATGTGCATTATACCGGCAATCGTCCCGGGGGCAAGCACAGGACGGAGAACCGACCAGGCCGGGGTCCATGCCGGGTGCGTTAGCTCCGGATAACTCTAAACAACGTCCCAAGAAACGAAAGACGCCTATGCAGTTCGGCAGCCAATTCATAACCGGGTTTATGGTCTGGTACCTGGTCTTCCTCTTTTCCACCACCCTGCACGAGGCGATGCACTCGTTCATCTCCCACCGGGGCGGCGACGCGACCGCCTACTCGTCCGGGACAGCCACCCTGAATCCGGTGCCGCATATCCAGCGATCGCCCTTCGGTATGCTGGCCGTGCCAATCATCACCTTTATCCTTTCGGGCGGCAATTACCTGATCGGCTGGGCCTCGGCCCCGTTCAATCCCTATTGGGCCGCGCGGTATCCGAAGCGGTCATTCCTGATGTCCCTGGCCGGACCATTGTCGCATCTGCCGATGATTGTGGTGTCGTTTGTCGCCATGTATATCGGCCTGCACAACGGCTATTTCGGTCCCCTGGATCCCGAAACCGGCATGTATCCCATTGCCGCCGGGGTAGGCGGCGGCACGTTGTCGTGGGCATTGGCCATGTTCCTGAATGTCGCCTTCCGCCTGAATATTATCCTCCTCATCTTCAACATCCTGCCGCTGCCGCCTTTGGACGGATCCGAGGTCTGGTATCTCTTTATCAAGCGCGAGGAAGACCGTCTCCGCTTTCGCTATACCGCCAACTCCTACGCCTTTGCCGGGCTGTTGCTGGCCTGGTACTTTTTCCCAAGGGTTTATACACCTGTTGCGCATTTCTTGATATACCGTGTCCTTTATGGTTTGCCAATCTAGCCGAATGCTGGTATACTCGTAATGGAGAAGAGTGGTTCGGAGCTCACCATGACGACTTCGGACTCTCCGGTTGCGCGCACGGACAGCCATCGTTTTGTTGCGTATGTGTCACCAGAACGCCGTATTCTCTGGACTGAATCATCCGGCGTTGGCCTCCCGCCGCCGGTGGACTTCACCGATCCCGATGCTCCCCTTACGCCACAAGTTGAAACAGTCCGCAATCTTGTCGACGCCGCGTTTTCGACGCGGGTGCCGCAATGCGGCAGCATAACCTTTGGCGAAGACGGCGAGGCGCAGACCTATTCCCTCAAGGCGTTCCCCGATTTCAGCCCGAACGGGCAATTGAAGGGCGTCATCCAGGTTGTCGAAGGCCGTCCCGGTGCGTCAGGGACCACCATCGTCACCGCCAGGAACCGCGAGATCCACAGCGTCCTCGACCTTACCCTGTGCGGTATAATCCTCTACGATCCGTTTTCCAGCCGCATCCAGAACGTCAACCGCCGCGTCGCCCAGCAAACCGGCTATTCCCTGCGGGAATTGGAGGGCATGACTGGCGAGACCCTGTTCGGGGAGGAAGGGACGCGTCTTCTCCGAAACATCCACCAGCGCATGTCGACGGCGGGCGACGGCATGATTTGGGGCCAGATGCTGGAGGTGCGGGACCGGTCCGGCACGGCGGAGCGGTATTTTTCGTCGCTCCGGATTATTGCCGCCGCGCCCGAGGCCGACGCGCCGCCGGTTATGCTTATTTCCCTCGATGCGGCCGAACTCGACGCAGTCACCGGATCGGTCCGCGACGGGCCGAATCCCCGCTTTGTCCTCGAGGCCATGCAGGACGGGTTGTGGGAATACGACGCCGCTCGCCGCACCATGCACTACAGTGAGACCTATGGCGAAATCTTCGGTCCCGACGGTCTTCCCGGCGGACCGGGCAAACCGGTGGACGAGTGGCTTGATGAAGTCTATCCGGGCGAGTCCCAGGGCATACTGCACAATTGGCGGCAGCTGTTGAAAATCGGCGTCCGTTACCGGATGAACTACCGCATCCGCGACCGCAACGGGACGTGGCGGTGGGTCATCGCCACCATCCACGCCATCCTGAACGACAGCCACGGCCGCCCCGCCCGGGTGCTCGGCTTCCATATGGACATCACCGACGCCATGCAGGCGGAAGCGCGGCTTATCGACACGGAGGAACGTTTCCGCACCGTCTTCGACAATGCCGGCATGGGCATAGCCGTCTCCGACACGGAGGGGCGGTTGGAGCAGGTCAATCCCGCCCTCGCCATCATGCTTGGCCGCGATCAGGGCGAATTCAAAGGCATGTGGCTGAGCCGTTTCGCCCACGAGGACTACCGGCAGGATATGCGCGACTCGTTGTTCCGGCTGCTCAAGGGCGGACGGCGGGAATGCATGCCGGAGCGGTTGTTTCTCCGTCCCGATGGCAGGGAGGTATGGGTGACCCTCACCGCCACCCTGTCGAGGCACGTTTCGGACGGCGCGCGCTACGTCATCATAATGGCGGAGGACGTCACCGCCAACCGCGCCAGTCGAGTCAAGCTCCAGTATGAGGCAACCCACGACGTCATGACCGGAGCCTGGAACCGCTGGGTGCTGCTGGAGCGGCTCGAACAGCATATCCATTTGGCTGTTCGCCACCGCCAGCCGATGACGTTCTGCATGTGCGATCTCGACAACTTCAAGCTGGTCAATGACACCTACGGCCACCAGGCCGGAGACGGCGTGCTGATGCGTTTTGTCGAAATCCTGTCGGAAGCGGTACGCGAGACCGACATTGTCGGCCGCTATGGCGGCGAGGAATTCGGCATTGTCTTTCCCGCGACCGACAAAAACGGCGCGCTGCATTCGCTCAACCGCGCCGCCGAGATGTTGCGGCAGGAGAAGTTCAGCGCGGGCGGCGGCCGCACATTCAGCGTGACCGCCACCTTCGGCGTCGCCGGCGTGTCTGACGGCAGCGATCTCCGTTCCGTCATCGCCAGCGCCGACGAAGCGTTGTATGCGGGCAAGCAGGCCGGGCGGGATCGGGTGGTGCTGGCGAATGACGAGTATGCGTGGTATTAAAATCCTGTTACTCAGCCGCCAGCCGCTCGGCCTCGACGGCCAGCCGTTCAACCGCATCCTCGGCCGCGACCTTGTCCACCACCTTGCCGTGGATGAACAGGTGAATCACCCCCCCGGCCGAGGCGATACCGAGGTCGGCCGCTTTCGCTTCGCCCGGCCCGTTTACTTCGCAGCCCATCACCGCGACCCGAAGCGGCACAGTGAGGCCGGACAAGCGTTCCCGCACCGCGCGGGTCAGGTCCGACAGGTCGACCCGGCAGCGTCCGCAGCCGGGGCAGCTGACGATCTCCACCCCGTCCCGGCGCAGTCCGAGCGAGCGGAGCAGCGCCACGCCCGCTTCGGCTTCCCGTACCATGTCGCCGGTAAAGCTGAAGCGGATCGTGTCGCCGATACCGTCCAGCAAGAGCGATCCGATGGCGGCGGCGGACTTCAGCAGTGCGTCCTCATACACCCCGGCGGCGGTCACGCCCAGGTGGAGGGGGTAATCCGATCGTTCCGCCAGGATGCGGTTGGCGCGCACCGTTCCGAGGGCATCGTTGGTTTTGACCGAGAGGACGATGTCCCGGAACCCCATCCCGTCCATCCGATCCGCCCATTCAAGTATTTCCTCAGCCATCAGGAGCGGCAGATCCGGCGGGCCGACGGCATCGGGGCCGCGACGGTGGAGGATGGAGCCGGAATTCCCGCCGATACGGATGGGGATGCCCTTCTCGCCCGCCCGGTCCACCACCCGGCGAAGATCGTCCGGATTCATATTGCCCGGATTGATCCGCACCTTGGCCGCGCCGGCGTCAATGGCGGCCAGCGTCGTCCGACAATCGAAATGGGTGTCGGCGACCAGAGGCAGGGGCGACTGCGCCGCCACCTTCGCGAACGATTTCGCCGCGACCGGGCTGGGGACGGCAAGCCGCATGATGGCACACCCCGCCAGGGCGGCGGCGCGGATTTCGGCCAGCGTTCCTTCGATATCGTCCGAGGCCGAGCGGGCCATCGACTGGACAGTCACCGGCGCGCCGCCTCCGACCGCCACCGGCCCGACCATGACCCGACGGGTGGTTCTCTGCATGTCTTCTCCCGCGAAAGCTTTTGAAATAGCGTGGATTTCGTAAAACCCGCTAACTCATTCCGCCATCACATGGTAAACGCCGTCGGGCGTCCGTGATCGCTCCCCGGCTGGGAGTGGACGGAATCTAGCGTCGCCTCGATTGCGTTGCGGACGGCTTTTTACTATAATTCTCCGTGACAAAATAGTATACGACATCTGCACGTGTTTTTGGAGCTTTTATGACAGATAACGCCTCAGCCAGAAAATCCGGCGGCCATGCCAACGCCTCTATTCGCAGCCGGGCCCTGGGGCAGATCCCGGCCACCCTCACGGCCCTGAATTCGCCCCTGACCGAGGAACGCCGCATGGCCCTGTCCGAAGCGGTGCGGTCCTTCGACGACGGCAGCGTCTCGCGGCCGCAGGATACCGGTTGGGTCAATGTGCTGGCTCGGACGTTCTTTTCCTACTCATTCGATTCGTTCTCCCCGGCGCGCCTGGCGTGGGAGGCGGTTATTCGCGGCTTGTCGGTTATCGGCTGCGCCGATGTCGACAATCTGGGCGCGCTGGGCGAAATGCAAACCGCCGGCGACGCCCTCGGCATCCGTGCCACCGTGTCACTGGAAACTACCGTCCATGTCCAATCCTATGCCGACCGCGAACTCAACATCGCCGGGCATCCCGGATTCATGCGCGCTCTTGGCGTCGGTTTTACCCGGGTGCCGGAACTGGACACCGAGGCAGGCAGGCTCATCGCCTCCCTTCCCGATCATTCGCGCGCCCGCAACACCGCCATGATAGCGCGGATTAATCCCATCCTCGCCCCGGTCACAATCGACTACGAGGCCGATGTTCTGCCGTTGACCCCGGCCGACAATGCCGAACCCGAACATATCGCCGCCGCCTATGCGGCCAAGGCGAAAACACTCTTTCCCGAACTCCCCGACCTGGCGGTTTATTGGGCCGATGTGCTTGGCCGCTCGCCCCAGGATGTCGAGGCGCTTCTGGGCGACGCCACCGCCTTCGGAGCGGCATTATGGGATAAGCTCTGCGCGTTGGGGGATAGCGGCGAATGGTGCCAGGGCGATTTCCCCGGCGTCACCGATTTCTACCGCGCTGTCGAGGGCGCGGGCGCGATTCCCTGTATTTATTGGCAAAACGGCGAGACCGTGGGCGAGGCCGATGTGGGTCGTCTTCTTGACGACGCCATCCACTGGGGCGTGCGGGCGGTTGCGGTCGCGCCCGACCCGCTCTGGAACCTGCCGGACGCCGAAGTCCGCGAGCGCCGTCTCGGGCTGTTGGCAGCGCTTGTCGCCGGCGCGCGCGAGCGCGGCATGATGATTCTCGCCGGTTCACCCATGAACGCGCCCAGGCAGAAGTTTGTCGATTCCTTCGACGCGCCCGAACTCAGCGCCTATTTCCGCGACTTCACCGACGGCGCGTTCTGGCTCTACGGCCATGCCACATTGCAGCGGGCCATTCGGGCTGGGGTGGGGAGCGAATGGTGCGAGCACGCTTTCGGCCGAGCCCGGGCCGACGCCAACGCCTTTTATGTCGAGGTTGGCAAAAAGGCCGCGCCAGGCAAGGCTACCCGGGTCCGCATCGCCAACGCCGGTCCCGAAGCGAACACAGGGGAAATTCTCGAGGCGCTCGCGCCTTTGAAAATATAAGGTACGGAACAGCTTCGATGCGCAGTGCGCCCGCCCGCAGTGGGGGTTTAGGCCCCTCGCCGATATAGTATATATAAGGCAGGCTTACGTGGGCCGGCTGTTTTTTGTGCCGTGGAGGACGTCATGCCCGGATACACCGACATCAGCCCCAATGAACCCGATGTGACGCCGGATTACATTGACGATACGCGCCAATCGGCTCCGACTGCGGTGATGGAACCGCCGTCACGTCCCGCCTCCGCCGTAAAGCCCGAAGCGGCACCGTCATCCAGCCACCGCGACGGCGAATGCATCCCCAATGTCCCCGATGTCGAGCCGGAGACGGTCCCGCTCGAACGGGTGGCGTCGTCCGTCCGTCCCGATCCATTGGCATCCGCGTCGGTGGATGTTCCCCCTCCCTCCTCACCGTGGCTCAGGTGGTATTTGGGCGCAACGGTTCTGGTTGTCGGCGCATTTTGCTTTTTCTTGACCAGCCAGGCGATTAGCTCTCTCGCCTATGCCGCCACCCTTGCGCCATGGCTCCGCTATCCGCTTCTCGGCATCCTGGGGCTTTCGTGTCTGGCCGTGCTTGTTGTGTGCGTGGCTCTCGTTCGTTCCTGGATGCGGCTCCGCCGCGTTCGACAGGTCGACCTCGATGCCTTGCAGGAACTCCGCCGCCGCGCCAAATCCCGCGAGGACGGCCTCGAGCATATGCAGGCCGCCCGGGCGAGCCTGGAGGAATACCTGCTCACCTACCCGCTTTCCGCCGCCAAGCAGCCGGTTTTGCTGAGCGCCGGACTAAAGCCCGAGACACTTGAAAAACTCGCCCGCAGCCGCGACTATCTGGTCGGGCGTTCCGTCGACAGCATGACCTGGCTGGACGATTTCGGCCGGGGCTTCCAGGACGAACTCGACGCCGCCGCCCGCGCCCGCATCAAGGTGTGGTCGCTCCGCGCCGCCGGCTGCGTCATCGCGTCGCCGCTGCCGTTTTTGGATGCGGTCCTGGTCCTCAGTATCGCCTTGAAGATGCTCCGCGATGTCTGCGTTATTTACAATATCCGTGCCAGCCGGTCCGGCTTGTTGCTGCTCCTGAACAAGGCGATAGCTGCGGCATTTATCGCCGGCGTGGCCGAAAATGCCACCGAGATAGCCGGCGGCTACGCGGCCGAAGAATTGTCCGAAATGGTGGGGGAGGGCGTGCTCGACTCGTTGGGCGCCCGGGTGGCGGGCGTTGTCGCCCCGAAGCTGGGCGAAGGGGCGGTGAACGCGTTCTTTATCCACCGCCTGGGGCGCTCCGCCGTCCGCATGGTGCAACCGCTTAAACCGAAGAAGGGTTAGAAATGTCGAAATCACTGGAGGTTTTGGAAAGCTTGCAAATAGGCGCAACCCACCACGGCTTTCGGGTCGAGCGGATAACGCCGCTCCCCCGGATGATGATGACGGCGGTGGAACTCGTGCACATGAGGTCGGGCGCGAAGATGCTCCACCTCGCCGCCGACGATGCGGAAAACCTCTTTTCCATCGCCTTCCGCACCCCGCCGCCCGACGACACGGGCCTGCCGCACATTCTCGAGCACAGCGTCCTGTGCGGGTCGAAGCGCTACCCGGTCAAGGATCCCTTTGTCGAATTGCTGAAGACCAGCCTCGCCACTTTCCTCAATGCCGCCACCTATCCCGACCGCACCCTCTACCCCTGCGCCAGCATGAACCCGAAGGATTTCCATAACCTCATGCGCGTCTATTGCGATGCGGTCTTTTTCCCGCTCCTGACCGAAGACCATTTCCGCCAGGAAGGCCACCATTTCGAAATCACGCCCGAAGGCAAACTCACGGTCAAGGGCGTCGTCTATAATGAAATGCGCGGCGTCTATTCCGACCCGGAAGGCCTGCTCGACCGGCATGTTCAGGCGCTCCTGTTCGAGTCGAACGCCTATGGACGCGACTTCGGCGGCGACCCCAAGGCTATTCCGTCCCTGACCTACAAGCAGTACCTCCAGTTTCACCGAGACTACTACCATCCGTCCAACGCCTGGATTTTCACCTACGGCAATGTCGCCTTGCCGGTGACGCTGGAAGTGCTGGACCGCGAATATTTGTCGAAGTTCGACGCGCGCGGCCTCGATACCGGCATTAAGCCGCTGGCGCTGTGGGACAAACCGCGTCAAGCCGCCTTCACCTATCCCATCGACGCCGACGATTCCGAAGCCGGCCGCACCGACATCGCCGTCGCCTTCGCCACCAACGACAAACGGGACGTCATGGCCAACCTCGCCATGAAGGTGGTCAATATTTACCTCCTCGACAACGCCGCCTCGCCCCTCCGCAAGGCGCTTATCGATTCGCGCCTGGGCGAGGAACTCGGCGGATCCGGCCATGCCGATTACCAGCGCGACACCTTCTTTATTGTCGTGTTGAAGGGGTCGGAAAAGGACCGCGCCGAAGCGGTCGAGGATCTCATCCTCAAGACGGTCAAGGCTGAAGTCGAGCGCGGCTTCGATCCGAGCAAGGTCGAATCGGCATTGCATCGGTTGGAACTGTCGAGCCGCGAGATTCGGCCGCAATATCCTCTCAATCTTATGGACCGGGTGCTTGGCACCTGGCTCTACGATTCCGACCCGCTTGGCGCGGTGGACATCTCCGGCCACCTCGACGAACTGCGCGAAACGCTGAAGCGGGACAAGCGCCTGCTCGAACGCACCGCCGAGCAGTGGCTTCTCGACAACACCCACCGCCTCACTGTTACCCTGTCCCCGGACAAGGAGTATATGGAAAAGCTCGACCGCGAGACAGCGGCCGAGATGGACCGTCTCCTCGCCGGCATGAGCGAGGGCGAACGGCGCGAGGTGGAGGAAGTCGCCGCCAGGCTGGAAAAAATGCAGTCCGAAGGCAACACACCGGAAGCGCTCGCGACTCTGCCCCGGCTGGCCAAGTCCGACGTCTCGCCCGAGCCGTTGCCGCTTGCCTACGAGGTCGAACGGGCCGGGCCGGGCGAACTCCTCCGCGTGCCAATGTACGCGGGCGGTATCGGCTACCTCAACCTGGCGCTGCAGGTATCTGGCCTGAACGAGGACGAATTATTGCTCCTGCCGCTCCTGTGCGAAGCGATGTGCAAGGGCGGTGCCGGCGGGATGGACTACGCCGCCATGGCGGAACGCGAGGCCGCGTCCACCGGATCTCTCGATTTTTCCGCAGGCATGATTACCCATATCGACGGGCCGGACAAGGCTGTGGTGCGGGTCGCCGGCTGGCTGAAGGCATTGGATTCGGAATGGCCGCAGGCGATGTCGGTGTTTTCCGACCGCCTCTTCCGTCCCGATTTCGCCGACCGCGAGCGGCTCCGGGATATCGTTCTCCAGTCGCGGGTCGGCTGGCGCAACCAGATCGTCCCGTCGGGTAATGCGTATGCTTCCCTTTATGCCGGACGAAACCTCACCCCGGCTCTCGGGCTGGCCGAACGGTTGCAGGGCTGCACCCAGGCCCGTTTTGTCGACCGCCTGGCGTCGGAATTGGACGCCATTCTGGATACCCTTCCTGATCGCCTGAGCGCGCTTCACAAAAAGATGCTCGCCGGCGCAACGCCGCTTGGCGCGGTTCTTGGAGCCGATTCCACCTACGCGGTGGTGCGGGAATGGTTCTCGGCCAACGCGGCAGTCTTCGCCGGCAACGGCGGGCGGCAAGAGTCGTTCGGTCCGTTGGGCGGGTCCGACCGGGTCGGCCTGGCCGCTCCGGCAGACATCGCCTACGCGGCCTGCGCCATGCCGGGACCGTCGATCGCCGATCCGATGGCGCCGGCTCTGGTGCTGCTCGGCACCCAACTGAGTTACGGTTATCTGTGGAACGAGGTCAGGGTCAAGGGCGGGGCCTATGGCGTGCGCGCCACCTTGGACGGCGGGCGCGGCAGCTTTAATTTCTCCAGTTACCGCGATCCCAATATCGAGCGCACTCTCGGCGTCTATCTGAAGGCGCAGGGCTTTGTCGACGACGAAATGGACCTGTCGCCGAAGGGGGTGGAGCAGGCGATTATCGGCACCTTCAAACAGTTGGACTCGCCCATGCGGCCGTCGTCGGCGGTCATCACCGCCCTGAGCCGTTACGCCAGCGGTGAAACGGAAGCGTTCCGGCGCGAGTTCCGCACCCGCCTCCTCAGCCTTGGCGGAGGCGACATTAAGAAGGCCGCCGACAAGGTGTTCAGTTCCATGGGTGGCGCGCCGGTATGCGCCTTGTCGAGCCGCGAAAAGCTGGCCGAGGAAAACGCCAAGATGGAACGCCCGCTCGATATCGAACCGCTGTGGGAACACGCGTAAGCGCGAAGCGGCAATTCGACGAAACATTGAGCCGCCCCGGTGTCGTGCCGGGGCGGTTTCGTGTCGGTGAAGATCAGACGCGGCATTGACCTCCCTCCACAGTTCGGTCGGATTGTCCTAGAAGAACTCAATATCGTACAATTATCTTTTTTGAGGCTCCATATCCTGTCATGTGTCGAGCGCAACGGAGCGCCCATTTAACAGGAGAAAGATATGGTTCCTCATGTTTTTGACAGTTTCAACCACGGCCAGCTGTTGAACCACCACGATGAAAGATTGTTTTCCCAGCTCCCGTGGAATGCTCATCCATCGTTCTCTGGTGTGGCACTTAAACACTTGGTGACCAGCAAGGAAACCAATGGGATGTTCAGCTACCATCTGGTGAAGATCGAACCTGGCCATGCGATTGGCGATCATATTCATGATCCTCAGTTGGAGACCCACGAGGTCATCGAAGGGACTGGTGTCTGCCGCAACGGCGAGGTGGTCGGTGAGTATAAGCCGGGAATGATTTCAATTTTTTTACCCCGCGTTCATCATGCGGTCGAAGCCGGCGAGGATGGTCTGCTGATTTTTGCGAAATTCATACCGCCATTGTGTTAAAGCGTCTTCAGGTGATGTATACTTGTGAGTTGAGGTATTGGCGGGGCGTAAGGCCGTGCAGCCGCTTAAAATGCTTGATAAAATGGCTTTGGTCAAAGAAGCCGGCCTGCAGTGCCGTTTGAGTCAGAGTGGTGTTCTTGGACAGGAGGTTCCGGGCTTTACGTACACGATTTTGCAGAAGAAAACTATATGGTGTCAGTCCGTAGCGTTTCCTGAATAAGCGAATGAGGTGATACTTATCAAAATGTACATGCTCCGCCATTTCCGTGAGGGTGATGTCTTGATCGGGAGCGGCACTCATTTCTTCCTGGAGTAACCGCAGCGAATCTTCCGGTTCTCCCGAGCTCGGCGTAAGGTTGTCGAGAGCCTTTATAAAGAGTCGTCTTTCGGTTCTACGCAACCGGCCATTGTTTACCAAATCTTCGAGAAAGCCGAAAATCTGATCCTTATTTCTTCCGATTAGACATTTATCGATGCAAAGACTCAGCAAGGAATGCCGCGTCACTGCCTGGATGCCATGCAGGCAATGCGGTGGAAGGGCAATATGGCTTTTTGCACGTAGACAGTGCGGACCATCTGTTGTGGAAACACGAATAGTTCCACTTCGGACCAGCAAGATAATATAGGTGGATATATGGGTGTGTTGACTGATATTCACCCTGCGACCGGTGGAGTGGACGAATTCCATCCCCGAAATGCCACTGGTTACATATTCCGTATTCGTTTGAAGAGTCATGAATAGCCTTGTCTGACGGATAGCATTATTCGTCCCTTAAAGGCAATGGTAATAAACCGCCTAGTTGGGAACAAGCTGTAAAAGTGCCGACACCGATCCGCAAGGCCCTTGCCGACCCGTCCTCGGCAAAAAATTAGCATAAGCACCACCTAATCTATTTACTCCCGCTTAAAAAATCGCTATAGTGTGACGAATTTCGCGGCAAAAAGCCGCATCCTTCTCACACGTATGCACAGGAGCATGATCATGGTCGACACCATCAAAGGAAAAGCGGTCATCTTTACCCAGGGCGGACCCACCGCCGTCATCAACGCCTCCTGGGTCGGCGTTGTCCAGGGGCTGATGCTCAACAGCGACATCGAGGAAATCTGGGGAGCCATCAACGGTATCGACGGCATCATGTCCGAGAATTTCATCGACCTGAAGGCCCAGACCGCCGCCACTCTCCAGGATATCTCCTACACACCGGCGTCGCAGCTCCGTTCGACCCGCAAAAAACCGAACGCCGACGACAACAACAAGATGCTGGACGTGTTCCAGAAGCATAATATCCGCTACGCCTTCGGCATCGGCGGCAACGACACCTCCGAGTCCCTTGATATCATCAACGACGCCGCCCGCGCCCGCGAATACGAACTCCGCGTCTTCCACGTCGCCAAGACCGTCGACAACGACCTGATGGAAAACGACCACACGCCCGGCTATGGCTCGGCCGCCCGCTATGTCGCCAACGCCTTCCGTGGCGTCAACCTGGACAACCAGTGCTTCGGTGGTCTCTACATCGGCGTCTGCATGGGTCGCCACGCCGGCTTCCTCACCGCCGCCGCCGCCCTTGGCCGCACTTCGCCCGAAGACGGTCCGCACCTCGTTTATCTGCCGGAAGTGCCGTTCTCGCTCGAACAGTTCGCGAAAGACGTCGAAGCGGTCTACCGCAAGCACGGCCGCTGCGTCGTCGCCGTCTCGGAAGGCATCGAGGACGACAAGCACACCGCCATCCTCCAGGTTCTCGCCAAGGACGGTCAACTCGAATGCGACAGCCACGGCAATGTCCAGCTCTCCGGTACCGGCGCGCTCGCCGACTCGCTGGTCAACTACGTCAAGGAACACCTGGAAAAGGCCGGCGTCGTCAAGAAGCTCCGCGCCCGTGGCGACACCTTCGGCTATGTGCAGCGCTCCTTCCCCGAACAGAGCCCGGTGGACCGCGAGGAAGCGCTTGGCCTCGGCCGCTTCGCCGCCGCCTGCGCCCAGTCCGGCAACATCGACGGTTCCTGCGCCATCGTCCGCGTCTCGGACGAACCGTACAAGTCCGAGTTCAAGCTGGTGCCGCTGAAGAACGTCGCCGGCAAGACCCGCCGCATGCCGGAAGAATTCATCGCCCCGTCCAAGAATAACATTACCGAGGCGTTCATGCGCTACGGCCGTCCATTGATCGGCGAGATGAGCCCGATCGGCCTGCTGGACTTCTCCAAAAAGGTAAAGATCTAACGGCGAATGCGACTGGCCCAAAGTTTTTATTCCGGAACCGCAGCCCTCGGTGGCTGCGGTTCCGCGTTTTATATTGACCGGCGGTCGAGGTTTTGCTAGTGTTTTGCGGAACGGGTCGCCACCGCGCGACCCCCTCCAGTGGAACACGCCATGAGTGAAAAAAGAGACGGCAAAAACTCCCTGAGTGCTCTCAAGCACAAAAACCGCCACCGCGTCCTGGCGGTGATCCGGGGTTGCGACGCTGTTTCCATGGCGGAGATCGCCAGATTATCCGGCCTCAGCATCATGACCGTGCACAATATTGTCGAACACTGTCTCGCCAATAAATTGATCAAGCCCATGGTTGATTGGGACATTTCGGGCGAACGCAAACCGCGCGCCAAGCTCTTTTCCTTCAACCCCGATTACCGCTATGTCTTTTGCGTCAAAATCGGCGAACGGAAGCTCGTCGCCGCCCTCGCCAACCTGCGCGGCGAAGTGTCGGTCAGCCACTCGGAGGCGGTGGACGCCGACCGCAGCCTCGACAGCGTCACTGATTTCATCGGCGACATCTTTCAGTCCCTCACCCGCCGCCTGCGCGCAGACCCGGCCGATTGCCTCGGCGCGGTGGTGGGCTGCCCCGGCATCGTCCACGCCCGGAGCGGCACCCTGGTGGTCGCGCCCCACTTCACGAAGTGGAAGCGGAATATTCCCCTCCGGGACAAATTGGCCGAGCGCCTGCCGGAAGACCTCCCCATCGTGCTCGACAATTCCATCCGCTACAACGCCTATGCGGAACTCAAGGCGCGGGGCGATGCGGCGCGGCGCTTTTATCTGATCGGCACCGATTACGAAAATGTGGTGGGCGGCATGGTGCTGGACGGGCATATTGAACGCGGGAACGCGGGCCTGACCGGCGAAGTCGGGCATATGATGGTGGACTCGTCGTCCGAAATCGTCTGCGTCTGCGGCGGCAACGGCTGCCTCGAAGTGGCGGCCGCACCGAAGCGGATGGAGGAGGACGCGGTCCGCATGCTGGCGGACCACCCCGAATCGACCCTGGCCGCGTCAGTCGAACCGGGCGAATCCGGCGAGGCGGAGCGTATCCGTTTTGCCGTCATCGCTGCGGCGGCGGACGCCGGCGATGCGCTGGCGCGGAAGCTCATGGACCGGTCGGTCCGGTATTTCGGCATGGCAATCCAGAATATCATCCTCGCCTGCGACCCCGGGCTTATCGTTATCCAGGGATCGTACGCCCGGGCGGGAGAGTATTTCCTCGAGCAGATCCGTCACCGCATCAACGGCTTTCCCCTGTTCAGCATGGACAAGGAAACGCGGATTGAATGCTCCGACCTCGATGATGAAAGCTGCCTCACCGGCGCGGCTTTCCTGATGGCCGACATCTACTTCGACGGGATGGAATACGAGTACAGCCGCATGCCGCACATGAACGGCAATAATGGCGTTACCGGAGGGTAATGGAAAAGGTAACCGCCCCGCGACAGGGCGATCACTCTTTCCGTTTGGCCCGTTTCTTCACATCCTTGGCGGCAACCGGCACCGGCTTCTGCATGATGAACAGGTAGTTGAATCCGCGCAGGAAATAGTTGCCGTCCAGCGCCGCCTTGCGGTAGTTGCCCATATCCAGGGTGCGGTTGTGACGCACCACCGAAACGATATCCACCGGCTGGAAATGGCGACGCAGTATTTCGAACAGTTCAAACCCGATGGGGTAAAACCCCTTTCCCTTCACAAACGAGTCCGACACATACAGGGCCATGTGCCTGCCTGGTGCAAGCACCCGGTCGATCTCGCCGATGACCCGTTCCATCGCCTCGTAATATTCGCCGCTGGCCGCGTCCAGCTTGCCGATGCAGCGCGGGTCGTCGGAATAATCGACGTGGGTCGAGTAGGGCGGGTCGACAAACACGAACGCGGCCTTGCCGTCCTCGAGCGGCAGCTTGCGGCTGTCGACGCGGAAGATGTCGGGCCGGGTCGGGTTGACGTCGTAGCCGAGGGCGCGGCGGCCGAGTTCCCGGGCGACGTCCAGGGTGGTGCCGCTTCCCGCCATCGGGTCGATCACCAGTTCCTTCGGCTTGGTATACCTGTTCAGCAGGTTCCAGATAATGTAGCTGGGGGTCGCGCCGACATAGGCGGTGTCGCCTTGTTTGCCGCCGCCGTAGTTCTGGGCGGGGAAATCCCACAAGGTGGTGGCCTCGGGCCGGGGCGCGAGCGTATCGGGCCGTCGCGTCGGTGCGGGACGGCGTCTGGGTCTGTCGTGTCGTTTTTCCATGGCGGCGATTGTAGCCAAACCGGGGGTTGAGGCAAGACTCAACCGGTTTTGAGTTGCGGGAGGACGGTGCGATTGCGATAATAAACGGATCCCGGCGCCGGTGGGCGGACCGGGCGCTTTATTTTTTAAGAATTCACGGGTAAAGGATTTTTGGAAATTCTATGAACAAAGGAGTTGGATGCAGTAAGGAGCGTAAGCTTGATTTTGCCGGCGGTATGGCGAAAGCACGCGAAAGCGACTGAAGGCGGCCAACGACTATTGTTCACGAAGATTCCAAAAATGCCTTAATATTCTTAAAATATGGTTTTCGCAGGTTTAAACGCGGGACGGACCCCATGAACAGCCTCATGACCTGGTTGTGCATCATCATGGTGATGACCGTCGCCGCCGGCGTGTGGTTCGCCTACCTCATCCGCATCGTCCTGAACGACGAAGTGGTGCAGGAACGCCGCCGCCGCCGTATGCGCGCCCGTGAGCTGGAGCGCCGCCGCATCGAGGACAAGGCTCACGGCAGGAAAAAGCGGCGAACATAACGAAACGGCATACATGGATCCACATAGACCCGAAGTTCCGGTAGAGGACGGCGACGGCCTGGTCGTCGCCAGACTGGACGTCGACCGGCTGAAACGGTGCGGCGCGCCCGAGGCGGTCTTCGCCCAGGGCAAAACGCCGGAAGAGACCTTGCGAATCAGCGAAGTTCTGGCGGAAAAACAGGGCTTTGCCCTGATAACCCGCGCCGGACCCGAGGCGATGCAACTCATTAGCGCGCGCTGGCCCGACTGCCGCCGCGCCCCCCATGCCGGGGCGGCGCTGGTCGGCACCCCGCCGGAACCGGCTCGGGACGGCAGGTGGGCCGCCGTCATTGCGGCCGGAACGTCCGACCTGCCGGTGGCGGAGGAGGCGGTCCTGACCTTGGCGGCTCTTGGGCGCGAGGGGCGGATTATCGCCGATGTCGGCGTCGCCGGGCTGCAGCGATTGTTGGACAGGCTCGAGGACATCCGCGCCGCCAGCGTCGTCATCGCCGTGGCGGGCATGGAGGGCGCGCTGCCGAGCGTTGTCGCGGGTCTTATCGCCAGCCCGGTCGTCGCCGTGCCGACCTCGGTCGGTTATGGCGTGCACCTCGGCGGGATTACGGCGCTCCTCGGCATGTTGGGGAGCTGCGCTCCAGGCATTAGTGTTGTCAATATCGACAACGGTTTCGGCGCGGCCATGACAGCCGCCCGTATTATGAATGTGTGAGGCGTATCGCGCCGCGATGCGTCCGAGGAAAGGCCAGGGCACATGACGACCCCATCCAATGTAGCTGAACTCCCGCCTCTGCCGGAACGTCCCGCCGACTACCACAAGGGACGGGCCGGACGCGTCCTGGTTATTGCCGGGTCGGCCGGTATGACCGGCTCCGGCGCCATGGCCAGCCATTCTTGCATGCGTTCCGGCTCCGGCGTCGTGCTTTGGGCCATCCCCAAGAGCCTGAACGCCGTCGGCGAGACCTTGTCGATGGAGGTCATGACCCTGCCCATTCCCGACACGCCGTCGGGCGCACCGTCCATGGACGCGCGGGAGATTCTGGTCGAGGCCGCCCGGGAGACCGACTGCGTCATCCTTGGCCCCGGCCTGCCGGTCGCGGGCGACACGGGCGAATTGATGCGTCTGCTTATTCCGGAAATATTCCCGACGCTTATCATCGACGGCGGCGCGTTCTCGGCCATCGGCACCGATTTTATGATTCTCCGCAAACGCCAGGCGCCGACCATCATCACGCCCCATCCGGGCGAGATGGGCCGCATCACCGGCAAGACCGTCGCCGAAGTGCAGGAAAAACGCCGCGATTTCGCCGTCAAATACGCCAAGGTCTCCGGCGCTGTCGTCGCCCTGAAGGGCCACGACACCCTGGTCACGAACGGCGTCGATGTCTACCAGAACGAGAGCGGCAACCCCGGTATGTCCACGGCGGGGGCCGGCGATGTTCTGTGCGGGGTGATAGCCTCCCTGGTGGGGCAGGGCGTGGCGCCTTTCGAGGCAACCAAGCTTGGGGTATATCTTCATGGCCTGGCGGGCGATTTGGCCTGCGCCGAAGTCGGCGTGCACGGGCTGATCGCATCCGACATCATCTCGCACCTTCCCGCCGCCTTCAAGGCCTACAACGCCGCGCGCGCAAAAGGAAATTCATGATAACACCGGTGGTATTTGATCCCGGGCGAGAGCTCGGGGCGACGCCGCGCCCGGCCCTGGTGGAATGGCTGGCGGCGGAAGGCGAGCTCGTGGATGTGGGCACGCCGCTGTGCCGTTACGAAATCGACAAGGCGGTCCTGACCGTCGCCTCGCCCGCTTCCGGCTACCTGCGCCGGTACCTGGTGCCGGCGGGAGCGCGCTTTTCGTCCGGCGATGTCCTGGCTCTGCTGGCCAAGTCCCTGGACGAGACTCTTCCCGAGACCCGCTTAGCCCACCTTCCCAACGAAAAAGACATTCGCGGCTTTGACTGGTCGGAAATCGATAACCACGGCGGCCCGGCCGAGCCGCTGACGGTGATGCGCCGCGCCATCGCCGACCGCATGGCCATGTCCAAGCGCCATATCCCGTGTTTTTACCTCACCGGGGTGGTGGACATGAGCGCCTGCATCGAACTCCGCCGAACCTTGAAAAAACAGGGCCGCAAAGCCACCTTCAACGATATGGCCATCCGCGCCTCCGCCATCGCCCTGACCCGCCATCCCCGCGCCGTCAGCGTCTACACGCCGGAGGGGTTGGTGCCGCGCAGCGATTTGCATATCGGCTTCGCCGCCGCCCTGCCGGACGAAGGCCTGGTGGTGCCGGTGGTCAAAAACGCCGACAAACGCTGCCTGGTGGAAATCGCCACCGACACCCGCACCCTGGCTGAAAAAGCCAAGCGGGGTGAACTCGAACCGGGAGATTGTTCGGGCGGGGTGTTCAGCGTGTCGTATCTGGGGGCGTACGAGGTCGAAAACTTTATCGCCATCGTCAATCCGGGCGAAGCGGCTATTCTGGCGATGGGCCGCACCATCGAGCAGCCGGTCGCTGTCCACGGCGAGGTGGTGGTCCGGCCGATGGCCAAACTCACCCTCTCCTGCGATCACCGTTCCATCGACGGCGCGCTGGCGGCAAGGCTGATGACCGAGATTAAGAAGATATTGGAAAGCACCGAGGGGCTTGTCCTGACGGAGATCGAGTAACGCGCGGTCTCGCAGTCGGTCACGCCATAATCTGGAACAGCACCTTCCGTCCCCGCAGCGGTTTTTCCAACGCGTACTGGGCATAATCGACGAGGAAGCGGAGCCAGCGGCGGCGCTCGCCCGCGGGCAACGCGAGTTCGTGGCGCTCGTCGCCGTCGCCGCGCGCGCGCAAGCTTGCCAGCGCGTTGTCGCCGATGCGTACGCTCTCGCCCGCTTTCGGCCGGCAACCCGCGCACACCCAGCCGCCCGACCGACGGCTGAGCGCGCCGCCGCCCCCGACAGCCCGTCCGCACACGACACAGCGGTTCAATTCAAGCCCATATCCGAGCCAGCCTAGCATGTCGAGAAGCGCCAGCTTCAGCGTCCTGCCTACCAGAATGTTTTTCTCCGCCGGGGTAAAGGGGAGCGCCGCACCGAGTCCGGCGTGCGCGGCAGCGTCGCCCAGATTCGACAGGACGGAGAGAGCTTCCGCCAAGGTGTCGTAGAGTTCGGGCAACGGCTCGCCCGGCAGGGTCGCTTCCGCCGCCAGGTCGGCCAGTAATCCGGCGGCGGCAAACGCGGGGGCGGAAAAACGCAACCCCACATGCTCGTCGGCAAAGGCGGCTTCGATAAGGAGGTCGAGTCCCGCGCCGGGGCGGCGCAGCACCAGGATATCCTCCTTTTGGTACAGGTCGAGGTGGCCGAACAGCGGGCTTTTCTCCCGCCTCGCCCCCTTTGCGAGGACGTCCAGCCTGCCGCTGTCGCGGCCCAGCAGGGTCACCACCAGGCTCGTCTCGCTGAAGCGGCGGTTCCGGAGGACTATGGCCTGGGTCTTGATTGAGTTCATGTCTCATTTTCCGTAAACAACGATGCCGTGCCTTCCATGGCATCGACAAAACCATGCCAATAGGCGGGGAGCGGCGCGGATATTCGCACCGGTTCCCGCTTCACCGGGTGGATAAACCCGGCGCGGCGGGCGTGGAGCAGTATCGCCCGACCGCCGCACACCGGTTGCGGCCGGGCGATTTTACCCGGAAAGCCATAGCGGAAATCACCGACAATCGGCATGCCGGCGGCGGCGAGTTGGGAGCGTATCTGGTGCTTGACCCCAGTCTGGAGGTCGACCGCCAGCAAAGCCAGGCCGGCGGCGGCGTCATGGGCGATGAGTGAATAGGTGAGGCGGGCCTCGCGGGCGCGGTCCGATTTCTCCGTTCCCGCCACCATGCTGCCGTTTTCGCCCTGGGTCAGCCAATTCCGGCACTGGGCCTGGGCGGGCGGTTGGGCGGCGGCCTGCACCACGGCGAGGTACGATTTCTCCACCTCGCGGCGACGGAACAAATCAGCCATGCGTGTCGCCGCCTTGCCGGTTCTGGCCATGAGCACGACGCCGCTGGTGGGGCGGTCCAGCCGGTGCAGCAGGCCCAGGTAGACGTCGCCCGGCTTGTTGTACCTGTGCCGGAGGTAGTCCTTCGCCAACACGTCAAGGGACGGATCGCCGCTCGAGTCGGGCTGGCTCGGTAGGCCCGCCGGCTTGTCGACAGCCAGGAGGTGATTGTCCTCGTAGATAATTCGCAGCGCCGCCCCCCGGTTGGGGCTTTCCTGGTCAGTCATTTTTCCCTATACTGTGCGGCGGTTTTGAAAAAGAAGGGGGCGGCAAACGCGCGCCCACCCAGGAGTCGTTATGGCACGAAAAAAAACGCCCCGCTCAGGCGCGGGCAAACAACGATACGCAAGCCAGGGCGCGTCCCGAGGCCACCGCAACCCGGCGCCGCGGCGCGCTCCGTCGGAAGCGTCCATCAGTCCCAACCGCAGGAACGGCTTCGCCGGCGGCGAGCGGCCGTATGACTACAGCGCCTACGAATCGGAACCGGCTACCCGCGAGTATATGGCGCGTCTCTTCGCCGGACATTCGTTTCCGGTCACAGACGAGCAACTCAAGAAGTACTGGCAATACTACGATCTGCTGCGCCTTAGAAACGCCGAACTGGATCTCACTCGCATTATGGGCATCGAGGCGACCGTACTCAAGCATTTCATCGATTCAGCCATGATTCTCCAATGGTTCGACCCGGTCGGGCCGGTCCTGGACATCGGCAGCGGCCCCGGATTCCCTGGTGTGCCGTTGGCGATCATGCGGCCGGACGTGCCGTTTCTTCTGGCGGAAAGCCGTGGCAAGCGGGTGCGGTTTCTCGAAGAAGTGGTCCAAAAACTCCGCCTTAAAAACGTGGCACTGTTCCCGAAGTCGGTGCGGGAAGACTCCCCCCTCGGGGAGGACTTCAAGCAACCGGTGGGCGATGTGGTCACCCGCGCGCTCGAAACGATTCCACCAACCCTTGAACGTATCCTGCCGTTTATACCAGCCGGACGCCAGGCGGTATTTATGAAAGGCCCGGGCTGCGACGATGAAATCGCGGAAGCGTTGGAGCGCTTTCCAGGGGTTTACGAACTGGCGGTGGATGTTCAATACACCCTTCCCGGCACGGATCAAGGTCGGAGATTGGTGTCGTTCCGAAAATGCACCCACCGGTAGCCGCGACGCCGGCACCGGCTGTTCGGTCATTTACCGTATCCGGACCTACCTATATCAATAAGTCATTCCGCAGCAGCGTTTGAGTGAACGCTGCTGTTCCACTTGCCATAGTCCACGCACGATTTACTGCTCCCATATTTACACCATGTATTTATAAATTTTTTTACCCTTTCCTCTAGGCGGAAATGGCTTACAATGATTATCACGAATTGAGTAAGGATGCTGTTCCGTTACGAGGTTCCCGGCGGCGAAAGCAGGAACAGCTTAAACCGTTGTTACGCGTCGAACCACCAGCCTGAACATTCTTAGCTAAAGGGGGGTCCAGAAATGCGTATGTCCATGTCTCGGAAAATTTTCACTATTATTTTCCTGTTGCTCATTGTGGCACTCATTATTCTTGGCATCGGCATATACAGCATTCGCCGCTTGTCGTCCGACATGGCCGATATCGGCATGACCGCCAGGCGCAACGGTAACCTCAACGTCATGGACAAGGTCGTCCTGGGCCGCCGCATCGCCGCGTCCTCGATTATCCAGTCTGTCGACGAAGCCGAAATGCGCCGCATGATAGACACGGATCTCCGCGCTCTTGAAAAGGAAATGGACGATCTGCTGGTCGCCTTTCAGGGAAATATGAGCGTGCCGCCGACGGCGCGCCAGACCGAAATACTCAATACCGTTCGCAAGGACTGGGACGCCTACGTGGCTGTCACCAACGACATAGCGAACCTGTCGTATCAAAATTCCAACAACAAGGCCATGGTCATCAACACGGACCTTATTCCCTTTTGGGATGAAGTGGATGCGGATTTGATGCGGCTCGGAAACTTTATCCGGGAAAACAACGACTTGGAACTATACGATGTCTATACGCCGAAAACGCGCGACCTGCGCCTTAGCCTGATGCGCTTCCGGTTGGACCTGGTGAAGTATATTCCCGAGACCGACGCCAACCGCATGGCCGAATACGAAAAGAACATCACCGGCCTTATGGGCGGCATCGACTCGGGGTTGAACGAAATTATTCAGGGAGTTCCACCCGCGACCGGCGGCACCATGGCCCAGGACCTCCTGACCAAACTGCAGGCGACCGGCGTACCAGCCTTCAATCAGATCCTCGACCTGGTCCATCAAAGCTCCAACGTCAAGGCGAACGAGCTTCTCGTCACGACGGGCGTTCCGATTCGCAACCGCCTGAACCAGTTCACCGACACCGCCATCGCCGAGTCCGATACCGTCACCAACAACGCCATTACCGCCGGCGCGGCCATGGCCAATCTCATGAACCTGGTCATGTGCGTGGTCGGGGCCATCGGCATTGTCATCGCCATGATTCTGGCGTATTTCACCGTCACCGGTATCATCAAGCGCCTGAACTCCATCATCGCCAGCCTGGATGAAAGTTCCACCCAGGTCAACCAGGCTGCCGGTCAGATCTCCGACTCGTCGCAGAGCCTGGCCGAAGGCTCGACCGAACAGGCGGCCAGCCTCGAAGAGACGTCGTCGGCCCTGGAGGAAATGGCGTCCATGACCCGCCAGAACGCCGACAACGCCAACAAGACGAACGACACCACCCAGAACAACAACAAGCTTATCGCCACCGGTTCCACCGCCGTCACCAACATGTCGCAGGCCATGGCGGAAATCAGCGACTCGGCCG
>JAJPXZ010000038.1 GCA_021205245.1 Planctomycetaceae bacterium
CCCCAGGACTTCACCCAGGTGGGCGGCTTCTCCTACGGTGGCGAAGAGTAAAGAGCTCTCCGGGACAGGATATACCGGGGGCGCCCTGCGGGCGCCCCCCGTTTTGATACCTAAAATAACCTTTGCATAGAGATTGGAGACTTCACCATGGCAATCGACGCCAAGATGATCAAAGAACTACGCGAGAAGACCGGCATGGGCATCACCCAGTGCAAAAAGGCGCTGGAGGAATGCAGCGGCAACATGGAAGAGGCCGAAATGAACCTGCGCAAGCAGGGCCTCGACAAGGCCGCCAAGAAAGCCGACCGTCCCACCGGCCAGGGCGTGGTCGCCATCTCGCACCAGGGCGACAAGGCCGCCATGATCGAACTCGCCTGCGAGCAGGAACCGACCACCAACAACGAGCGCTTCATCGCCCTCGTCCAGCTCGGCCTCGAAACGGCCCTGAAGGAAAAGGTCAAATCCGCCGACGACCTCGTCAAGGCCTCGACCCCGGACGGCACCTTCGCCGACTCCATCAAGGCGGTCATCGGCGTGGTCGGTGAAAACATTCAGTTGAAGAAGGCCGTCACCATGGACGCCCCCGCCGGCGGCCTGATCGGCTACTACGCGCACTTCAACCGCAAGGCCGGCTCCATGGTCTCCATCAAGCTCGAGAGCGTCGACGCCGCCGACGCCACCGTCAAGACCGCCGCCAACGACATCGCCATGCACGCGGTCGCGGCGCGTCCCCTCGGCTGGAGGCGTGACGAAATCGACCCCACCCTCATCGCCAAGGAAAAAGAGGTGATGATGGAAGAGGTCAAAACCAAGCCGGAAGCCATCCAGGAAAAGATCCTCGAGGGCAAGATGGCGAAGTTCTACGGCGAAAAGGTTCTGACCGAACAGATCTTCGTCAAGGACCCGGACGGCAAGGCCACCGTGCAGTCGATGCTCGACGCCGTCGCCAAGGCGGCGGGCGGCAAGGCCGAAATCGTCGATTTCGCCCGCTTCGAGCTTGGCCTGTAATTTGGAGCGCATTAGCAACATCAGAAAGGCCGGATAACAGTATCCGGCCTTTATTTTTTTGAATGACGTGAGGAGGAACCGCCCGTGGACCAGCGCATGTTCCAACCCGACCTCGAGGCAATGTCCCGCGACCAATTGAGCGCCCTGCAGCTCGACCGCCTGCAAAAATTGGCCGCCTATGTCTACGAGAACAATACCGCGTACCGGGAACGCTTTCAGGCGGCGAATGTAGAACCGGCCGACATCCGCGACCTGTCGGATTTGTCCCGCCTACCGACCATGTCCAAAGAAGACCTGCGCCTGTCCTACCCGACCGGCTTCCTCTGCGAGGACAAGGCGAACATCCGTGAAATGCACATGTCCTCCGGCTCCACCGGCACGCCTATCGCCATGCTTTACAACCAGAGCGACCTCAACCAGTGGGCCGAATGCATGGCGCGCTGCTACGTGATGGCGGGCTGCCGCGAAGGCGACCCTATTCAGATTACCCCGTCCTTCGGCCTGTTCAATGGCGGCTTCGGCATGTACCACGGCGCGCGCATGGCTGGGCTTTTCATCATACCGACAGGTGCGGGCAACACCGCCAGGCAGGTAAAGCTGGCCCGCGACTTCAAGACGCGAATCATCACCGGTGTCGTTTCCTACGGCATCCGTATCCTTGAGCAAGTGCTCGCGGACGGCGGCGATCTGCCCGACATGACGATCGGCGTTTTTGGCGCCGAGACGTTTTCCGCCAGTATGCGCGAGACTTTGAAGAACGGCCTAAAGATTGAACCGTTCGACGTCTACGGCATGACCGAGACGGGCGGCGTCGGCACCCTCGGGCAGGACTGCCCCGACCACTCCGGCCTCCATGTCTGGGAAGACCACTATATCGTCGAAATACTGGACCGCGATACCCTGGAGCCGGTGACGGACGGCCACGCGGCCGAACTGTACGTCACCTCCCTCACCCGCCAGGCCCTGCCGGTCGTCCGCTTCCGCACCGGCGACATCACAAAGGTGCTTTCGCGCGAGACCTGCGCCTGCGGCCGCACCCACGTGCGCCTTGCATCCATCGCCGGCCGCGTCGACGATATGCTGATCATCAAGGGCATCAATTTCTTCCCGAGCCAGGTGGAACAGGCCCTGATGGAGATCCCCGGCGTGCTTCCGAACTACCAGATCATCATTGAGGATCACCACGGGGTAAAGGATGTGCGCATCAACGTAGAGACGGACGGCAGCGTCACCGGGTTTACGGTCGAAAAACACCTGAAGGAACGGCTTGGCTTTTCGCCGAAGGGCGACGTCTACCCGGCCGGCGGATTACCCCGGCAGGAAGGAAAAGCGAAGCGGGTGTTTTACGAGACCGATGAGTAATACGTATCGCGTCATAGCATGTAAAGCGGGGTCCGCACGCGCGGACCCCGTTCTTTTATTGGCTACCTCTTCCACGATTTCGGGTCGAGGAGCATCGACCAGAAGCGGTCCTGATCGATGTCCAGGACGATTCGGGCGGGGCGGCTGCCGGCTGGGCCATGGCTGGGATAGGCGAGCGACTGGCCGTAGGACAGGCCGAACGAGTCGTTGATATCGATACGGTGGGTTATCTCGTCCGTAATGAGTGACTCGTCAATCAGCATCGCCGCCACCAGGACGTCCCAGATAAAGAAGGTGTGGTCGGGGTCGCCGAGGAAATTGCCGCCCAGGAAGGTGGTGCGGAGGAGGTCGGCATACGGCTTTTCGACAACCTCCAGCAGTGTATGGAAATCTTCCGCTTTGAAGGTGAGCTTTTCGCACACGTCGAGACCGAAGACGATCTGTTCGGGAATATCGGCCCGGACGGCAATCCTCGCCGCCTCGGGGTCGAACCACCAGTTGAACTCGGCAGCCGGGGTGACATTGCCTGGTTTGAAAAACGATCCGCCCATATAGACGATGCGCTTGATAAGGGGTGCGATGTCCGGCGCTTGCCGCAGGGCGAGGGCGAGGTTGGTGCACGGGCCGACAGCGGCGATGGTGACCTGGTGCGGATTGGCGCGGACGGCGTCGATTATGAACTCGACCGCGTGGCGCTTTTCCGGCTGGCTGGACGGTTCCTGGCCATAGCGGCTTTGGTAAACAGCGCGCCAACTCTCCGGTTCCTCGCTGCCGAAACAGCCGACCCAACCGTCGTGTCCCATGCCGCAGAGCGCGCGTTCGGCATCCAGCATTTCCTGACGGCCTGGCCGCAGCGGGCGGAGCGCGCCTTCGAACACCGGCACCGGCCTGCCCTGCACCTCCAACTGCCGCAGCGCATAGGCGACCCCCTCCTGCGCCCAGGTGTTGCCGGCGACGGTGGTGACGCCAATCAGGTCGATGGCGGGTGAATTGGCGAGAAGGAGCATTGCCACGCCGTCGTCAAAGCCTTCCACCATGTCGGTATCGAGAATAACTTTTTCCCGGGACGGCTCGCTCGCGAATGCGGCCGCACCCACCAGCATGGCGGCGCAAAGAATCGGTATTGCCATAGTCATCATGAGAATCCTCCTGTTCCATGGTATGCTACCGCACTTGCCGCCATGCCGCAAGGGAGGTTCCCCCTTTCGGAACCGGCGCGAAATGGATATGCTGGAGGGTGAAAGGAGCAATCATGAACGACGTCATTACCGCCATCCTGGAACGCCGCAGCATCCGGAAATACAAGCCGGACCAGATTTCCGACAACGATCGCGACCTGATCGTCAAGGCCGGTCTGTACGCGGCCTCGGCCAAGAACACCCAACCCTGGCACATCACAGTTGTGCAGAACGACGACATGATCAAGGAAATCACCAAGCAGACCAAGGCCGCAATCATCAGGGCCAATGTCGAGCGATACCTCGCCATGGCCAACAACGAGAAGTACGCCGTCAACTACGGCGCTGCGCCGACCTTTATGATCGTCGGGACGGACCCGCGGGTCACAGGCTGTCCGGTCGAGGACGGCAGCCTGGTGCTTGGCAACATGATGCTGGCGGCCCATTCCCTCGGCATCGGTTCCTGCTGGATCAACCAACTGACGGCAGTGGGAGATGAACCGGAGTTCCGCGCCTTCCTGACAAACCGGCTGGCTTTTCCCGCCGCAATGAAGATTGTCGGCTCCTGCGCCTTCGGCTATAGCGCGGTCGAGCATCCGAAAGCGCCGCCACGCAAGGAGGGGACGGTCAACATCGTCCAATAAGACTGGGAACCCATGAAAGAGAACAAATACGATGACCCGGATTTTTTCCGGCGTTATAGCGAAATGCCGCGTTCCAAGCAGGGACTGGAGGCAGCGGGCGAGTGGCCCGCCCTGGAAAAGCTTCTTCCCGCCATGCAAGGGTTGCGCGTCCTCGATCTCGGTTGCGGCTATGGCTGGCACTGCCGCTACGCCGCCGACCATGGCGCTGCCGAGGTGGTTGGCGTCGACCTTTCCGAAAAGATGCTGGAACGCGCCAGGGCCGATACGCCCCAGCCGCAGGTGCGGTACGTCCGTTCCGCCATCGAAGACATCGATTTTCCCGCCGATTCATTTGATCTGGTACTGAGTTCGCTCGCTTTCCATTACGTCGTGTTATTCGACCAGGCTGTCGAAAAGGTGGCGTCGTGCTTGCGCAGAGGCGGGAAATTCATCTTCTCCATCGAGCACCCGATCTTTACCGCACAAGGGACGCAGGACTGGTACCGGGGACCGGATGGGGAAATCCTTCACTGGCCGGTGGACAACTATTTCCGCGAAGGCGAGCGGTCGTCCGTCTTCCTGGGCGCGACCGTGACCAAACACCATAAGACGGTGACGAGCATCGTCAATACGGTTTTGGACCATGGCTTCCGCCTCGACCGCCTGGTGGAGCCGACGCCGCCGGAACGGCTTGCCGACCACCCCGATATGGTTAATGAATTCCGCCGCCCGATGATGCTGATCGTTGCCGCCACCAAGGGGTAATTTTGTGCGGGAGATGGGGAATATCCCGATAGTAGACATGTGGCGGCCGGTGTGCCGGCCATTCCCCACAGGAGCCAGTTCGATGACGCACCGTTTTGCCGGAGGCGCAGCCCTGCTGCTTGCCCTCCTCCTTTTTCCAGTCGCCATGGCTGGGCAACCGCCGCGTGACCACTTGGCGGACCAGCGCTTGGAAGCGCTCAACTCCGCCATCGACCAGTTGCAGGCGCCGATACGGGACATGCGCCCGGAAGACCGGTCGTACCGGGGCGCGCGCCTGAACGAAGCGTTTGTCGCCCTCACCGGCGAAGCGGTCAACCCGCTTTTCGGCGTGACCGCCCTTGGGATGTACAACTACTTCCGCACCCCGGATGCGCTGCGTGAAAGCCTGCCGATTTACGACCAGCCGATTATCTGGGTGCCGTTGTTGTGCATCATCGCCCTGATGCTGCTGAACAGCACCCTCGGCGAAGCGGTACCGTTTTTGAAAATCCCCCTGAACGCCCTCGGCGATATCGTCAATAAGGCGGGCGCGGTGGCGGTGTTGCCGCTGGTCATCAAAATGTTTGCGGACGCGGTTGCGCCGATGGCGGCGGAACACTTCGCGTCGCTCTCGTCCACCGTTTTTCCTGTCGCGCATGCGGGGGATGGCGTATTGTCGACGGCGTGGCTGACGCTTGGCTGGCTGGCCGGGGCGCTGGTGGGTTTTGTCGTCTACGCCGCCGTGTGGTTGACCTTCAACGTCGTTGACGTGCTTATCCTGATCTGCCCGTTCCCTGGCGTCGACGCTCTTTTGAAAAGCTTCCGCCTCGGCGTCATCGGCGTGTTGGCGGGCGTCAACCAACTCTCCACCCCAGTGGCGATGATTATCGCCGTCTTCATCGTGGCAGTATCCTTACTGCTGGCGGGGTGGTCGTTCCGGCTGTCGGTTTTCGGGCTGATCTTCTCGACCGATATCCTCTTCTTCCGCCAGCGGGATGTGACCTCGGGCGATGTCGGCGCGTTTAGTTGCGCCGGGTTGGCGACGCGGGGCGTGCCGGTGCGGTCGTGGGGACGATTTGAACAGGATGGCGATGGGAAGCTTTCCTTCTCCTACCGCCCTTGGCTGGTGTTGAACCGACGCCGGATTGAATTGGACGGCGAGTCGAAGGATTACGCCGCCGGGCTGGGACTGCTGAACCCGTTTGTCGTCCGGGACGGTAATCCCGACCTGCCCTGGCTGCGCCTGCCGCCTCGGTACCGGGGTCAGGAACCAGCTATGGCCAAGCGATTTTGTCTCCGGCGAGTGGTGGCGTGCGGCGTTTCGGGCGCGCTTCGTTCGTGGCTGGCCGACGTGTTCGGCAGCGCCAAGCGGGCGATTGAACCATCGTAAAAAATGAGTAAACCACGCAAATTATCGAGGCCGCCATCTGGGTGATGGCGGCTTTTTTATTCGCCCATGACCTGGTAGACGACATCGCGAACGCGGTCGCGGGTATCGCACTCCACCAGCGTGAGGTTTTGCCACGGCCCCAGGGTCAACTCGCCGTCCACAAACGGCACGGTTATGAACGGCGACAACAATGCCGCCTTGATGTGGCTTGAGCCGTTGTCGTCGTGCCAGGTGTCGTGGTGTTTGTAATGGATAACCCTGCCGGTCTCGTCCTGGTAGGGTGAGAACACGTCCATCGCCGCCTTCAGATCGTGGGTGACGACGCCAGGCTCGTATTCGAGGGTGGTGAGGCCGGCGACGCCGCCTGTGGTGAAACCGGTAACGATACCACTCGTCATCCCGCATTCGCGGCAGGCGTCGGCGACTGCCGCACGGAAATCCGCCGTGATGTCAATCATGCCCATATGCGCCTTGGTTTGGTAGGTCTTTGATTCCGTGTACACGGCCATGGGGATCCCTTTCGCCTGCCTACCGCCGCCAGAACTCGGGGAAGCACAGCACCAGCAGGGTGAACAGCTCGAGCCGTCCCAGCAGCATGTCGAGGGAGAGCACCCATTTCGCCAAGGGAGCGAGATGGGCGAAATTCTCCGCCGGGCCAATCGAACCAAAGCCGGGACCGACGTTGGACAGGCAGGTCAGCGCGGCCGAAGCGGAGGTGGCGAGATCGGCTCCGGTGGCGGCGACGAGGATGGTCGAGGTCGCCCAGATGAGGACATACAGGGTGACGAAGCTGACGCAACCGTTGATGACGCTGGCCGGGAGGGTGGCGCGGTTGAACTTGATCAGCCGTACCGCCCGGGGATGGACAAGGTAGAATATCTCATGATAGAGGTGCTTGGCCAAGACCAGGACGCGCATGCACTTCAATCCCCCCGCCGTCGACCCGGCCGAGCCGCCCATAATCATGAGGAGCAGTAACAGGCCCTGCGCCAGAGGCGGCCAGACTTCGAAATCGGCGGTGGCAAAGCCGGTGGTGGTGAGGATTGAAACCACCTGGAACAGCGATGCCCGGACCGCTTCCTCCACCGTCGGGTACGACGGCATAACCGTTATGCACACCATTGCGGCGACCGTCACGGTGACGACGAGGTAAAATCGGAATTCTTCGTCACGGATGGCGAGTCGGCCAAGCCCTCGCAGCACGTTGAAATGGAGGACGAAATTGACGCCGGCCAGGAACATGAAGACGATGCATACCCATTGAGTGTAAGGGCTGAATGCGCCAAGAGAGGCGTTGCGGGTGGAAAAGCCGCCGGTGGCGACGCTGCCGAAGGTGTGAGCGAGCGCCTCGAAAAAACTCATTTCGCCGAATGAGAGAAAACATACCTGCGCCACCGTCATGAGAATATAGACCTGCCAGAGGATCTTGGCCGTGTCCTTGAGGCGCGGCGTCAGCTTGTCCGGGGTCGGACCTGGCACTTCCGCCTTGTACAATTGCATCCCGCCCACGCCGAGATAGGGTAGGATTGCCAGAGATAGGACGATAATCCCCATGCCGCCCAGCCAGTGGGTCATGCTGCGCCATAGGAGAATCCCGGGCGCGACCGCCTCGATATTGACCATGACCGACGACCCGGTTGTGGAGAAACCGGAAAACGACTCGAACGCCGCGTCGGCGAAAGTGGGGAAAACTCCGGCGAATTCGTACGGCAGTGCGCCAAGGAGACACGCAGCCGCCCACCCCACCGCCACCGTCGCCGCGCCTTCCCGCTGGTTCAGGGAGGTCGCGCGCTGAAATTCGCTCCGAAACAACCAGAGCAGCACCCCCCCGACACCGGCGGTAATAAGAAGCGATGTGATCAACGGCATCAGCCCGGAGTCGCCGTAGTAGAGCGAAAAGGCGATGGGAAGGAGCATACTCCCGCCTGTCGCCAGCATCAGCCCGCCCAAGATATGGAGAATCGCTTTTATGCGCATGGTCTACCTGTGGCCTATGAGGTTGGCGTCGACCCAGCCGAGACGTTCGCGTTCACATATAAGAATAACCCGGTCGCCCGATTGCAGGACTGTCTCGCCACCCGGAATAAACACGTCGTCCCAGCGCAGCACCGCGAGGATATTGGTGCCGGAAGGGAAATGGAGTTCCTTCAGCGGCTTCCCCAACTGCTGCGAGGTATCGGTGAGGACAGCCTCGAGCATTTCCACATCTTCATCGTGGGTGGTGAGGGTGGAGAGAAGCAGGCCGCGCCGCAAAAAGTGGACGATCGAGTTTGTCGCCGCGACGCGGGGGTTGACCGAGAGCCGCAGTCCGATGGCGCGGACAATCGGCATATAGCCGTTTTTGTTGACCCGGGTGATGGTGTTGGCCGCGCCGATGGATTTTGCCAACAGGCAGGTGAGGATGTTTGTCTCTTCGTCGCCGGTGAGGGCCACGACAATGTCGCAGTCGCCCATATTTTCGCCGCGCATAAAATCGCGGTCGGTGCCGTCGCCGTTCAGCACCATGACGCTGCCGAGGCGTTCGGCCAATTCTTCGCAGCGGGTGGCGTTCCGCTCGACCAGTTTGACGCGGAGATCCCGCTTGTCGAGGACTTCGGCAAGCCGAAGGCCGATGTCGCCGCCGCCGACGATGCAGACGCTGCGAATAGGCTTGAAGCCGGACTCGGTGATGCGGAGGACCGTCTGGAGGCTTTCCTCCAGGCAGGCGAAATAGACCACGTCCCCCGACTGAATCGTGTCGTTGCCTTTCGGCAAGACCAGCCGTTCTCCCCGGAGTATGCCGCTGACGCGGACGCCCCGGTCCTGGCTTATGGCGGGGAATTCGATCAGCGGCCGATCCACCAAGGGACCGGACTTGACCTCCACCGCAACCACCTTGACCCTGCCGTTGCCGAACTCGCCATAATCCACCGCAGTGGGAATGATGAGCTTCCTGAGAATGGTGTTGACCACTTCGACATCGGGGTTGATGATGGCTTTGACGCCGATGTAATCGGGGCCAAGAAGGTCTGACATGCGGGCGTATTCGCCGTTTTTGATGCGGGCGAGTTTGAGGGATCCGGGATTGCGGACATTGGCGATAAGGCACGCCAACAGGTTGACTTCGTCGTTGCCGGTGACGGCGACGACAATATCAGCGCCAGTCACGCCCGCCTCCTCGAGAACCGCCGGACTGCTGGCGGATCCCAAAAGGCCCTGCACATCCAGGGCGGCCATGACTGCCTGAAGCTTTTTCGGATTGTGGTCGACCACCACGACCTGACGGTTTTCCGATGTCAGGCGCGAGGCGACGTTAAGGCCGATTTCGCCCGCTCCAAGCACGATAACCCGCTGCCGCTCGCGTGGCCCTGTGTGATTGGGGAAAATCATTGTTGTGTCCCTCTCCGACGGTTGCGTCAGTCATGCCATGATGGGAGCGGGGGTGACGGAAGCAAGATAATTTTGCAGCGCTTCACACCGTGACTCCTTATGAATAAGCGACTCTATGGATACGATCGAAAACGAAGAGGCGCTGAAGGCTTACCAGGTTCATCCTGATCACCTTGATTTCAGGCCGTTTGTGAAGACGGTAAGGATTGTCGCTGGCGCCTTGATTTTTGTAAATAGCACGTCCAGGCTTGTTGAAGATGGTAGGAGCTTGTTTTGTTTGTATTTTTGGAAGATAATGGGGACTGATTTCTAAAATCGGTGTCACAGATAGTGTTGTGATGGGTTAGACTGGAATAGTTTATTGACGTCTCAAATGGCTTAATAAATTTATGAACTCCAAACACCGTAAAACCTTGGCCACTATACGGGCCAACCCCAAGCCGAAAACACTTCCTTTTCGCGATGTTGAGTCCTTACTAAAGGCTATGGGATGCCAAATAGTGGAGGGCGACGGATCCCGCGTCACCTTTGTTCATCCGAAGGGAAAATGGGACACCCATCGTCCTCATCCAGGGAAAGAACTTTTAGACTATAAAATTTCGAGCCTGCGCCAGTATTTGGAAATAATTGAATTTAAAGAGGCTAAAAAATGAACATAATCGAAACGGTTTTTATGACATATAAGGGCTATACCGCAGCGGTGGAATTTAATCCCGAAGATGGCCTCTTTGTTGGCCGTGTTCTCAGAATAAATGATCTGATTGATTTCGAAGGCAAAACAATACGCGATGCGGAAAAGGATTTCCACAATGCCATTAAGTCCTACTTGAACGCATGCAAGGTGACTGGCACCAGACCGGATAAGCCGCGCAAGGAAAAGATGTTTATCGATTTTCCTCCAGAACTCTCGGCAAAGATTGAATTTCTTGCAGAGGCAAATAATAAGAGTGAGGACACTATCGTCGTACATATGATGTCCACTCTATTTAAGGACAAAGAAAACAGAATTGGGGAAACCTTACGGGCTCTTTTTAAGGATAAAGCATCTCGTAAAGGTCCACGTGACAGAAGTCGCCGGGCCTTAGCCAAAACTGATTGACCATTCAAGGATTACCTAAACTCGCACTCTTCTCAACTAAAAGAATCCACAGTCCGTTTCACCCCTTCGGCGAAATCGACAAGAACTTCGTACCCGAACAGCTCCCGCGCCTTTGCGACGTCGGCAAGGCTGTTCTTCACATCGCCGACGCGAGGCGGCTCGTGGACCGCATCCAGCTTGGTGCCGAGTAGGTCGTTCAAGAGGGTGACGAGGTGGTTTAGGCTGTGGCCTCTGCCGCCGCCGATGTTGGCGACCGCGCCTCGCATCGGGTCGGGCGCGAGGGCGGCACGGACATTCGCCTCCACCACATTGTCGATAAAGGTGAAGTCGCGCGTCTGCTCGCCGTCGCCGTAGACGATGGGATGTTCGCCCCGCTTCATCATGGTTATAAACTTGGGAATCACGGCAGCATACATGCTGTCAGGATTCTGGCGCGGGCCAAAGACGTTGAAATAGCGGAGCGATATAACGTCCAGTCCATAACACTTGCCAAAGGCAAACCCGTAATACTCCTGCGTCAGCTTTGCTACCGCGTACGGACTCATGGGGAGCGGCAACTGGTTTTCTTTTTTCGGCAGGGCCGGATTGTCGCCGTAGGCTGAACTCGACGCTGCTTGGACGACGCGTTTGACCCCGGACCGCCTGGCTGCGTCGAAAAGGGTCACGGTGCCGATGATGGACGCGGTGGCGCTCTCCAACGGCTCGGCGACGGAACGCGGCACCGACGGCACCGACGCCAAATGGATAACGTGGGTAACGCCCTCGAGCGCGCGGGCCACAGCCTTCGGATCGCAAATGCTGCCTTCGATAAAGGTAAACCTGCCCTGCGCGGCTTCCATGTTCGTCGGAGAGCCAGTGGAAAGGTCGTCCAGGCCGGTGACTGCGTGGCCGTCCTTAATCAACCGGTCAAGGGTATGGCCGCCGATAAAGCCGGCGCAGCCGGTGAGGAGAAAGTGGCGCTTGTCCATGATGCACGTCGCTCCAGCCGTGTCACCACGACACGGTCGAACCGACAAGTATACGCAATTCGCGGGAAAAATAAACGTCCTCCCCGAGTCCAGGGGAGGACGGTATGGAATACCCAATTAGACTGGTATTTAATCAACCCGGCCGTGGGAGGCCCGAACCGGCTCCCGAACCGAGCGGAAATGCTTGCCCGGCAGGGCCGCCATCCTGGCGGTGACCCGGTAGTGCGGCTCGTAGGGATCGACAAAGCGGCCAGAGCCGGCAAAGCGCCACGCCCTGCCCTGGCGCACTTCCGCGGAGCCACGCTCGCGACGGTGCGTCTCGAACCCCTTTAAGCTGCGGTTGTGTCTGTGTCTGTTGCCACTCTTCATACATTCAATCCTTAACAGGATGCGCTCGTAAATTCTTCAACCCGCGGGACAACTGATCGGCACAGGACGTACCCTTGCCGTCGCAATCGACCCCTGCCAAAAGCTCGGCGATGTGGTCCATCGGCTGGCCCTTCAGCAACCTTCCGAGAGCCATACTGTTGCCGGGACAGCCGCCTTCAAAATGGACGCCATGGATGACGCCGTCCTCGACATCGACCAGCATCCGGTCGCAGCAAACGCCTTCCGGAATTATAACAATTTTTTCCATCGAACCAATAACTTTCGCAAAATGTGTAAAGACAACGCCTTACCACCCACGCAAACGCATGGACAGCTTGCCGTTACGGCAAAGCCACCCCGAGTTCATCAAGGGTGAGTTCAAAGCCTGGCGCAAAATGTTCGAGAAAATAGGCAACTTCTGCCATATCCATTCTGTCCAATTGGTCGCGCAACCCTTTTTCCGCGAGGAGGAATTCCCTGTTGCCGGCCCGCCGTTCCTCCACGCACTTCAACCAAGCGCAGAGCTTGTCCGCCGCCCGCACCAGCGCCCAGTTATCCGCCTCGGCCTCGTCAGGCACCAACGCGGACTCGTAGATCGAACGGTACTTTTCGGGCAAAAACGACAGGAGGCGGCGGTTGGCCGTTTCTTCCATCTTCTTGTATGCGGTCCGGATAGCGTCGTCGTAATACTTGACCGGCGTCGGCATGTCGCCGGTGACGACTTCGCTCGCATCGTGCAGCAGGGCCAGGAACGCCACCCGCTCGGCATCGTGATTCTGGCCGAACTCCATGTTGCCGATTGTGGCCAAGGCATGCGCCAGCAACGCCACCCGATGCGAGTGCTCCTGGATGTTCTCGGGGCTGGTATTGTACATCAGGCTCCAGCGCCGAATCAGCCGCATCCGGGAGAGATAGGCGAAAAAGTGGCTGCTCACAGGGCCTTCTTCCCGATATCGGTGCGGTAGCGCATGCCGTCGAACGAGATGTCGCCAACAGCGCGGTAGGCGTTTTCGATAGCCGCCTTGATGTCCTTGCCCCGGCTGGTGACGCCAAGCACGCGGCCGCCGTCGGTCAGCACCTGTTTCTGGTGATTGAGCTTCGCCCCAGCGTGGAAAACAACCGTATCAGGCCTCTTCCCCGCAACATCGAGTCCGGAGATGACTTTGCCCTTTTCGTACTTGCCGGGATAGCCGCCCGCCGCCAGCACCACGCACACCGCCGGGTCGTCGTACCACTCGATCGTCTGCTCCGCCAGTTTGCCCCTGACGGTGGCATCGAGCAATTCGAACAGGTCGGACTTCAACCGCATCATGATAGGCTGAGTCTCGGGATCGCCGAAGCGGACATTGTATTCCAGCACCTTCGGCCCGCCGCCGGTCAGCATCAGCCCGGCGTAGAGAAGGCCGCGAAACCGCCTGCCTTCCTCATTCATGCCGTGGACGGTGGGGACGAGGATCTTTTCCACCACTTCGTCCATCATGGCTTCGGTAAAGATGGGCGCGGGCGAATACGCTCCCATGCCGCCGGTATTGGGGCCGGTGTCGCCGTCGAACGCAGCCTTGTGATCCTGCGACGACGCCAACGGCGCAATCGTCTTGCCGTCCGTCAGGGCGAGGATGGTGACCTCCTGCCCGCGAAGCAGTTCCTCAATAATTACCCGCGATCCGGCGGAACCGAATTCGCCGTCCGCCATGATGCGCTTGATCGCGGCCTTGGCCTCGTCCAGGTTCTGGCAGACCACCACCCCCTTGCCGGCGCAGAGGCCGTCGGCCTTTACCACGACCGGGCCTTCGGAACGGGAGTCGAGGTAGCGCATGGCGGGTTCGAATTGCTCGAACTCGGCATAATCGGCGGTGGGGATGCCGTGGCGGCGCATCAAACCCTTGGCGAACGACTTCGAACCTTCCAGTTCGGCCGCGGATTTATTCGGTCCAAAGATGGGGATGCCGGAATCCTTGAACGCGTCGACGATACCGTCGACATAGTACACCTCCGACCCGGGAACGATAAGACCAATATCGTGTTCTTTGGCCCAGCGCACCAGGTTGCGGAGATTGCCGACGTCGATGTCGACGCACTCTCCGACCTCGGCGCAGCCGGAATTACCCGGTGCGATATAGACCTTGTCGACCTTGGGGCTTTGCGCCAATTTCCACGACAGCGCGTGTTCGCGTCCGCCTGAACCAACCACTAATACATTCATAACGTCCTGTTCCTTATATGGGTAATTACCTTATATCTATACCGTTGCTAAATCGAGAACGCCCCGCCCTGGTCGGCCGAGGTTACATGGGCCGAATAACGGGCGAGCCAGCCGTGCTTGGTCTTCGGAGTAAAGGGCTTGAGTTCGGCCAAGCGACGCTTGATTTCGGCGTCCGGGACATCCATTTTGACAGTCAACTTGTTCGCGTCGATGCTGATAACCTCGCCGTTGCGGATAACGGCCAACGGCCCGCCCGCCTCCGCTTCGGGGCTGACGTGACCGACACACAGACCGCGCGTGCCGCCGCTGAAGCGGCCGTCCGTCACCAGGGCCGCCCGCAGGCCCATGCCGAGAATCGCTGCCGTCGGCGACAGCATTTCCTGCATGCCGGGACCGCCGCGCGGACCTTCGTAGCGGATCACGACGACGTCCCCGTCCTTCACCTTGCCGCCGAGGATGCCGTCGCGTGCCCCTTCCTCCGACGTGAATACCCGCGCCGGGCCGGAAAAGACGCGCATGTCGTCGGTGACGCCAACCGTCTTGACGACAGCGCCCCTGGGCGCGAGGTTGCCGAACAGGACCGCCAGGCCGCCTTCGCGGCTGAACGGTTCGGCGGCGGTGCGGATGACATAGCCGTCCGGCTTCGGCGCTTTACGGAGGGCGTCGCCGAGCTTGCCGCCGATAGTGGGCGCGTCCAGGACCAGTCCGGCCTGGGTCTTGGCGGCGATTTCCTTCAGGATGGCGGGGATGCCGCCGGCGCGGTCGACGTCTTCCATATGCACTTCGGGCCGCGAGGGCGAGACTTTGCAGATACAGGGGGTGCGGCGGGACAATTCGCTGATACGCTTGAGATCGTACTTGATCCCTGCCTCGTGCGCCAGGGCGAGCGAATGCAGAATCGTATTGGTGGAACCGCCCATCGCCATATCGCAGATAAAGGCGTTGTCGAGGCTGGTGCGGGTGATAAGGTCAAGTGGGAGGATCCGCTTCTGGATGCAGCGCTTGAGGGCGCGGGCGGTGTTGCGGGCCAGCTCGAGGCGGGCGGGGTTGAGCTTTGTCTTGGTCTTCTTTGCGTCGGCCCACAACTCGGCCGTGATGGTGCCGTTGCCGGGCAGTGCCAGGCCGATGACTTCGCCCAGGCAGTTCATCGAATTGGCGGTAAACATGCCGGCGCAGGAGCCGCAGCCGGGGCAGGATATTTCCGCCATGTGTTCAAGCTGCTTACGGGTCATCTTGCCCACCGCTTCCTTGCCGACCGCTTCGAAAATGGAAATGAGGTCGGTGTTTTCGGTGCTGGCGAGCATCGGGCCGCCGCCGACGTAGACGGCGGGGATGTTCATCCTGGCCATGGCGTTGAACATGGCGGGGACGATTTTATCGCAGTTGCCTATTCCAATCCAGCCGTCGCAGGGATGGGCGGCGAGGATGGTTTCGATCTGGTCGGTGATGAGTTCCCGAGACGCCAGCGAATACTTCATGCCGTTATGGCCCATCGAAATGCCGTCGCAGACGATGCCGCCGACGTTGGCTGTCCAGACGGTGAAGCCAAGCGAGACCAATTCGTCGTGGATAACCTTCTCGAGATGGCGCAGGTGGGCGTGGCCCGGAACCTGGGTGGAAAACGAATTGACAATGGTGACAATCGGCTTTTTGCGATCCTTGAACGTCGGGAGGACCCCGGCCGCCTTCATCAGCCCGCAGGCAGCCAGCATGTGGGTGTGGCCGGTGATGATGGAACTGCCTTCACGGCGAATCCTGTCGATGACGTGATTGATCTCGCGTCCGGCGGCGCGCTTTGCGCCTGGTTTGGATGCGGCGGCCGACTTGCGGGTCGTGTCCGATTTCTTTGCTGCCTTCGATGCTTTGGCCATTTCACTCTCCCCTCGCGGGCCATGCGCCGTCTGCCAGAACGGCAATGGCTTGACAATCCGGCCCCGAAAGATAGGGTTGTAGGGGCCGTCAACTTATGGCGGAACGCCGATGCTGCCACGAAAATGCCTATTTTCGAGGCGACTCGTCACAAAGATTCGTATTATAGAAACGCGGCGGCCTTCTGCCAAGCGGAATCGAGAAAGAGATGGAAACGATAACCCGCATCCTGGGAATAGACCCGGGAACGCGATTCGTGGGCTACGGCGTCATCGAGCGCCGTGCCAACAGCCTCGTCTGCCTGGACAGCGGTTGTATCCGCGCCGAAGGCGACAGCATCGCCGAGCGGCTTGTCATCATCTACCGGGGATTGCGGGAGGTTATCGCGCGGCACTCGCCCCAGGCGGCGGCGGTGGAGACGGTGTTTACCGGCAATAATCCAAAAACCGCGATAGCCATCGGCGAAGGACGCGGCGTCGCCCTCCTCTCCGCCGCCGAACAAGGCCTGAGCGTCCAGGGGTACGAACCGGCACTGGTCAAGCGGGCTGTCGCCGGCAGCGGTCGCGCCGGCAAGGATCAGGTACGGGACATGGTGCGCGTCCTGTTGCAACTGGCCGAATCCCCCGAGACCGATCACGAATCCGACGCCCTCGCCCTCGCCATCACCCACGCCCGCCACCTCACCACAGCCGAACGCACCGGCTTGGGAAAATCAGGCCTGCCTTTGCGGCGCGCCAAACGGCAGGTGCCGGATTTCATCCTTAAACAATTGCCACCAGGAATCCTATGATTGACGAAGATATTGATGCATGGCGCATGGCCCAGGCCTTGAAGGCCGCCGCCGACGCGGCCGAAGCCGGCGAGGTGCCGGTCGGCGCGGTCATCTACCACCGCGAGCGGTTGATCGCCCGTGCCTATAACCAGCGTGAAATGCTGCAAGACCCGACCGCCCACGCGGAGATCCTCGCCATTACCCAAGCGGCGGCGGCGCTCGAGAGCTGGCGTCTGGACGAGTGCACCATGTACGTGACCCTCGAACCCTGCTCCATGTGCGCGGGCGCACTGGTGCTGTCGCGAATCAGCCGGCTGGTCTATGGCGCGCGCGATCCGAAGGCTGGGGCGTGCGGCTCGGTCCTCGACGTCCTCGGTTGCGAACAACTGAACCACACGGTGGAGGTGACGGCGGATGTTTTGGCCGAGCCGTGCGGGCTGATCCTGCGGGAGTTTTTCCGCGAACGGCGGCGGCGGCAATGATCGATTTCGTTATTCAATCCTTCCATGGCGACGACGATGCGTTTTCGCTGGCGAAGGCCGTACGGCAGGCGGTTTTTGTCGAAGAACAGAACTGCCCACCCGAAGAGGAATGGGACGACCTTGACCAGGTGGCGACCCACCTCCTGGCCCGGCGTGGCGACGAGCCGCTGGCCACGCTCCGCTATTACGACGATGACAGCTGGCTGCATATTGGCCGGGTGGCGGTGCTCCCGTCCTTTCGCGGCCATGGGCTGGCATGGGCCTTGTTGAGCCGGTGTCTGGAGGACGGCAAGGCGGCCGGTTTCAAACGTGCATGCCTGAACGCGCAGATCGACAAGCTGGGCCTTTACCAGCGGGCTGGCTTCACGGCGGTGGGCGGCGAGTTTATGGAGGTTGGCATCGTGCATCGGCGTATGGAAATGTTTTTCTGAAAAGTCGGGCGAAAAGCGGTTGACAACGGGCCGGAAGTTCGTATTATTCAATTCTCCAAAAGCGAGCCCGCTTAGCTCAGTTGGTAGAGCAACTGACTCTTAATCAGTAGGTCTAGGGTTCGAATCCCTGAGCGGGTACCAAATAACTGCCGCAGCCCCAAAGGGTTGCGGCTTTTTATTTGACTCCTGATTGGGTCGAATTATGCTAGTGACTGTGGCTTTTTCGACTCAAATGGACAGTTTATGCCTCCACAGTTGGATGTTACGTCTTCAGGCACGCACACCCCGGCCCCCCTCGAAGCGGCAATGCCGGAGGCGTCGGCTCGTGACGCGAGCGGAGGTGATCGGCAGACGGGGCCAAATACCTTGGGCGGTTTTACCGCGCTTTCGGCAGGAAGAGGGGAATCGACAGCGAGCGGGCCGGGTATGCACATGGATCCGATGTACCTCTACGCAGGCTCGGCCATCGTAATCCTGTATATTGCGGCGTGCTTTTTCCTGCATCGGTGGCTGTCCAAAGTCATCCGGGCGAGACGCACAGCTAAAACACGACGGGCCAGCACCATTGCCATCCGGCGCGGCGTGAGCAGTGACCATAATACCAAGTAACGCTCCCCCGCCCTTAACTCAACCTCTGCGTTCCATCCTTATCGTAGAAGCCCTAATCCTCCGACCGTCACGCAGGCGTAGCTGGGTGGCAGCACGGTCATGATCAACCGATATGGAAGCGGCGGCGGCTAATCGTAACGCTCTGCACTCTTACTGGACCGGGTCTTGAACCGGCCGGAGCGTTGGCAGCGGTCGAAGATGAGGCCCCATTCGTAGTCGTTGCCGTAGTGGTTTCGGCCCTTTATGCCGCGCTTGTCCAAAATTGATCTGTCATCGAACGTGAAGGCGTAGAGCAGCACGGCATTGGCGAGAACGGTTATGGTTAGGCTCCGTCGTTTGCTTTCGCTGATGTTCATGAAGACTATATCGCCCTTATAGAGGCTTCGCATCACGTCGGTGAACTGGGTGATGTCTTCGCGGCTCTCGTTGCTCTTGGCCACAACGACGTAGCGGGATGCCTTGGACAGGAAATCGTGGGTGTGTTCGAAATGCCGGCGGACCCTGTCGCGAACATACCGCTGCCCCTCCTCCAGCGTCATGTGGAGGGGAAAATGGTGGATTGAAATCACGTTGTGACGGAGATCTTCGACCTTCCGCCGGTTGCGGCTGTCGTGGGGATGTTCCCGGATATCCTGGAAAAAAGTCTCGAAGCGGGTGCGGTACAACTCCGCCGCATCAGCGAGTCGATACCCCATCATCCAGTCCAAAGGGCTAGAGCAAATGCGCAGCTTGTGGCGGCGAAGCTGCAGGGCGGGCGTGCAATCGAGGCCGCCACTCAAGAAGAGATCCGCATCAAGGCGGTCCATGCCATAGGGATGCCTGCGCCAATCACGAAGGGTACAAAATACAAGCTCGCGATAGTAGGGAATCAGGTGTCGTACTTTCATCGCTCGATATCCCGTTTTTATTGTACCGTTAAAAACACCATTGGGCGGCTCGATCACGTTATACGGCATGACTGGCGGCAACGCAAGCCCCGTAGCGAACCGAGGTTGCCTTACCTTCGGGCTCCGCACCTTTTGCGCGGCCCGACGCGATAAGCCTTGTTTAAGCGCCAACCGCAGGCGGCTAATCGACTACCGCATTAAAAAGCCGCCACCCATAAGGGAGGCGGCTTCTTTGCATCGGATAAGCCTCAAGTGAGTGAGGTATTACCGATTGGTGGTGGTGCTGGTGTTGGTGGTATTGGTGGTGGTGTTGGTGGTGGTGTTCATCTGACGAGCCTGCTGCGTGATGTTCTGGGCAGTCGACTTCAGGCTGTCGGCGGCACGGTCGATCTGCTGGGCGGCGCGGCTCAGGCTGCCGGCGGTCGAGTTGAGCTGGGTGGGGATCATCGGGTGCCTGGACTTGGTAAGGTTCCGGTTCGTGAGGTTGGCGTTGCGGTCGAGCGCGCCGGTGGTGGTGCGGCCGAAAAGGCCGGTGTTGTCGGCGGCGTTGCGGCCGAGCATGCCGGTGGTGGCGGCGGCGCCAGTCGCGGCGGCACCGGTGGCGGTGCGGCGCATGGCCCTGGTCTCACGCATGAAGCGGTTGTTGTCGCGATCGGCGCGGGCCTGTTCGAACGCCATCACTTCACCGGTTGTGCCATCGACCTTCATGTCGACGTGACGATTGTCGGCGACGAGTTCGACGTTATAGACCGCGCGGCCGTCTTCGACCGAACGTTCCATATCGGTGATCAGGGCATTCGGGGAGCGCTGTTGGGCGATCTGGCGAATACGTTCCGGATTGACGCTGGTGGCGGAGGCGTAGCGCTGACGATCCGCACCAGTGATGTTGTCGTGGAAGATCGGGTTGGTGTCGATGTCGAGGACTTCGCCCGTTTCGGCGCTGACGCGGATGTCGTAACGGTTGTTTTCATCGACGACGATGAAATCGTAGTCGTTGCCACGGAACCAACGGTTGTTGAATTCGGATTCAACGACACGGCCGCCGTTAACCTGCTCCTGCGCAATTTTCGCAGCCTGTTGCCTGGTCAAACGCGACCGGGCTTCCTGGGTGCTTTCGGCCGCGAACGCGCCGCCAGCGAGGACCGCGAAGGCCATAACGGCCATAATCATTTTCTTTGTACCGGTATACATCAATGTTTCTCCTTTTAAAAATCACGCCTATACCGTTTCCCGCATAATTGCGGATACTAAATAGTGACTGTCAAAGCTTGTGGTGCAGGGTGCGAAAATACGTTAAATATTCAATTTTTATTAACGCATCCCATACACCATGAACTCGCGGTATTTCCTCTATCGGCATATACATATAATGATGATATGACTTCGGGATGTGTCCCACGTGAAGGTGGTTTGCTCTAAATACTCTGAATCGCACACTGTAATCAACGATGTTTTTTCTTCCAATTTTCGCCCCACAGGGTATGGTATCCACTACCTATCCGTACAAATTCCGTCTCTCGCCATGGAATGCGCAGTATGAAAAACGCACTCTTAATTGTCGACGACAACGAGCGGGTCTACCAAAGCCTAGCCATTAATTTCCAGCGAAACGGTTTTGTCTGCCACTGGGCCGCCGACAACCAGACAGCCCTGGACCTGGCCGAACGACACGGTCCAGCCGCTGCCGTCATCGACCTCTCCCTTGGTTCGGAGAGCGGACTCGACGTGATGGGCAACCTTATCGCCCGCATCCCTTCGCTCCCGGTCGTCTTTATCAGCGGTTTCGGCACCCTCGAGGCAGCCGTGGCGGCGATGAAGATGGGAGCGTTCGATTTCCTCCCGAAGCCCCTCGACTTCAAACGACTGCTGGAGGTAGTGCGGAGCGCCATTGCGGCAGGCAGAGAGGAGTCCCCCGCCCTGTCGCCGCCCACGCGGGCGGACGAGACCGCACCAGCCATGCCCACCATCGTCAGCGTCAGCCTGTCGATGGAAAAACTCATCGCCCAAGCGGCCCGGGCAGCCGACTCGGACATCGCCGTCCTTATCACCGGTGAAAGCGGGACCGGCAAGGAGCTCCTCGCCGAATACATTCACGCCGCGTCGCGACGCGCCGGTCGGCCGCTGGTGCGGGTCAATTGTTCCGCCATTGCCGACAGCCTGGCCGAGTCGGAGCTGTTCGGCCACGTGAAGGGCTCTTTCACGGGAGCGGTCGAAGACCACGCCGGGTATTTCGCCCAGGCCGACGGCGGCACCCTGCATCTGGACGAAATCGGCGACATGCCCCTGCCCATCCAGGCGAAGATACTCCGCACCATCGAGAATTCGCTCATCCGCCCGGTGGGCGGCAAACAGGAGCTGGCTGTCGATGTGCGCTTCGTCGCCTCGACCAATAAAAATCTGGGCGACCTGGTGGAGCGCGGCGTCTTCCGGAACGACCTGTATTTCCGCATCAACCCGCTGCAACTGCATATTCCGCCGCTCCGGGAACGGCGGGAGGATATTGCGCCGCTGTTGCGGCATTTCCTCTCCCGCCAGCCCGGCCGCGAAGCAGGCAAGCGCTTCTCCGTCGAGGCGGAAAAGTCGCTCCTTAGTTACGACTGGCCCGGCAACGTGCGTGAACTCCAAAACCTGGTCAAGGTATGCGCGCTCCTGTCGCCAGGGGCGATTATCGAAGCGGATGATTTGCCCCAGGCGGTGCGTTCGAGCACTGCATCGCCTGTGCAGCCCTCGTCGCCGACGTCCCAATCGGGCCGGCTCGAGGACGCGGAACGGCACGCCATCCGCACCGTGCTGGACGAGGTTGGCGGCAACAGACGCATGGCGGCAAAACGGCTCGGCATCAGCGTCCGCACCCTTTATTACAAGCTGGACCGCTATGGCCTTTCCTGAATCGACGCGGACCGTAGCCGGGGCCTACGGCGTGCGCGGCGTCGACTACGCCTTCGGCATGCACCCGGCCCTCAGAGATGCCACCTTCTCGGTCGCCCCCGGCGAGATACACGCCCTCGTCGGCGCGCACCATGCGGGCAAATCCACCCTGTGCGCAGTCATGTCCGGACGGCTGATCCCGGAGCGAGGCATGGTGCTGGCGGGCGGGCGGGACTTCTCCGGCCTCACGCCGCAGATGGCGAAGGAGATGGGCATTACCCACCTTTCGGGACGGCCGCGCATATATCCACGCCAGACCGTGCTTGAAAACATCATCCTGGGCGACAGGAGACGCTGGCTTGGCTTGTTCCCCGGACGCCGTTACCGGCGCAAGATCAAGGATTGGCTGTGGGACAACCAGATCGTCCTTCCGCTGGACGCGAAGATTCAGGAAGCGCCGTATGAACAATGGGTGCTGGTGGAAATCCTCTCGAAGCTCTATCAGAACCCGTCGTTCCTGGTCATGGACGAGGCGCTCGAGGAACTGAACCAACCCTACTTTAACCGCGTCCTCAAGCTGCTCCGCCGCCACGTCGACAACGGTATGGCGCTCCTCTTCGTCACCCACAGGATTGAGGACGCGCTGTCCATCGCCGACAGGGTGTCGGTAATGCGTCACGGCAACGTCATCCTCACTTCGTCGGCCAAGTCGATGGAACGGTTAAATCTGATCCGCCTCTGTTATGCCCAACTCGACCGCCAGGACGATTATTTCTCCAGTCAGGAGACATTCCGCGAATTGATGCGCTATACCGAAGCGATGCTCCGCGACCTGCCGACCGCCATTGTCATCCTCGACCCCAAGCGAGCCGCCCGCTTCCTGAACAATAACGGCGAGGCGATTTTCGCAGGAACGCCCCGCGAAGGGGAATCCTTGTTCGGCCGTGACAATGCGCGCCTGCGCGAATTGGTGCTGGGGGCGTGCGATTCGGGTGCGGACGAGCAATACCACAACGTCCCCGTCACCGCCGCCGACAAACGCAAACTCATCGCCGATGTGCGTATTCAGTCGATTCGCGAAAATGAGGTCAACGTCGGCACGATGGTGATTATCGAGGATGTGTCGTTCCGGGAGGAACTGCGGCGGCGGCTGGTCTTGTCCGATCAATTGGCGTCTATCGGCCTGCTGGCCGCAGGCGTGGCGCATGAAGTGAACAACCCGCTGGAGATCATTGGGAATTACCTGAACTACCTGCGTGACGACGCATCCAACCCGGAGAACTTGGAGGTCATATCCCGGATGGAGGAGGAGATTACCCGCATCCACGCCATCACGAACAGCCTTGTCTCCTACACCGGCTCGGACGGCACGGCCCGCGAACAGGTGGATGTCATGGCGCTTGTCCGAGAGACGGTGGGGCTTCTGCAGTTCCACGGCGGTTGTCGTTCGGTGGACTTCACCTGCCGGGACGACGGCGGCCGGGCTCTCGTGGACGCGAATTCGGCCGAATTGCGGCAGGTGTTCCTGAACCTTATGCGTAACGCCATCGACGCCATGCCCACCGGCGGGGCTGTCGAGATTGCGTCCTCCATCATTACCGATGCGGACGGCGGCTGGGTTATCGTCACCGTGGCGGACACGGGGCCTGGCGTCAGCCTCGATAACCCAAACGACGTATTCCTTCCTTTTGTTTCGACCAAGAAGGCGAACGGAAGCCACCAGGGACTGGGGCTCTACATCGTCTACGGTATCATTGAGAAATTCGGCGGTTCCATTAAGGTGACGAACCCACCAGGCGGCGGTTGTGAATTCCGCCTTTCGTTCCCCCTTGCCAAGGGGTGATGCCTGCCTGCTCGTCCGCAGTGCAAAAATTGCACGCCCGCTGCAAAATCCCGCAGTTGGGCCTCTGCACTCCCGCTAAGCCATATTGCGTCTCCACTTTTTCCATAATTTTAACCTCCATCAATGCATCGTCTTATCCATTCAGCCAGCGCAGACCGCTACGCTGGCATGGGGCTTGCATTATCTAAACGACGTACATCACCCGTGTGCGGCATTTGCATTTCAGCGGTTTTCTTTGTCATTGGAGGAACTATCGTGAAGAAGCTGATCATCACCACCCTGTTGTTTGTCATGTTCGCGGTACCCGGATTTGCCGGGGAAAAGAAGGGCACCATCGGCGTCACGCTCCTGGCCATGTCGAACCCGTTCTTTAAAGACATCGCCGACAACATGACGACAGAAGCCGCTAAGTACGGCTATGACGTCGTCGTCGCCGACGGCAACTTCGACGTCTCGCGCCAGTCGAACCAGGTCAAGGACTTCATCGCCAACAAGTACGACTGCATCGTCCTCTCCCCCTGCGACTCCAAGGCCATCGGACCGATTATCCGTGAAGCCAATGACGCCGGCATCCCCGTCTTCACCGTCGACATCGCCTCCCTGGCGGATAACGCCGAAGTCATCGCCCACATCGCCACCGACAACTACGCCGGCGGCAAGGTGGCTGGCCGCGGCATGATCCAGGCCCTGAACGGCAAGGGCAAGGTCGGCGTCCTCTCCCACAACGAAACCGAATCCGGCCTTATGCGTAACAACGGCTTCCGCGACGCCCTGAAGGAAGCGGGAATGGAAGCGGACATGCCCATCGTCTCCGAACTTCCCGCCCTCGGCTCGCGTGAACGTGGCTTCAGCGCCTGCCAGGACATGATGCAGGCCCACCCCGACATCGTCGGCATCTTCGCCATCAACGACCCGACCGCGATGGGCGCCCTCGCCGCTCTCGAAGGCATCGGCAAGGTCGACCAGGTCAAGGTCATCGGCTTCGACGGCATGCCCGAAGCGAAGCAGGCGATCAAGGACGGCAAGCTCTATGGCTCGTCCATCCAGTTCCCCGACCGCCTCGGCATCGGCGTCGTCCAGGCTTTTATCAAGTACATGAACGGCGAGGAAGTTGATCCCGTCACCCTGATCGACACCGAACTCTATACCACGGCGGAAGCCGACAAACACCCGACCTTGCGCTAAACCAAGCGCGCCGGAAAGCGGCCTCGTGCGGCTTTCCGGCGTACCTTATCGCCAATCATTACACTCCCGAACCGACACCGGCCGACCAGGCCGGACGAGAGGACAGCCATGCACGACGACGACATCCCGCTTCTCCGGATGAAAGATATCGAGAAAAACTTTCCCGGCGTCAAGGCCCTCAAAGGGGTAAGCCTCGAACTGTATCCGGGGGAGGTGCTGGGTCTGGTCGGGGAAAACGGCGCGGGCAAATCGACCCTCATGAAGGTGCTCGGAGGAGCCCATCGCCCCGATGGCGGCACGGTCGAACTGCAAGGCGAACCAGTGCACATCGACAATCCGGTGGAGTCGAAAAACCTGGGCATCTCCATCATTTACCAGGAACTCAACATGATTCCCGCCATGACGGCGCGGGAAAATCTTTTTCTCGGCCGTGAGCGGACGAGTTTTGGCTTTGTCAAGCCGCATGAGGAAGTGCGGATGGCAGAGGAATTGTTCGCCAAGGTCGGTCTGAACGTCCCCCTTGACGCACAGGTGCGCGATCTGTCGGTGGCGGAACAACAGGGGATCGAAATAGCCAAAGCCCTGTCCCTCGACGCCAAAATTCTGGTGATGGACGAACCGACGGCGGCCCTGACCCACAACGAGGTCGAGGCGTTATTCACCATCATCGGCGAACTCAAGAAACGCGGCATCGGCATCATTTACATCAGCCACCGCCTTGACGAAATCTTTACCATAACCGACAGGGTCACTGTCCTGCGTGACGGCGAAAGCGTGGGGACGCGCAAAACCTCCGACCTGCCGAGGCCGGAAATGATCGAGATGATGGTCGGCCGCAAGATGCATCAGGAATTCCCGCCGCGCGTCAGGAACATTGGCGGCGTCAAGTTCGAGGCGCGTCACCTCAGCCGGGCCGGCTGTGTCGAAGACGTGTCCTTCTCCGTACGGGCCGGGGAAATCGTCGGGCTGGTCGGGCTGGTCGGCGCTGGAAGGACCGAGACGGTCAGGCTTATCTTCGGGGCCGACCGACGCGATACGGGCGAAATTCTCCTCGACGGCAAAAACACCGACATACGTAACCCGCGCGATTCAATCCGCTCCCGCATCGCGCTGCTGACCGAAGACAGGAAAGCGCAGGGTCTGGTCCTTATCCAGTCGGTCCGCGAGAACTTCGCCCTGCCAAACCTCAAGCAATTCAGCCGCATGACCTTTATCAACCGGAAAAAGGAGTCGGCGGCTTTCCGAAAATACGTGGACTCGCTCCGCATCAAGATTCCCAGCCAGGAACAACTGGCGCAAAACCTCTCCGGCGGCAATCAGCAGAAGGTGGTGCTGGCCAAGTGGCTTCAGGCCAATTGCGAGCTGGTCGTGTTTGATGAACCGACTCGCGGCGTCGACGTCGGAGCCAAATATGAAATCTACCAGATCATGAACGAACTGGCCGAACGCGGCAAAGCTATCGTCATGATCAGTTCTGAATTGCCCGAAGCCATCGGCATGGCGGACCGTCTCCTGGTCATGCGCGACGGCAAAATCGTGGGCGAAGTAACCGACCCGAAACATACTACCCAGGCAGAGGTGCTTAAGCTCGCGGTTGGAGCATAATGGAGAGAGCCCATGCGTAAACTTTTCAACGATTACGGAACCATCATCATCCTGCTGCTCCTGTGCGCCTTCCTGAGCTGGCGAACAATGAACAACCACACGCCGGAAGGTCCGGAAGCCGGCCGCCAGGTCGCGGACGCCATCCTGGCGATGGACCCGAAGCCACGCATCGCCCTCATCGCCATCCGCAACAACACGATTGACGAGCGCTTCGCCGCCGTCGTCACCGAGGCATTGGAACAAAACGGCATTGCCATTGCCGGTATTGCCAGAGGAAATCCCGCCAATGTGCGGACCATCGCCACTACGCTCGCATCAGAAGGCAGGACCATCGACGTCGTCGCCGCGACGGCGGCCACCGCCGCCTGGCCCATCTTCGACGGCATAGCCCAGAAGGTCCCGCAAATGACCGGCGTCCGCTTCGCGCAGCCCGATACCTACCGCTGGCCGACGTTTCTCATGAAAGACAACCTGATCAACATTTCGAACCAAACGGTGGTGATTTCCACCATCGCCATCGGCATGACCATGGTCATCATCACCGGCGGCATCGAGCTATCGGTCGGCAGCCTCATCGCGCTGTCATCCTGCCTCGCGGCCTGGTTTATCCGCCGCTACGGAGGCGCGACCGAGGCCAGCACCGCCGCCATGGTCGGCTTTTCCGCCCTCGCTATCCTTATTTGCGGCTGCATGGGGCTGTTCACCGGGGCGATGGTCACCCTGTTCGCCATCCCGCCCTTTATCGTCACCTTGGCGACGATGATGGTGGCGTCCGGCTTCGCCTATATGATTTCCAGCGGCTACACCATCTTTGAGATTCCCGACGCCTATACCTTCCTGGGTCGCGGGACGCTGTTCTGGGGGATACCGATATCAGTCTGCATTTGCCTGCTCCTCTATGTCGCCGCCCATATCCTGATGAGCTGCACCTCGATTGGCCGCTATATCTACGCCGTCGGCGGCAACAAGGAAGCGGCTAGGCTGTCAGGCGTGCCGGTACGGTTCATCTTCTTCTTCGTCTATGTGGTGATTGCCCTGCTGGCGGGATTCGGCGGCATCATTACCGCGTCGCAGTTGAAGGCGGGCGCGCCCATCTACGGCGTCGGTTACGAGATGTTCGTGATTGCGTCGACAGTGGTGGGCGGCACCAGCCTCGCCGGCGGCGAAGGCAAAATCTTCGGCACGCTGATCGGCTCGTTTATCATCGCCACTATCCAGAACGGTATGAACCTGCTGGGTGTGGAGAGCTATACCCAAAAGGTGGTGCTGGGTATGGTCATCCTCATCGCCGTCCTGCTCGACCGGCTGAAACAGACCGACTTCTTCTGGAAGAGGCGGAAGGCGCGGGCGTTGTAATCCCGCACAGACTTATTCGGTCCGCCAGATAATGCCGACCTGCCGTCCCAAGTCGCCCCGTCGGTGGGAAAAGAACATGTCCGGCATGTCGCGTGTGCACAAATCAAGCGAATAGATTCGCCCGGGCGGAATCCCCGCCCGGGCGAGTTGCGTTTTGGTCAGGGACCAGAGATCCATGGTACGCGCGGCCGCGTCAAACCACGGCGCAAAGGATGCAGGCCATTCTTTTTCAAAGTTTACGAACTCCGCCGCTGCCGGACCAAGCGACGGACCGCGCACCGCGGCCAAACGGTCGGGCGAGCAGTCGAAGTGCTCGCACAGGCGGGTGACGATGGAACGGATGTACTCGCCCGCATTGCCACGCCAGCCAAGATGCAGACAGGCAACCATGCAGCCGTCGTCCCGAGCGAAAAGGATGGGCTGGCAGTCGGCTGTCCGCACCACCAAACCCAGGCCAGATTCACCGGTGTACAGGCAGTCGGCCTCGGGTGGATCGCCTTCCTGCGCACGAACCATCGTGTTGCCGTGGACCTGCCGCATTTCTGCGAGGCGGCTTATTCCACCGTCTCTCGCCAAGGCAATGAGGCGATCGCGACACTCGTCACGCAAGGCTAGGTCGCCGGCGTGGCGGGTTGAGAAGAGACAGCGCACACCCGGGATGCGGGGGAAAGCGAAGGGTATGGCTGCCGGTTGCTGCAACATGACGCCTCCCCGTCATTCTGGTCCACCGTTAGAGTCTTGCCCATGCCTCATTCAAAACCCGCTTCGCGTTGGCAATGACCAGTTCCGGCTCCTCGTCGCCCCACGGTTTGACCTCGAACGACACGATGGGCGGGTTCTCCGCATTGAGGTATCCGATGTCAAAGAGGATACGGAGGAAATCCATCACTCCTTTTACACCGATTTCGGAATTCGGGAAGCCAAAGCGGGGGTGCATGTCGCCAACCGCTTCGGCACCGGATTGCATCACCACGTTGGCAATGTGGGCGTGGCGAATGTAGGGCGCGATCGGCAGGATATTTTCCCGGAGCGGCTCGTGGATTTGCAGGATGTGGGACAGATCGACCATGAGGCCGAAGTTCTGATGGCGGGATTTGATATCCTCGGCGAAACGGCGTGCCAGCGGGGCCGGGCCGATCAGGGATTTTTTGTCAAAATCGTAGTCGAACACTTCCAACAAAACGGGCATGTCACCACGTTTGGCAGCGTGCTCGCACAGTTGCGCAGTCGAGTCCTTGAGGGCGGCATAGGATTCTTCAAGCGTCTTGTCTTCATACTTGCCCGAGAGGAAGGCGAAGCCCTTGGCCCCAAGTTCGTAGGCTTCGTCGATGCCGGCCTTGAGCGAGTCGAGAGCAGCCCGGCGCTTGGCCGGGTCGAGATCGTTGATGTTCGAACCGGTCGTCAACATGCGCGGCTGCGCGCCGTAGGTAAGGGTGAGGCCTGCCGTCTCGACCATGGTGCGCACCTGGCTGCGGACGATGGGATCCTTTATCCAGGTGACCTCGATGACGTCGAAATAATCGTCCCGGCAAATGGCGCGGGTGGCGTCGAGAATGGGGCCTTCCCCTTTCATCGTCGCCGGAAACGCCATGAAATTGACGATGCCGACCCGCATGTACTTTCGCATTGATTCGATCATTTCCATTCCTCCGGTAAGCCGTCTGGATGATGATGCGCCATACCCTCCATTATACACCACAGCGCCGCCGCCGTGAACAATGGACACCCGCCACAGTATGCGCGAAAACTTTCGGTCTGATTCAGTTTGAATCTGCCCAACCGGCGATGCGGGCTTTCATTTCGTCAATGCCCAGGATGCCGTAGGCAAAGCCCTTGCGTACCAGCGCCTCGGGCAAAAACTCGTCGTATTTTTCGAACAGCGGCACTTCGTTGTCGTAGACCAGTTCCATCGGGTCGAGCGGCTTCGCCGCCTCTTCGGCGAGGACGGCGAAAAAGGCGTCGCGGTCGGCTTTCATCTTGAACTGAATAAAGTAGGGGCGGGACGAGTCCAGCGCCGACAAACCGAGGTTGGCGGCGCACTTGATTTTGATAAACCGCTCCAGCGCGAGGAACGCATAGGTGCCAAGCCATGGGAACAGGCACCACATGTCGCCGCCAAGCGGGAGGAGCGGCTGCTCGGTCATGCCGGAGTTGACGGCGACACGCCTGGCCTCACGCAGGCGCGCGACCGCGTTCTGCATCAGATATGGATAACCGGTGTCGCCACGAAGAATCGCACGCATCTTCTCGAGGATTTTGGTATTGATGTCGCCCGGACATTGGCCGAAATAGGCTGGAACCTTGCCCTTCACCAGGTCGCAATAAATGAGGTGGCGTTTGTGATCGATTTCCTCCACTATCCACACGTGTCCCGCGAGGGCAATCTTCTCCCCCACCGGCGGCGGCGAGACGATGGTGCCGAGTTCCTGCGAACGGTTGCGGACGGTGTACTCCTCGTTCTCCTTGAAGACGGCGTAAAACTTGTAGGTGTTGACCTGGCGCTCGCCGGCGAGGCCGACGATGAGGCCGCCCTCGTCCGTCTTTTGGATATGGTCGGTGGCGACGAGGTGCCGGAGGAGCAACTTGTAGTCGTCCTGCGAGATGCGGTGAAAATAGCTTAACGACAACACCCGTGACGCCAGGGCCGCCGGCGACATCTCGCCACTGGAGGCGAGGATGCACATGGTCTGGTGATAGAGCAGGCTGAAAGGCAACCGGTCCAGCTTGGGCGGTTCGACCCAGCGTTCCTCCAGATATAACTGCACCAGGGCGATACCTTGAATCAGCGTCCAGGGGATGGTAGCGGGCAGCATCGCCCTGGCCTCCGGCTCGTCCTCCCGCATGACAAACCACATTTCCGGCGGCAGATCGCGGCGGCCGGTCCGGCCCATCCGTTGCAAAAACGACGAGACGGTAAAAGGGGCGTCGAGCTGAAACGCGCGTTCCAGCCGGCCGATGTCGATGCCGAGTTCGAGGGTGGCGGTGGTGACGGTCGTCTGGTTTTGTTCGTCGTCCTTCATCACCGCTTCGGCTGTCTCCCGGTAGGAAGTCGAAAGATTGCCGTGGTGGATGAGGAAGCGGTCAGTCTCGCGATTGGCTTCGCAATACTGGCGCAGGGTGGTCGTGACCGCCTCGCATTCTTCGCGCGAATTGACAAAGATCAGGCATTTCTTGCCTCGCGTGTGTTCGAAAATATAGCCCATGCCGGGATCGGCATGCTTCGGCGCGTGGTCGGTTGGCGCTTCCGGCTCCGGCAACGCGTCCGCATCTCCCCCGCCCTTGCCCGCCTGATCGCCCTGGACAAAGAAATGCTCCATCGACAAACGCCAGCGGATGCCCTTGTTTTCGATAACCGGGATGACTGTCTTGCGGCCGGTTCCGGAGGATAAAAACGCGCCGGTCCCTTCGGGGTCGCCGATGGTGGCGGACAAGCCGATACGCCGGGGATTGACGCCGGCGAGGCGGGAGAGGCGTTCAATCAGGCAAAGAGTCTGGCCGCCTCGATCGGCGCGCAGCAGCGAATGGACCTCATCAATGACGATGAAACGGAGATCGCCGAAGAGGCGTCCGACATCGGCGTGCTTATGGAGGAGGAGCGCCTCCAGCGATTCGGGGGTAATCTGGAGAATGCCGGAGGGATTCTTCAGAAGACGGTTTTTGTGGGATTGGGCGACATCGCCGTGCCAATGCCACACCGGAATATGGGCCTCGCGGCATAGATCGTTCAGGCGCATGAACTGGTCGTTGATGAGCGCCTTCAGGGGGCCGATATAGATGGCACCGACCGAGCGGGGCATATCCTCGGTGAAGAGGGTGAGGATGGGGAAGAAGGCGGCTTCGGTTTTGCCGGACGCTGTCGAGGCGGAGAGGAGGACGTTGTCGTCTGTATTAAAGACGGCGTCGCCGGCCGCGACCTGGATGGCCCGGAGCGCCTGCCAGTTGTTGCTGTAGATAAAGTCCTGCACAAAGGGAGCGTAGCGGCTGAAGACATCCATCAGATTTCAAATTCCTCGAAGCCTTTTTCAACCGGCCCCGACTCCAATTCCGGCTTTGCGAAAAACGCCTGCTCGGCCAGCAGGTCGGCGACGGTGACGGACGGGTTTTGCGAGACGATGTTCAAGACCTCAATAAAGTCGCGGATGATTTCGCGCGGGGTAATGTTCTTGTCCGCACCGATACGGCTGAACTCGATCTTGATGAAATTGATCATGTCATCTTGGGTGAGGACGGGGTTGTATTCGTAGAGATCGGCGTGGATGGCGGCGAGCTTTTCGATAAGGACCAGCATTTCCTCATACGTAAGGGGCGGCAGCTTGATGACGGGCGACAGCATGTCGGTGACGCCTTCGCGGCTGAAACGGCCGTCCTGCAGGCGCGAGCGCAATGCCTCGTAACTAAAGATGCCGCGCCGGGGATCCTCGATGCACTGGGGCGTGCCGCACATGACGATGCCGAGATGCCGCGCCTTCCCTTGCAGCGCGTCGTTGTACATGGTGAGGATTTTTTCGTAGTTGTACTGGCGGGTGATGCTGTTGGGGATTTTGTAGATGTTGACGAGTTCGTCGACCAAAATCACCAGGCCGGCATAGCCGGCTCCACGCAAAAAGGCGGCAAAGAGTTTGATGTACTCATACCAGTCGTCATCGGTGATGACAATGCCGACGCCGAGTTCGGCCCGGGCCTCCGACTTGGTGGCGTACTCGCCCCTGAACCACTTGACGACCGCGGCTTTTTTCTCGTCGTCGCCGTCCAGGGTGGCGCGGTAGTACATGACGAGGAGCTTGGAGAAATCAAAGCCATGGACCATTTCATTGACGGAATTGACGACCTCGTGGATGCGCCGTTCGACCTCGCGGGCGAAGCCGGCGTCCTCGGGCGAGAGACCGGAGGAGGTGGCTGCCTCGGACTGTACGTTACTAATCCACCGGTCGAGGATGAGGGTAAGAGCGCCCCCTTCCGGGCGTGTCTTCGTCGACATGTTGCGGATGAGTTCTTTGTATGTCGCCAGGCCCTGACCGCGCGTCCCATGCAGGCGGCGTTCGGGCGAGAGGTCGGCATCGACGACGACGAAATTGCGGTCCATCACGTAATTACGGATGATTTGCAGCAAAAAACTTTTACCGCTGCCGTATTTGCCGACGATGAATCGGAACGACGCGCCGCCGTCGGCGACGATATCGATGTCGTGCAGGAGCGCGCCGATTTCGGCCTCGCGGCCGACCGTGATGTACGGGAGACCAACACGCGGCACCACCCCACCCTTGAGTGAATTGATGACTGCGGTCGCTATGCGTTTCGGAACCTTCATTGCCCGATAATTCCTTTCAGGACGCTGTGGTAATCTTCCAGCACTTCCGGACCGGCGATGCCCTCCACGATGGCGGTGTCGCCAATCTCGTCGAAGAGTTTTTCGTTTATGGCGTCGACGAGGACGGACGGCAACAGCCGATGCCGGTGGAGAAGGTCGGAGAAGGCTTCACCGGCGAGAAGGCGGGTGAGAAAAACGACTTCCACCTCGCTGAGGCCGGGACTGGAGCCGGGCTTCTCCTGCGGCGGCGAATCGTTTGTGACCGGCGCGGCGGCCGCCACCGCCTCCATTTTTTCCATTTCCTCGACCAGCAGTTTCGATTGGGTGGCCAGCGCGGCGGCGCGGATGCCGTGGAGTTTGTGGACGTCGATGGCGATGGTGGGGGGAATGTTCGCCTTCCGGTCCCGCTCGTGGCTGGCCAGGGATTTTTCAATCTTGCCCCGGAGAACTTTGTTCATCTTGGGTGGTTGCAGACTCGATTTGTAGCCGTACTGTTCGCGGAGAAGATAATCCACCATCTTCAGGATAGCCCCGATCCGCGTATTTTTCTTTCCGTACCAGACAAACCGCTCCAGGCTCCAGTCTCCGTCGGTGCAGATAAAGCGCTGCCAGTTGCCCAATGGGTAGACGCGGCTCTCCCGTTCCCGTACCGGCAGGAACACAGCCGATTTGAACATGGTGTAGGATGATGTACAGATACGGCCAAATAATTGTTCGCTGGCCGACTTGTTTTTGCACTTGTCGTAGTAGGCCGATACATCGGCAAAGACCCGGTACACAGCCTTTTTCACATCATCCGGTCGGGTCTGGTAAAACTTGGACGTTTCAAAATTGTACGACGAGAGGGAATTGAGGGAGGAAAAGACCGCGTCAGCGCCGTGTTCGCGGTAGGCGAGCAAAACCGCCACCGCTTGATCGACATCTGTGTCCGGCAGCCCGTCCAAAAGCGATGCGTCCAAATTGTGGTAGACGACCATGTCCCGCAGCCAGGCGGCGGCATAGGAGTCGAGGCGCGTGTCGTACTCCCGGTAACGTTGCCAGAATTGGTGCAGCGTGTGGAAGCCCTCTTCCGGCGACGAGACGCCGATGCCGTTCAGGAGTTCGTAGAGATAGACAAAGGCGAAGGACAACGACGTCTGCTCGACAACCCCTGCCCGCACGCATTTTCTCCAGGTGAAATAGCCCCGCAACTGGATGTCGGTCATGTGTTGGTAGGTGGGGAAATAGTGGGTGAAGTCGCCCTTGTAGTCGAAGTCGTCCTCAAAATCCTCCATGAACTTGGCCTGGTCGTAAAACACCCCGGCACCATACATATCGCCACGGGCGAGCCGACGCATTTCGCGAATGCGTGGCGGCGTGTACCGGGCCATCTGCGGCGCGGTAAACAGGATCGGCTCGTCACGATATACCTTGGATGCGAAATTGCTCCCCGAGGCGATACGCGGATTGGAGACGATGGCTTTGATCAATTGCTGGATGTCTTCCAACTCATCACTCCTCTCCCTCCATTGTACGGGAGAGGTTGGCGGGAGACAAGGCTGGAATAGAGGCCGGGGCCGAGGCGGCTTGCCATGACTTTAATTAACGCTTACCAATAATTCCTTCCGGACTGCGTTGGCGTCCGTTCCGGTATCGTAGGTCGCTTTGCAGAGCAACTCCTTACGGAAAACCCCGTGGGCTGGCCTTGACATTGCCATAACGGAAACGCACAATGACGAATAGATTCGTTCACGTTTAGCGCTTATTTATCCAGAAAGGATTTCTATGAAAAAACTCCTCCACATCTCGCTGCTCGTGGCAGCGCTCGTCATGGTGCAGGTGGTTGCGGCCGGCGAGGCCGGAATGCCCGAGGTCAGCACGGCCGAAGGCTCCATCAACATCATCAACCTGAACGACTTGGAAAAGGAAGCGGCCAGAGTCCTGCCTCGTGGCGCGTTCGGGTATGTCCAGGGCGGCGCGGAAGACGAAGTAACCATGGACGCGAACGAGACGTCCTTCAACCGGGTGCAGATTATTCCAAACGGGTTGACCGGCCTGGAGGGCGTCTCGATGAAGACGCGTTTCCTCGGCATCGACCTGCCAAGCCCGGTTATCCTCGCGCCCATGGCGGCGCACGGGCTGGTGCACCGTGACGCCGACAAGGCCACTATCCGCGGCACCCAAAAGGCGGGGACGATTATGGCTATCAGCACCTATTCGTCCGTCTCCATCCAGGACACGGTCGAGAGCGCCCCGAACGCGCCGTTCCTGTTCCAAATTTACATGAGCCGGGACGAGGGCTTCAACAAGCATGTCCTCGAACAGGCCAAGGCCGCCGGCGCGCGCGCCATCATCATCACCGTCGATTCGGGCGCTCCCGGCAACCGCGAAGCCGACGCCAGGAACAACTACAACTACAGCATGCCCACCCCCATCGTCATGGACTACTACGACGGGGAAAACGTGACCCAGAGCCAGGCCCGCGCATCCCGCAAGGTCGGCTTTACCGGCGAGGATATCCGCTTTGTCAAACAGGTCACCGGCCTGCCGGTTTTGGTCAAGGGCATCCTCTCGCCCGAAGCGGCGGTCCAGGCCGTCGACGCCGGTGCGGACGGGATTTGGGTATCGAACCATGGCGGCAGGCAGATGGACGCCGCGCCCGCCGCCTTCGACATGCTGCCCCTCATCGCCAAGGCGATTGGCAAGCGGGTGCCGATTATCTTCGACAGCGGCATTCGCCGTGGCAGCCATGTCTTCAAGGCCCTGGCCTCCGGCGCGGATGTTGTGGCTGTTGGACGGCCGGCTCTCTACGGCCTGGCGCTTGGCGGGTCGGAAGGGGTCGCGGATGTGTTCCGTCACCTGAACAGTGAATTGAATACCGTGATGGTCCTTGCCGGGACGGAGAACGTCGAGGCGGTTAAACGCGCCAAGCTGTTCGACCCGGAAAAACGGGAAATCATCACCCGTCCCGTCATGCCAACCGTGGTAACGCCGGTCGTCACCTCGGTCGTGAGGCCGGTGGTGATCTGCGAATAAGCCTCCTCCTGCTCCTGCAACACCGTAGTGTGCGGCCCCATTCGTGCGAGTGGGGCCGTTTTCATGGACGCACGCCTGGGCGACTGCTGCTAGGCGTGGTGCAAGTACTCTATGCACTTTCCAAAGAGCTTGGGGCGGGTCGGGCCGGAACACGTACCGGAGTAACCCACCAGAGGGATGACGGCGGTTGTCTCGGGTTCACGTCGACAGGGACGTCCTTCCCCGAAAGCCGTCGCAGGTGGCGGCGGTCCGGTCGTTTTGGCGACGAGTGCCGGCACGAGAAAACGACGACGTCGCGGCGGCGGTGGGGAGAGGAGCGGCTTTCGGGTCCAGGTCCATCCTCGGTACTGACATGGCCGGAGGCGACGTTGACGGGGAATCCGACGCCGGGGCCAGGTTGCGATGAGATCAAGCAGCTCGCGCTGCGCTCTCCGGAGATAATGAATTAGAGTGTCCCAATTCTTTTGGCTGACAATGCCTTTCGGCCGGTCCATCCACGGGTCGGCTAACCAGAACCACCGCTCGTGCCGACGCGGCAGGTCGCCCGCGTCGTAGGCCAACCCGTGGGCGAGGGACTGGACCCAGCCTGGACCCGGGTGAGGCGGTGGATAGTGTTTTCGGCGCGTGTAGTGTATGGTGTCCCCTTTTTCTCTATCAGTGGATTTATGG
>JAJPXZ010000012.1:0-25130 GCA_021205245.1 Planctomycetaceae bacterium
CAACAACAAGTGGAAGCTCCTGCTTGGTGACTATGGCAAGATAAGCGAGAGCCGCACCAAGGGAAAGACTGCCGGTGTCGCCCATAAACACCTGCGCCGGATTGGCGTTATGCCATAAAAACCCGAACAGCCCGCCGAAGAGTGCCGCGCCGTAGACAAGCAGCTCCCCCGCTCCAGGAACCATGGGGATACGGAAGAAGGCGCACAGCATGGCGTTGCCGGCGATATACGCCAAGGCGGAAAAGGTGGCCGCCACCATTGCCGTACAGCCGGTGGCAAGGCCGTCGAGCCCGTCCGTCAGGTTGACCGCGTTCGAGCAGGCGATAATGATCAAGGCTGCGAAAATCCAGTACGCAGGGCCGAGGTCGGGGCCGACTTCGCTCCATTTGGTAAAGGGGATGACCACCCGCGTCGGCTCGATAAGGTTTTTCTCGGTGGTGGCGGCGTCGATCTGTTCCTGGCTGTCGCCGGCCGGTTGCGCCGTCATGCCGAACCAGCCGGTCGCTCAGCCCCAGGCGAGGTCGGCAACGTGGATAAAGGCAAGCATGGTCTGACCCAGGAACTTTTGCCGTTTGATAAGCCCTTTCCGGCCCCAGCCGCGCAGCTTCCAGTAATCGTCCAGAAAGCCGAGCAAGGCAAAGGCGAACAGCACAAACTGCCCCACCCATACCAGGGGATTGCCGGGATCGCAACAGAGGAATATCGCCACCATTATCGACGGCACCAGGAACAGCCCACCCATGGTCGGCGTTCCCTTTTTGCAGTTGTGCAGTTCCTGCAACCGCTCGGCGTCCGGTTTGTCGACATCCTCGGTCGCGTCTTTCGCACACATGCGGCGAATAAACACCGGCCCAAGCAGGACGGCGGCGACAAAGGAGATGATGACTGCCAGGGCGGCGCGGACGGTGATGGATTCAAACACGCGCAGAGGGCCGAACCAGTCGCCGGCCAGGGCGAGGTAACGCAGCATAGGACATCCTTATTTTGTGAATTTATAATTCACAATTCATAATTCACAATGAGCGGAAGAAAACATTCTGATTCGCTCGCTACCGCTCGCTTGTCGTAAGCGAGCGGTAGCGAGCGCGTGGTAAATGTATTTATTTCCAGTATTTGTGCATTGTGAATTATGAATTGTGAATTTTCGGTTTTACGGGAACCAATCCAACAACTGATTAACAATCCGCTCCATTAACATGCCCCGCGAGCCCTTGACCAACACCTGGTCGCCAGGCTTGAGGAAAGTACGAAGCGTCATCCACAACGCCTCGACCGACGGAAAATGGCGGACGACAATACGGGCATTGACCTGCGCCGCTTCGGCCATGGCCGCGGACTCGGGGCCGGTGACAAAGAGGGCGTCCAAGTCCATCATCCCGACCGACAGGCCGACTTCGCGGTGCCAGCGGCGGCTGTCGGCGCCGAGTTCCATCATGTCGCCGAAAACAACGATTTTGCGGCCTTCCGGCAGGTCGGCCAAGACCTCCAGCGCCGCCAGGACCGAATTCGGATTGGCGTTATAGGAGTCGTTGATGACGGTGAGCTTGGCAGGCGTGCGGGTCGCCTGGAGGCGGCCGGGAACCGGTTTGGCCCTCCGTACGGCGCGGGCCGACTCGGCGTAATCGATGCCGAGGTGGCGGGCGGCCAGCATGGCGGCGAGGCAATTGCCGATATTATGGCGGCCCAGAAGCGGCAGCAACACCCGCACCCCGCCGTCGACTGTGAACTGGCTTCCCTCGGCCGTAACGACGATGTCCTTGGCGATAAGGTCCGCCATGCAGTCGTCGCGGATACAGAAGGTCGCGGCCTTGTGCACGACGCCGGAGGCGAGGATGGCGGCGTTCGGGTCGTCCGCCGGGTAGATGGCGAGGCCGTCCGGCGGCAGCCAGCCAAAGACGTCGGCCTTCTCCTTCGCCACCGCCTGGCTGTTGCCAAAGCCTTCAAGGTGCGACTCGCCGGTGGAGGTGACGATACCAATCGTGGGGACGCAAATCTCCCGCAACTTGGCGATTTCCCCCGGGTGGCTTGTACCCATTTCCATAACAGCGATGCCGGCGTCGTCCGGTTCCGACATCATGGACAGCGGCAGACCGATGAAGTTGTTCCAGTTGCGTTTCGACGTCCGCACCTTCCAGCGGGAACCGAGCATCAGCGCCAAAAGCTCGCGGGTGGTAGTCTTGCCGTTGGAGCCGGTGACCGCGACCCAGGGAATGAGCGGCGGGTGCCAGCGGTAGCCATTGGCCATGCGGCCGAGAGCGTCCAGGGTGTCGTCGACGAGAATAATGGGGAGGCGGCCGGTGTCGTGGCTCTTTTTCTCGACGACCGCCGCGACCGCCCCCGCCGCCGCCGCAAAGCGGACAAAGCGGTGGCCGTCCATGTTGAGGCCGTTTATCGCAACGAAAAGCTCGCCCTCCTTGATGGTGCGCGAGTCGGTGGAAACGCCCCGTACCACCAGCTCGCCCGCGTCGGCGGGAATCAATTTGCCGCCGCACCAGTTGGCCAGCTCCGATAGCGTGATGTCCATGCTTGTCCTTTCCCCCTCACTCGCCACGACCGGCAACGCGTCCGGCAAAAGCATCCCGCACCAGTTCGCGGTCGTCCATGTGTCGCTTGGCTGTTCCCACTATTTGATAATCCTCATGCCCCTTGCCGGCCACCAGAATAGCGTCATCCGGCCCGGCCATGGAAACGGCAACGCGGACCGCCGTCGGCCGGTCCGCCTCCCGCACCACCGCATCCGGTTTGTCGAAGCCTTTCATGACCGCGTCGATGATCGCCTCCGGATCCTCGGTGCGCGGGTTGTCGGAGGTGACGACGACGCGGTCCGAATAGGCTTCGGCCGCCTTCGCCATCAACGGGCGTTTGCCCGGGTCGCGGTCGCCGCCGCAGCCGAAGACGGTGATAAGCCGCCCTTTGACAAGCGGCCGCAGTACGGCCAAAACCGAGCGAAGCGCGTCATCGGTGTGCGAATAATCGACAAACGCCTTGACCCCGTCGGCCGATTCGATGCGTTCAAGCCGCCCCGGCACGCCGGTAAAATTGGCCAGCGCTTCGGCAATGGTATGCGGCCGCACGCCCAGGCCGGTCGCGGCGAGGATGGCTCCCAAACTGTTTTCGACATTGTGGCGTCCGACCAGCGGCGTCGTAAATTCCCGGTCAAGGCCGTAGCCGTCGACGCGGAAGCGTTGCCCCGAGAGATCGCTATGGCTGATACTCGCCTGAAGGATACCCTGCGGCAGATCGGGAAATTCCTCGTCGCCGCCGCCCGAAAGGTAATATCCGTATATCCGGGCGCGACATCCCCGCGCCATCGCCACCGCCGCCGGATCGCGGAAATTAAACACCGCCGCCGCGCGTTCATCAAGACGGAGGAACAAGCTCCGCTTGGCTTCGCGGTACGATTCCATGTCGCCGTGGTAATCGAGGTGATCGCGGGTAAGGTTGGTAAAGACGGCGACGGCGAACCGGTGCGGCCAAACCCGGTGCTGATCGAGCGCGTGGCTGGAGACCTCCACCACGGCAGCGCCGCAGCCGGCGTCCCGCATCGCCGCGAGCGAACGGGTAAAACGGACCGCGTCCGGGGTCGTAAGCGGGGCCGGTTCGACCGAGTTGCCCAGGTCATATTCGATTGTGCCGAGCATGCCGGCGCGTTTTCCCGATTCGTTCAAAATATGGCGGAGGAGATAGGCGGTGGTGGTTTTGCCGTTGGTGCCGGTGATGCCTGCGAGGTCGATGGTCTGGGCGGGATGGTTGTAGAACACGTCGGCGGCTTCGCCTACGGCTTTTCGTACGTCTTCCGCGACGATGTAAGGGACGCCCGGGTCAGTCGCCGGGATGCAGGAAGTGATAAGGGCGGACGCGCCGCGTTTCACCGCGTCGGCGATGTATTCCGCGCCGTCGCCGCTGCAACCGGCCACGGCGGCGAACACAAATCCGTCCGACGCCTCGCGGCTGTCAACGGTGATGCCCAGAACCGACGGGTCGCCCTCTCCCGCCACTTCGACGCCGCGCATGGACGCGGCCAGTTCGCTTAGGCGCACCGTCGCTCCTTTCTCATCCGATTGCATCCGGATCGTAGACCATGTCTTCCATCCAGCGGTCGTCGACTTCGTCCCCGAGGTAATTGTCGTCGTCGGGCGTGCCGATGGTGTACTCGACCGGAATCGGCGGCGGCGCGGGCTTGAAATCGCGCCGGGGCATGATGTCGGCCCGAATGGGCGAACCGTTGGCGGTGGGCACGCCCCAGTAGCCGAGGATGCGCCGGGCAATCGCCGCACCGGGCGGGCTGGACGCTTCGCCGCCGAATTTGTCGGTGCCGCGAATGGAGACGCAGACGATGGCTCGCGGTTTGTCCCACGGAGCCAAGGCGACGAAATTGGCGGTGTGGCGTTTCCCTTGGGCATAACCTTTCATACCCTTGGCCTTTTCCTCGTCCGTGACCATCATATTTGCAGTACCGGTCTTGCCGCCGAGTTCATATTCCTCAATGTTGGCGCGGCGGCCGGTGCCGGTGGTGATGACCTTCCGCATCACGCCGCGCATCTTTTCCGCCGTCTCGGGCGAGATGACCCGCCGCCGCATCACCGGCTCCGGTTTCTCGACCAGGCCGCCGTTCGCGTCGTAGACAGCGCGGATGAGATTGGGCGTCGGCAGCATGCCGCCATTGGCGATGGCGGAATACGCGGCCGCCATCTGCAGGGTGGTGACGCCGATTTCGTAGCCCATCGGGACCGAGCCCATGGTCCACTCGTTCCACTTTTCCGCCGTGGTGATCATGCCGCGCGATTCACCCGGCAGACCGCTGCCGGTCTTTTCGCCAAAGCCGAATTTCAGGACGTATTCGCGCATCTTCTCGGGGCCGAGCTTCAGGCCGGTCCTGACCATGGCGGGGTTGGAACTTTTCACCACCGCCATCTCGAGGCTCATGCGGCTGTAGGGGTAAATGTCCTTGATGGTGCGCTTGCCGTTGTTCATCCTGAAGGTGGAACAGTCGACATCCTCATCAAGAGTGGCGACTTTTTCCTCAATGGCGGCGCAGATCATGAGCGGCTTGAAGGTGGATCCGGGTTCCTGAATGGCGGAGACGACGTCGTTCCGGCGGGCGCGGTCGCCGACCTTTTCGCCGGTCTCCGGGTCAACGCGCGGGTGGTTCGGATCGTAGGTCGGGTAATTGGCGATAGCCAGGATGTCGCCGGTATAAGGGTCGATGACCACCGCGTGGGCGTTGATGTCGGGCGTGCGAATTTTCAAATCCTCGACAACCGCTTTCAACTCTTCCTCGACAATCGCCTGGACGACGCTGTCGATGGTCAATTCCACCGTCATGCCGGCGGGCGACCGGTCGTCGGAGATAAGGGACATGAGCGGGCGCGAGCGGGCGTCGCGGGCGACCAGGCGGGTGACCTTTTTGCCGCTCAGTTTGCTGTTCAGAACCAATTCGATGCCGCCCATGCCGTTGCCGTCGATGTCGGAAAAACCGAGCACATGCGACGCCAATTCGGCCTGCGGATAAAACCGCTCGAACTCGGGCGGGAAAAACACCCCGGCATAGCGCCCTTCGGCGGCAAGGGCATGGCTGCGCCAGCCGTCGGCCTGGGTGCGGCAGTATTCCTCTTTTTCGGGGTTGCGGGCCACCTTCATTTCACCGGCGAGCTTGAGCCAGCGGCGGCGGTTCTGCCAGGCGTCGCGGGCGTCCCGTTTGGCGCGTTCGATTTCGGAAGCCAGTTTGGCGTACTGTTCGTCGGTGACGCGCCGCTTGACCCACACGAAGCGATAGGGCACGGCTTCGCCGGTGGTGGAGTTTTTCGGCACATAGCGGCGGTTAATGCGGTCGGTGAGTTTTTGGATTTCGACAGGCGTCAGTTCCAGCGCGTCGGCGAGGCGGGCGACAACCTTCTCGTGGTTCGAGCCTTCGGACTCGAGGAGCAGCTTCGGATCGAGGGCGCAGGCGCGTACCGGCACCGACGCGGCCAGGACCACGCCGCGCGAATCGACGATCTGCCCACGGCGGTCCCGTTCGGAGGTCGGTTTGATGATGATGTTGGCGATTTCGCGGGTGTGTTCCGCATATTCGACCACCTGCAACTGCACGAGCCTGGCAGCCACCACCAGGAACATCAGGGTAGTGAAGATACCAAAAGCCATGGCGCCGCGCGCGCGCGGCCCCTTGGCCTTGGTCCTGCCTGAAGTATGTGCACCCGCAGCCATCGACTCTCCCCCGCTACCGTCCACCAGCGCTGGCGACATCCCAGGGAATTTCCGTACCGGCCAGATTCCCGTCGGTTTCCACCTCGTCCATTATCTGCCCCGGTTTTCGCCCGGTCCGGAACGGCGCAGGCAGCGGTTCGGTCGTTCCCAGCGCGACCAGGTTAAGGCGGTGTTCACGGACCAAGGACGCCAGGCGGGTGGGACTGCGGAGCTCCTGTTCCTTGGCGCGGAGCTTGTCGAGGCGCTTTTTCACATCGTCCTCGCGCCGGGCCAATTCGGCCAATTCGTACCGCGCCTGGGTTTGTTTGATTGATTCCTGCACCATGCACCAGCCCACCGCAGCCAACAGCACCACCCCCAGCACAAATCCGCGTATCATCAATCAGGCTCCCTCAATTCTTTCCACAACCCTCAACTTGGCGCTCCGGGCGCGGCGGTTGGCAGCCGCTTCGTCCCGTCCGCACGACACGGCCTTGGCGTTGACAAGCTGCGCCGCGCCGAGATCGCGCCAGCGCAGAAAGGTCCGCTTCACCAGCCGATCCTCGAGCGAATGAAAGGTCAATACAGCCAGCCGTCCGCCAGGCGACAGCAACCGGCCCGCCGCGGCCAGCCCCCGGGCCAAGGTGCCGAGTTCGTCGTTCACCTCCATCCGCAAAGCCTGGAAGATGCGCGTGGCCGGATGGATCTTGCCGCGAAACGGCACAGCCGCCTCAGCGAGTTCCGCAAGGGCGGTTGTCGTTTCTATCGGCCGTAGCACCCGTTCTTCTACAATCCTTTTCGCTATACGGCCGGAAAAGCGTTCCTCCCCCAGTCGGCTAAACAGTTCCTTGAGCTGGGTTTCCGGCCACGAATTGACGATGTCGGCGGCGGATTGCCCTTCCCCCTGATTCATGCGCATGTCCAAAGGCCCGTCTCGCATAAACGAAAAACCGCGCTCCGGTTTGTCCAATTGTAAGGACGAAACGCCCAGATCCAGGAGGATGCGGTCGACAGACTGGATGCCGAGGCCGGGTACCTCGTGATCCATCGCCTCGTAGGGGCTGTTGATGAAGTCGGTCTCGCAGGGGACGTCCTCCAGCCGCTGGCGGGCTCGCTGGAGCGCTTCGGGGTCGCGGTCGAAGCAGATGAGGTGGCCATCCGGTCCGACCGCTTCACCCAGCAATCGCGCATGGCCGCCCAACCCCACCGTCCCGTCCACGGCGATATCGCCTGGTTCGGGCCGGAGCAGATCCATAACCTCGTCCGGCATAACCGGCAAGTGCATATACAGGATGTTTCCTGACATCTAGTCCCTCTCGACAAATGGTCGATCAATTTTATTCGAATGAAGACGCAACTGCAAAGATATTTGGCCACGTTTCCCGTTGCATTTACCAGGGTGTGCCGTATCATTTTCCAAAGAGCGGCTTTAGAGAGGCGTCCACATCGAGCGACGACCGCATCCCGAGCGCCTTGTATCCGGCCCCGGGAGACGGTCCAGAAGAGAGGTAGACATGCCTGAAGAATCGCGTTCCCAGTGGGGAAGTTCGTTTGGGTTTATCATGGCCCTGGCGGGTTCGGCGGTGGGCTTGGGTAATCTGTGGAAATTCCCCTACATGGCAGGCAAGAACGGCGGCGGCATCTTCCTGCTCGTCTACATTATATTCATCATTATCGCCGGTCTGCCCCTGGTACTGGGCGAGATGGCCATAGGCCGCCATACCCGTCTCGAACCGGTCAGCGCTTTTGAACGGCTGGACAAGCGCTTCCGCTTCGTGGGCGTGCTGGGTGTCCTTTCCGGCGTCCTTATCCCCTGCTACTACGTGGTGATAGGCGGGTGGGTGATGGCTTACATCTTCCGCTTCGTCACCTATATCACCGAAGCCATGCCGCCGGACATCGCCGGATCGTTCACCAGTTTTATCGCCAATCCCTGGGAACCGCTGCTGTGGCAGACCGTGTTCCTCATCGGTTCGGCGTGGATCATCTACCGTGGCGTCGAAAAAGGCATCGAGAAGTTTTCGAAAATCATGATGCCGCTCCTGTTCGCGCTGCTCCTGGTGATGATCGTCCGCTCCCTCACCCTCCCCGGCGCGTGGGAAGGAGTGGTCTTCCTCTTCAAGCCCGACATCAACGCCCTCACCCTGAACGGCGTCATGGACGCGATGGGGCAGATGTTCTGGTCGTTGTCCCTGGGGATGGGCATCATCATCACCTACGGCAGTTATATGCGCAAAAAGACCAACATGCTCCGGGGGGCACTGATTATTCCCGTCCTCGACACTGTCGCCGCCGTCATGGCCGGGTTGTGCATTCTGCCGGCGGTTTTCGCCTTCGGCATCGAGCCGACCCAAGGCACCACTCTCACCTTTGTCACCCTGCCGCAGGTTTTTGCACAGATGCCGCTTGGCATCCTGTTCGGCATCCTTTTCTTTGTGCTGTTGTTTCTCGCCGCTGTCACCTCCAACGTCTCGCTGATGGAGGTCGGCGTCGGCTACCTGATCGACAGGCACAAGATGCACCGCCGCAAGGCGGCGATAATAATTTCCGTCTTTACCCTCATCCTCAGTATTCCCGCTTCGTTGTCGATGGGCATCATCAGCGGCGACGCGGTGCTTGGTTTTCTGCGTATCGGCTTTTTGGCGGATGTCCGCCTGTTCAACCTGAACGTTTTCGACTTCATCGACTATATCGCGCAAAACATCTTCATGATCGTGGCCGGCCTCTTCACCTCCATCTTTATCGGGTATTATTGGGGGGTTGAGAACATGCTGAAGGAAGCGACCAACGACGGCGACAAGCCGATTCGTGGCGTGGGCGTCCTCCGCTTCCTGCTCCGCTATGTCTGCCCACTCGTCATGGTCGTGGTGTTGTTGCACGCGCTGAGTATTATTTGATTATGGACGACGACAAACCGCTGATCTGGATTATCGACTCGGACAGAAACCCGCTGGCCGAGCACCAGGGCGCCTTCAGCGGCTGGGCGCGGGCGCTGCACCTCCCCCACGGCGCAGCGGCCGACTGGACCACGCCTCCCGACGCCATTTACGCATCAGCCGAACTCAGCGGCGGCCCGCAGGGCGAGGTATTCGCCGATCTCCTCAAGGCGGCCGGAGCCATACCGGTGCTGGTGGTGGCACGGCTCCGCAGCCTGGCGCAGGCGGTGGCGTATTTCCGCGCCGGCGCGGCCGATTACCTCTCCCTCCCTCTCGAGGAGGAAGACGCCCGCGAACGCTACAATGCCGCCATGGAACGGGCCGAAACATTGGCCATGCAGGGCATGGTGGTGGAACTTGAGCCGATGGACCAGGAGATGGGTGAAATCAGCCTAAGCCTGCGCCCGGCCGTTCCCGACCCACTCCCCGACGACGAGGACATTCTTGCCCATCTCCACGCCGAACCGCGCGACGACGGCACCGACCCGGAACCGCCCCGCGCCCTTGCGGAGACAGTGGCGAGCGAGCCGGAAGCGGCGGCGGATACCGAGGCGGCGGATGAACTCGTAATCGTCGACACGGTTGTTGAAAAGACGACTGTGACCGAGGCGGCGGTGGAAGACCCGGCCGAGGACGAACCGGTTGCCGTGGACGGACTGCCCATCCCCACCCTGTGGGAAGAACTACCGTGCGGCCTGCTGGTGTTCGATTCCTCCGTCAACCTGGTGTTTTCGAATTCTCTCGGGCTGGAAATGTTTGGCCACGCGTCCCTGGCGGAATTGCAGGAGGCGCTGGAACTGCACCGAGAATCCTTTGCCGCCCATGGGTCCAACCATCGTCCCCTACCGGACAACCAGTGGCCCCATCTCGTCGCGGCCAAGACCCGCACCGCGCGGTCGGCCGTCGTCTCGATTGAAAAACCCGACCGCCGCCGGGCATGGCTGCGGGTCGACTGCCTCCCCCACGTCGCCGACGGCGCATTGTCCCGGCTCAGCATGACCCTCGTAAACCTCACCGGCGAACTTCCGCCCCTGCAACTCCAGGAAGAAACCAAAGCCGAGCCGGTAAAGAAGGACAAGGCGAAAAAACGCGGGAAACGTAAGAAATAACGCCAACCCCTTGGCGCCACGCCACATGCAAAAAGATTTTATTTTCCACCCTTGCCATTTACATCACGACTCCTATAATTTACAGGATTTTGCCCGAATTCTGGGCGTTACGGCAATTGCTAGTTTCACTTTAAACCCTTTGACGCATGGGACTTGCCACATCATGGCAACTGCCTGCGGCAAGGGGTTCATTCTTGAAACAGCGGTATGCCGACCACTTTGACACAGGCGGCGGCATGCGCCTGTGTTAGGAACGGTTCGGATGCAGGGGAACTCGGCGGTACGACACGTTTCCCACCGCTCCGACAGCGAGAAGCAAGGGTACGAACATGGATATGAATTCCGTGGCCGAGACCGCCATAGACGCCGCAGCGGCAACCGCCGAAGCGGCCTCGCACGGCGACGACATGGTGCACCGCATGGTCATCCTCGTTTTCCAGCTCGCGATCATTATTTTTGCGGTGCGAATTGGCGGCGGCATCATGAAGCGCATCAAGATGCCTTCGGTTTTGGGCGAATTGATCGCCGGCATCATCATCGGCCCTTACCTTCTCGGCAAAATTCCCCTGCCGATTATCGGCTTCCCCAACGGCATGTTTCCCCTGCCAGCCGGCGGCGGCATGCCGGTGTCGCCGGAACTCTACGGCTTCGCCACCGTCGCCAGCCTGATTCTCCTGTTCATGGTCGGGTTGGAAACGGATTTCCGCCAATTCCTCAAGTACTCGGTCGCCGGAACCGTCATCGGTCTGGGCGGCGTCGTCATCTCCTTTGCGGCAGGCGATTTCGCCGGCGTCGCCTTCGGCATCGGCGACAACCTGCATTATCTGTCGCCTTCGTGCCTGTTCCTGGGCGCGCTCTGTACAGCGACGTCGGTGGGCATCACCGCCCGCATCCTGTCGGAACGAAAACAGATGGATTCGCCCGAAGGCGTCACCATCCTCGCCTCGGCCATTATCGACGACGTGCTGGGCATCATCGGCCTCGCCATCATCATCAGCCTTATTGACGTCCTCCGTGCCGGCACCGGCGACATAGCCGGCCTGCCCTGGGCCAACATCGCCCATGTCGCTATCGAGACAGTGCTAGTGTGCGTAGCCTTCTCCGCTATCGGCCTCGCCTTCTCGAGCCAGATCGGCCGTTTCCTGAAGTCGTTCCGCAGCCCCACCGCATTCACGACCATCGCCCTCGGCCTTGCCTTCCTTGCCGCCGGCATCTTCGAGACAGCCGGCCTCGCCATGATCATCGGCGCTTACGTCATGGGCCTGTCGTTGTCGAAGACGGATATCACCTTTATCGTCCAGGAGCGGCTCCACAACCTCCAGGACTTCTTCGTCCCCATCTTCTTCGCCGTCATGGGCATGATCGTCGACCTCGACCGGCTGACCAAGCCGGAGGTCATCAAATTCGGCCTCATCTTCGGCGTTCTCGCGGTGGTCGCCAAAATAGTCGGTTGCGCCCTGCCGGCGCTGTTCCTCAATTTCAACATGACCGGCGCGTTCCGCATCGGCGCCGGCATGGTGCCGCGTGGCGAGGTCGCGCTTATCATCGCCGGTATCGGCATGTCGTCCGGCATCCTCGACGCCGACATGTTCGGGGCAGCCATCATCATGACCCTGTTCACCACCATGCTGGCTCCGCCGGTCCTGTCGATGGCCCTGTCACTCCCGGGCAAAGGCGTTACAGTGGAGCGGCCATCCGACGATTTCCGCCAGAGCCGCTTCCCCTTCCCGTCCGAGTCCGTCGCCGAAGGCGCGACCCACAGCATCCTGGCGGCGTTCCGGAACGAAGGCTTTTTCATATCCATGGTCGATTCGGCCAGCCGCCTTTACCATATCCGCAAGGACGAACAGGCGTTTTCGATGTGGCGCGAGGATAACCACACCGTCGTCTTTTCCTCCAACCGCCGCGACGTGACCTTTATCCACACCGTCGTCTACGAGGCCCTGGTGGAGATGCACCAGGACTTGGACCGCATCAAGGAAATGGCCAAGCCGAAGGAATTCCGCCGCACCCTGCGGTCGGTCACCAGCGTCCGCACCCTGCCCATCAAGGAAAAGCAGGAAATCCTCCGCACCGATTGCGTCGTCATGCGCCTGGTGTCCAGGGACAAGCAGGACGCCATCCGCGAACTGGTGCGCCATCTCGACGGCGGCGGCCTGCCGATTAAGTGCGAGGAAGCGGTGCTTGAATCGATATTCGAACGCGAAGCCGCCGCACCCACGGAACTCGAGTTCGGCGTCTCCATGCCGCACGGCCGGTCCGAGGTGGTCGAACACGTTATGGCCGCTGTCGGCCTTTGCCCCGACGGCATGAATTTCTCCAGCCTCGACGGCACGCCGGTCAGGCTGATTATTATGGTGGCCAGCCCGAAGAACACCTCGGGCCCGCACCTGCATTTCCTCGCCAGCATTACCGGCGCACTCCGCACCAAGGAGATGGTCGACCGGGTCGTCAACGCCGAGAATGAAGAGGAAGTGGTCAAGCTGCTTATCGGCAGCAAGAACGCGTCGCTGGTGGAGCGGTTGATAACCGGCGGCGATGCCAAACCAACGAGCTAGAGCGGATTCCCCATTGTAGTCCCAATGAACACCAAGAAGCCGCCGCATCCCACGATGCGGCGGCTTTTCCCCCGCCGTCACCCCGGCGTCAAAAACATCCATCAGCGGAAAGAACGGGCGGTTCGGCCGGGGTCCACGCCCCGAACATTCGCTACGGACATTACCCCCTTGAGCTCGGTGCAATACCCGTCTTCCGCATGGACCCCGGCCGAACAGCCCGCTTACATCGTTGGTGGAGGTCCGCACGCCGGAGTGACGGATAGGGACGGTGCAACGCGCTAGCTGACAAAAAAAAACCACCGCATCCAGCGATGCGGCGGCAGTTATAGCCTCAGAAAAAACCACCCACAAACCTATTCGTCCGGGTGCTTCTTCATATAATCCTCAATCGCGGCGCGAAGGCCGTCGGTCGCGAGGTTCGAACAGTGCATCTTGGCGGGAGGCAAACCGTCGAGCGCTTCGGCGACATTGTCGCGGGTCAGATCCAGCGCTTCCTGGAGAGTCTTGCCCTTGGCCAAATCCGTCATCACCGAACTGGTGGCAATGGCGGCGCCGCAACCCAGCGTTTTCCACTTGATGTCTTCCAGGCGGCCGTCCTTAACCTTGATAGTGATGCGCATCATGTCGCCGCACTGCGGGTTGCCGACTTCACCGACGCCGTCGGCGTCAGCGATTTCCCCCGGGTTGTGGGGATTATGGAAATGTTCCAACACTTTTTGGCTGTACATCGCTATACCTTTCAAGCAGCGTCGGGACACTGCGTAACGAAGGAAAAAGCCCCGTATTGATACCTGTCGCTGCGGGGGCGTATTCATTTCCGCTGAACCGTCGGGCGAATGCCGGAACAGTCGCGTTAAGAAAATATTCTAACCGCTTTCGGCCGCGTTTCAAGTGGTTTCGAACTCCGGCCATGCGGCAAGAATCTCCGCAAGGTCGGCTGGTATCACCCGTTCCCGCGTTTCGCCAAGCTCCCGGAGGCTCCACCACCGCGCCTCGGCCAGAGTAACCGCCTCTTCGGGCGTCAGACCGGACCGGGAAAGCGCCGCTTCCCGACCCACCCGGTGGAGGAAATACCAATCATGCTGGCGGACGTCCTCTCCAGACATAAGGCGGAAATCATACTCGCCCTCGGCACGGACCTCGCCGAGATCGTCGGCCGCGATGCCGGTCTCTTCCAGCAACTCGCGGAGCGCACCCTCGTGCGGGGACTCACCGGGTTCCACCCCGCCGCCAGGCACGCCCCAATAATCGGTACCGGCCAGCGGCCCGCTTGAATAGGCGAAGTGCAGCAGGAGAAAGCGGCGATCCGGGTCAAGCAGGATAATGCGTGCGCCATGGCGTACCCGTTTCATTTCACCCTCCATCCTTTGGCCGTGAGGAAGGCACGGACCTTGTCGCGGTGATCGCCCTGCACCTCGACCCCGTCGGGCGAATCGGCCCCGCCCGTCCCGCAGGCTTTGCGGAGCGCCTGCGCCAACGCCTTGCGGTCGGCTGACGTGAGGACAAAGCCGGTCACATAAGTGACCTCTTTTCCCTTGGCCCGCTTTTCCAGTTTGACCGTCGCCTTCTGTTCCGCAGCCGGCAAGGACGGCGTTTCCGCCGTTTCCGCACGACCCGCCGGTTCAAAGGACCAGCCGTTGCCGGAGAGTATTTTATTGGATTTCTTCGCCATATCCTCTTCCTGCCTAGCAGACCATGACCATATTGTCCCGGTGGACCGCCGTTTCGGGGCTATGGTGGCCGAGGATTTCCGATACCTCCCCGGATTTTTTCCCTGCCACCAGACGCAGTTCGGCGGCGGTAAAGTTGCTGAGCCCGCGCGCGAACTCGCGGCCGGTGAGGTCGGCGATCGCCACCGTGTCGCCTTCGGCAAACGATCCCCTAACCTCGCGCACGCCGATGGGGAGAAGGCTTTTCTTTTTCTCGATCAGCGCCTTTTGCGCGCCGTCATCCACCATGATAACGCCGTCAGGCCCGCGTCCATAGGCAATCCATTGCCGATAGGATGATTCACGCTTGCCCGGCGGGATAAAGATGGTGCCGACCTGCTCGCCCCGGAGGATGTCCTGGAGCACGTTTTCGCGACGGCCGTCGGCGACGAGGAGCGGGATATTGGCGATGTTGGCGGCGCGGGCGGCGTTGACCTTCGACGCCATGCCGCCGCTCCCGATACCCGACTCCGGCCCGCCGGCCATGCCGAACACGTCGTCCGACAGTTCCCGCACCTCGGGGATGAGCCGCGCATCCGGGTGCGACGGCGGCCGATTATAGAGTCCGGCGACGTCGGACAGGAGGATGACGGCGTCGGCGTCGACCAATTGAGCGGCCGAGACGGCGAGGGAATCGTTGTCGCCCATTTTGAGGCGCAGTTCCTCCACCGCCACCACGTCGTTCTCGTTGACAATGGGGATGACCGCCTCCTGCATCAAGGCGAGGAGGGCGTTACGGGCATGGAGGAAGCGCCGCCGGTCGTGCAGGCCGTCGCGGGTCAACAGCACCTGCGCCACATTAATGCGGTAGCACTGGAACAACTGCCGGTATATCTGCATCAACGCGCCCTGGCCAACCGCCGCCGCCGCCTGGATTAGGGACAGCTCGTTTGGCCGGGCCGGCAGCCGGAGTTCGGCCGTCCCCGCCGCCACCGCGCCCGAGCTGACCAGAACCAGCTTGAGTCCGCGCTCGTTCAGATCAGCCAACTGCCCCACAAGCCTGGCGATAAACGCGGTATCCAACCCGCCAGCGACCGAGGCGAGCAGACTGGAACCGACCTTGACGACGACGGTCTGCGCCCGCGTCATAATTTGCCTGGACATTTCGGTTTCCTCGTGTTAACCTATTGAATTAAGGTCGGTGCGGTTTTTTGCGTCCGATCATGCCCCCCGGTGACCGACCGTCCACCGTGGGTTTCGGTATGGCTAAAAGGATTTCAGTATACCGGGGGACAAGGTATAACGGTATTCCGAAAATCCGCCATGTTCAGCTAATTTTACCTGCCGGGGTAAATAATCTGGACCAGCATCCGATAAGATATAAGATAGTATGGTCCAATGCCAAACCAACCCGGACACCATTGCAGGGGAAATGCTAATGTCTGAAGCCGGTACAGTGCTGATAGTTGAGGATTCGCCCATTATTCGGCGTCTCATCCGCGATCAGGTGAAAAAACTCGGCTACGAAGCGCGGGAAGCGGAAAACGGCGCCGAAGCCCTGGAAGCAATGAACCAGGAGCTTCCGGACTGCGTTATTCTCGACCTGATGATGCCGGTCATGTCCGGCCCGGAGCTGCTGGATAAAATGCAGGAATCGGAGACGTTGAAGAACGTCCCGGTCATCGTCGTCACCGCCCTGTCCGACATGGACAAGATCGTTTACTGCATCGAAAAAGGCGCTGCCGACTATATGCAGAAGCCTTTCCGCGCCCAAGTCCTCCGCGCCCGTCTGGCGTCGTGCATCGAGCGGAAAAAATCTCACGACCGCGAAATCGAGCTGCAACGGGAATTAGCCGAACACAACGCCAAGCTGGAGGAACGCGTCAACCGCCAGGTCAAGCAGATCACCGCCGCGCAGTTGTCCACCATTTTCGCCATGTGCAAACTGGCGGAATCGCGCGACGAAGACACGGGCGAACATATCGAACGCACCCGCGAAATCTGCTACCTCCTCGCCGTTCGCCTGGCGGAAAAACCCAACCCGGCCGAACCGCCCCCTCCGGCCGACCTTCCGGAAAACATCCGCACCGCCGCGCCGCTGCACGATATCGGCAAGGTCGCCGTCTCCGACCTTATATTGCAGAAGCCGGGCAAACTGACGCCGGAAGAATTCGAAATCATGAAGACCCACACGACAGCCGGCCACGCGCTGCTGGCCGATGTCGACAGCCTTCACCCCGGCAACAACTTTATCCACATGGGCAAGGAAATTGCCCTCTACCACCACGAAAAGTGGACCGGCGGCGGCTACCCCACCGGCATCAGCGGCTTCGAGATTCCCATCTCCGCCCGCATCATGGCCCTTGCCGACGTCTACGACGCCCTGACCCACCAGCGTTGCTACAAGCCGGCCATGACCCACGAAGAAGCGATGAAAATCATCCACGAAGGGCGCGGCAGTCATTTCGACCCCTACCTGGTGGATCTGTTCGATGAGTTGGAAGACGACATCATCCGCGTCTCGCGCGAGCTCGACAGTGCTGAAAACAAGCAAGCCCCGCAACCAGCCATGGCAGTGGGATAACGATAACGACGATGTATACAAAAAGGCCGCGCCCTGACAAAGGGGCGCGGCCTTGTTTAATCCATAACCGATCCCCCGCCCCCAAACGTCACCCCGGCGTACGTACCTTCACCAGCGAAACACGCGGGCGGTTCGGCCGGGGTCCACGGGGATGGACGGTGAAGGCACCGAACTCAAAGCGGTTGACGCGACGTGTGGGCGTGGCAGGACGGACCTCCGGAATCCACCGCCTACAGCACCCGTTCCATCTCCACCCGCGAAGCGCGGCTCAGCTTGCTGATAGCGCTGATTTCGTAGCAATTGCCGGAAACGTCCTTCAACACCACCGTGTCCGGAGCCGGGCGGTAGCTGTTGTTCTCGGGCGAGGAAAGCAAAAAGCGACGCGGCCCGAAGTCTGTCTCGACATCCCAGTAATAATTGCCAAAGCGCGGCTTGACCAGATGAATCTCCGAGATGATCGGTAGAACCATCCCGCCCTCGAGTTCCTCCAGGGCAAGATGGCGGGAATCTTCGCTCAATTCGTCCACGCTGGTGAGGTAGGCGAGTTCCCGTTTCTTCCCCGCCTGCATTACCGACACCGGACCGCCCCGCGCCGACAGCGGCCGCGCCCACACCAGCCGCGCGGGAGACGGTTCGCCGCCCGCGCCGTCCTGAAAATAGAGGACGCCGTTATCGCGCCATAGCCTGCCGGCGGTACCGGCGGCGCACGCTCCCGGGCGGCCGCCGATCTCGTCGGTCGGTTCGGGGATGGTTTCGCGGCCACCGCCTTCGGGCGGATCCTCGTGGCCGTGCAAATCGAGCGGCACATGCAGCCGCACAGATCCGGAACTCATTGTCGTATCCTCCCGGATGAAATACTGAAGATGCTAATCCTGCCCATAACGCGGCGCATAATCCAGCACCTGGTAATTTTTAAGGCCTGCCCGCAAAACGGTGAACACCACCTTCTTGTCGCGCGCCTCGTCCGAGACGATCGTCTCGTACATGGCTTTGGCCGCTTCGAAATCGTCCACAGGCACGCCGTCAATCTCCAGGATAATGTCGCCCCGCCGCAATCCGGCGCTGGCGGCGTTGCCGGGGTGTTTGACCGCCTGGATGTAGACGCCCCGGCTCTTGAAGAAGTGCAGCATCGGGGTGGCGAATTCGTTAATCGCCTTGATGGTCATGTTCCAGCGGCGGCAATCGAAATCGCCCCCTTCGACCTGACCCTTCTCCATCGGCGTCACCACCACGTCAGAGGTCGGACCGCCGTTTTCGGCGCTGGCCCGGAGGGTCAGGGTCGCGCCTTCGCCGATAGGGAGCTCCGACAACAGCAGATTGATCCCGGGAATATCCTCATGGTTGATGCCCCGCACCGCCTGGCCGTTCACCGACAGGAGAAGCTGCCCGACCCTGACGCCCGCGCCCGCGGCGGGCGAGTCGGGGTCGACGCCGGCGATGAGCACACCGGTCTCGCCTTCGTAAAATATGTTCTTTTCAAAATCCTTCAGCGGCTGCAGATGCAGGCCGGTCCAGGCGCGGACGACCCTGCCGTCCCGGCGCAGCCGGTCGGTGACATGCTTGACCGTATCGGCGGGGATGGCGAAGGCCATATCGCCGCCAAAGAACATGCCAAGCGAATTGATGCCCACCACCTGCCCATCGGTGTCGATAAGCGGCCCGCCGGAGTTGCCCGGATTGATGGAAGCGTCGGTCTGGAGCCAGAGATTATAGCCGCCGCCCTGGCCCGACAGGAACCTGTCGACGCAGGAGAGGATGCCCATCGACACCGACCGCGACAAGCCCCACGGCGCGCCCATGGCCATCACCACCTGCCCCTCTTCCAGGATGGAACTGTTGCCCAGCTTCGCGTACGGGTAGGGACCGTTGTCGCCTTCCAGCTTGAGGAGCGCCAGGTCGGTGTCCTTGTCGACGCCGACGATGGTGGCGCGGCGGGCGCTGCCGTCGAAGAGAAGGCAGCGGATTTCCACCGCCTTGTCGACGACGTGCCAGTTGGTGACAATCTCGCCGTCGGGCGAAATAATGACGCCCGACCCGGCCACCTGCGCCTTTTCCTTCAGCCCGCCGTCATACCGCTCGGTGATGGGCATAAGGAAGACGACAGACGGGAAGACGGTACGCTTGGCATCGGCGATGACCTGGCGGAAATCGGACAAATCGCCCGCAGCCGCGAGGGCGGACTCGGCGGCGCGAACGCCGCTGGCGGAAAGGATCAAAGCAAAAGCGAGAAGCAGTGCATGTATAAGGCGCATAGGTTTCCTCAATTGGATTAGGCGAGAACAATGTAATGATGTGTCGGTGCGGTGGCGGGATCCGTTGCGGCTACGCGAATCATTCATCCTTCGTCTCGCCGATCACCCGCTCGGCCCCGATGATTCCGGCGCGAATTTCAGCCGCCATTTCCGGGTTGGCGATGAGGAACTCCGCCGCCTTGTCGCGGCCCTGCCCGAGGCGCGTCTCGCCGTAGGACAGCCACGACCCGCTGGCGGTGAGGATTTTCCGTTCCAGGCCCAAATCCACCAACTCGCCCGGCACGTTGATGCCCTGGTTGAAGAGAATGTCGAACACCGCCTGCCGGAACGGCGGCGCAACCTTGTTCTTCACCACCTTGACCCGCACCTTGTTGCCCTTGGCCCCGTCCTGCCCCTTGAGCGTTTCGATACGGCGGATATCCAACCGCAGCGATGCATAGAAGCGGAGCGCCCGCCCGCCGGGCGTCGTCTCCGGGTTGCCGAAGGTAACGCCGATTTGCATGCGAATCTGATTGATAAAGACGATGACGCAGTTAGAGCGGTTGACGGCGGCGGTGAGTTTACGAAGGGCCTGGCTCATCAGCCGCGCCTGCAGGCCGACATGGGTGTCGCCCATCGATCCTTCCAGTTCGGCCCGAGGCGTCAACGCGGCGACCGAATCCACCACCACCATATCGACGGCGTTGGACTTGACCAGCAACTCGCAGATATCCAGCGCCTGCTCGCCCGAGTCCGGTTGCGAGACAAGGAGGGTGTCCAGGTCGACGCCCAGCTTGCGGGCATAGGCCGGGTCGAGGGCGTGCTCGGCGTCGATGACGGCGGCGACGCCGCCTTCGGCCTGGGCGCTCGCGACAGCGTGCAAGGCCAAGGTGGTCTTGCCCGACGACTCGGGGCCGTAGATTTCGATAATGCGCCCCCGTGGAAAGCCGCCGGAGCCAATAGCCAGATCGAGACCGAGCGAACCGGTGGATATGGAGGGTATGGCCTTGGCCGAGCTTTCGCCCAGGCGCATGACCGCGCCGGCGCCGAACTGTTTTTGTATCTGTTCAAGAGCCGCGTCCAGGGACGGCGCCGTCTTGTTTTTACTGCCCTGGGTTTTCGCCATGGCTCTCCATTTAACTCCGCTATTCCGTGGTAATGTTTTCCGAATTCTCCGAATCTTCCGAGTCTTCGGTTTGGTCCGTTTCTGTCGTTTGTCGGCGTCGGCGCGCGCCGCCGGTCGCCTCGTCCGCCTCGGCAAGCATGTCCGACACCGACTTTTCCGGCGTCGGCAGATTCACCCAGGCGGCGAAATCGAGCGTGTCCCGCTGCGTGTCCTGCAACACCGTCACCGGTCCCTTGACCGCGTCCTTGATAGCGCCGTCAACTTCACTGAAGCGGGTGTTAACGCCCATATAGAGCATCTTCCGGACGTTTATCTGGTTGACTATTCCGATCTGATCCCGGGCATCGATGCGAGCGCGCTCTTCCAGGAGCTCGCTCATGAGTTCCCGCAGGTCGCGGAGTTCCGAGACAAGATCCGCCAACATCGACTTTTGCTCACTCCCAAGCCGCGCGGTAATTTCGGTGCTGGAAAACAGCGGATCAAGCAGCACCTTGGCCGACTGCACCCGGTCGAGGTATTCGGCCAACTGGCCGCGAATCTCGTCCTTGCGATTTTCCTCGGTCCAGTCGAGACCAGACATCACCCAGGTGGTGACGCCCATCTCCGACCCGAGCGTATCCGCCTCCACGCCCTGGAAGCCGCACACCACGCCGCCGATTATCGCGCCGCTGGTGGTGACCCGGCCGAGCGACTTGACGCTGGAATTGATGATTTCCTTGGTCGCGGTCACGTCGCCGGACGCTTCGACGGTTGCGTCGTCGATATAGCGGGCCTCGAGGTTGCGGCAGGTGATGATGGCGGCGTTCTTTCCTTTGATGCCGCCGGTTATCTTGACGTCCCCTTCCGAGGTAATGCGCCCCGCGCCCACATCGCCGTGGAGTTCGACCCCGCGTTTCGCATTGATATAGAAGCCGTCCAGGAGGGATCCCTTGATCGTGACCTTGCCGACGAAGTCAACGTTGCCGATCGAATAGTCAATATCGCGGGCAATTTCCAGGAGCGGCGAGATGGACAGGACGTTGTCGTCGAAAACCAGCCGCCCCTCGATTTCCGAGGTGAAGTCGCGCCCGTTCGACGACATGAGGATACCCGGACCCGGCTGGACCATCACCGGCTGGCCCGGCTGCGGCGTGATCTCGTCGCCGAAGACATCGACGCCGGGACGGCCGGGGCCGGGAGGAATGATGCTGGCGACGCGCTGGCCGGCGAAACAGTTTTCAATAAGGTTCAACTGCTTGAAGTCGATGCCGCCGTCGTCGTTTTCGTCATAGCGCGGGTCCATGCTGGTGGGCTGGACGTGGAATTCAATGCTGGCGTCCTCGCCGGTCCGCATGGGATCGCCCCGCGCGACCTGGAAAAAACCGTTGTAGGGTTCGGGGCTGTTCTGGATGGCCAGCAGCAGATCGATGCCGGATTGCGCGATACCGTGCTTCACCCCGGCCGCCGCCAACACCGCTTCGACATCCTCGCGGGTGATGCCGGAGTAATCGGGGGTGGGAATGATCCGCATGTAGGCCCGCATCCGGTCGGGCGTGACCACCAGCACGATCTCCCGATCCGAGGTGCGCTCCTGGAACACGGTGCGCATTCCCACGGGGTCGCCCTCGTATCCGGGTACCACCATGTCGGTCGCGTCTTCGACCCGCTCGTGCGTCGTCATGGCAGGTTAAATCTCCCCCAACAGCCCAGCCTCCTGCCACCGCTTGATGCGGTCGCGGAGAGATCGTTCGCTGATGCCCAGCGCTTCCGCCGACTTCGCGCGCGCGCCGCTGTAGTGCGCCAGGGTGGCTTTAATGAATTCCCGTTCCACCTCGTCGAGGGCGCGCGGCTCAAAGACCCGGCCGTCGCCGACACCCGAGGCTGCCGCGCCGGAGCCGATACCCGGGCCGCCCTTCATGGCCGACTTCGGCAGCGCGTTCTCGACCTGGCCGACTTCAATGACATCGGTGCGGCCAAGGACGATGAGCCGCTCCATAATATTGGCGAGTTCACGGACATTGCCGGGCCAGTCATAGCGGCACAGCAGATCCATCGCCTCATCCGAAATTTCACGGACGCGCACGCCCTCTTCCTGACGGAAGCGTTCAAGAAAATGTTTGGCCAGGCCGGGAATGTCGGTCTTGCGTTCCCGGAGCGGCGGCAACTCGACTGAAATAACGTTCAGGCGGTAATAGAGATCCTGGCGGAATTCGCCCGCCTCGATGCTTTTCTCCAGATCGCGGTTGGAACTGGCGAGGATGCGGACATCGACGGAGATGGTCTCGGACGACCCGACCCGTTCGAATTCCTTTTCCTGCAACACCCGGAGGAGCTTTCCCTGCAACCCCAAATCCATCTCCGACACCTCGTCCAGAAACAGGGTGCCGCCGTCGGCCATTTCGAATCGGCCGATGCGGCGCTTATCCGCGCCGGTGAACGCGCCCCGTTCGTGGCCGAACAATTCCGACTCCAGCACGCCGGCGGATAGGGCGGCGCAGTTCACCTTGACGAGCGGCTTGTTGCGGCGCGGGCTTTGGGCATGGATGGAGCGTGCCACCAATTCCTTGCCGGTACCGGATTCGCCCCGGATAAACACGGTGGCGGAGGACGGCGCGGCCTGACGGATTTCCTCGAACACCGATTTCATGGCCGGGCTTTTGCCGACAAAGTCCGCCGGCTTGAACTTCTTCGCCAGTTCGTCTTTCAGATACTGGTTTTCCGCGACCAGGCGGTGGTGTTCGACAGCGCGGTTGACGACCAGGTCGATTTCCTCGGCCTTGAACGGCTTCATCAGATAATCGAACGCGCCCCGCTTCATCGCCTCGACCGCCGTTTCGATGGTGGCGAAGGCGGTCATCATGACGACCGGCAACTGCGGGTCCAGGCGTTTCGCCTCCTGCAATAGTTCCATGCCGTCCATTTCCGGCATACGCATATCGGTGAGGAGGAGCGACGCCGATCCGTCGGCCACGGCGTCGAGAGCATCGGCGGCGCGGCCGAAACCGACCACATTCAGGTCCGGGCGGGATAACGCCTCGAGCAGGCTGTCCCGCATGAATTCGTCGTCGTCGACGATTACTATCTTGTCCTTAGGCATATATCAATACGCTCCCGTGCGGGTTTTCGACACGCATAATTTTCATATAATGTAGTGGAATTACGACTTCATGGCAACTGCTATGGCATTTAAACTATTTGTCAACGCCCATCCGCCCGTCTTTCCCGCTGATGGACGTAGTGACACCGGGGTGACGTCTGGAGGAGACGGGTGCGTTCACCCCGGCAAAACAAAGGTGATGGTAGCGCCACGGGGCTGGTTGTCGCCGACGTCGATAGCCCCGCCGTGGTCCTGGATAATCTTGTGGACGATGGCAAGGCCAAGGCCGGTCCCGTCCTTCCTCAGGGTGAAGAAGGGGTCGAAGATCTTCGCCTTTGCCGCCTCGGGAACGCCGGGACCGGTGTCGGCAAAGCGGATCGCCAGATTCGGCAGCCCGTTCGCATCCACGCCCGGCCGGACCGAAACGGTTATGGTTCCGCCCGGTTCCATCACCTGGGCCGCGTTCAGGATAACGTTGAGGCTGGCCTGGACCATCTGATCCGGGTCCATCTCCCGGGGTTTTTCGCCCTCCGGAATGTCATAGACAACCGTGACGTTTCGCTGTTCGAGTTCCCGCGCCGCCATATCGACGGCACCGCGCACGACCTGGCTGACCATGGCCTTGCGCATCTGCGGCGGGCGGCTCCTGGTAAAGGTGAGCATGTCGGTGACGATGCGGTTCAGGCTGGCGGCGGCGGCGATGATTTTCGAACAGGTGGAAAATTCGCCGCTGTCTTCGGGGAATTTCCGCCGCAGGCTCGAGGCGTAGAGTTCGATGCCGCCCAGGGGATTTCGGATTTCATGGGCGACGCCCGCCGCCATCTCGCCCAGGGCGGCGAGGCGATCGTGGCGGTTGGCCCGTTCCTCGAGTTCGCGCAGCTCGGTGAGTTCGGAGAAGATTTGCACAGCGCCGACGTTCCGGCGCACGCCGTCCTCGTCGTTCCACACCGGGCTGGCCGAGGCGGAGAAATACCGCAACCTTCCGGCCCGATCCACCAGGCGCATTTCGACGCCGCGAAACGCCTTGTCCTCGTGCATCGACCGCATCAGCATCATCGCGAATTCGCGCACCGGGCCGCGCATGACGTCGAGGACAAACATCCCTTCCGGGTTGGCGGGGAGGTCGTCGGCGATTTCGCCAAGCATGTTGGCCGCTGGGTTCCAGGCCATGACCCTGCGGGTCAGGTCGATGGCGACGATGCCGTCGGCGGAGGATTGGATAACTCCAGAGAGGAAGTTCTTGAGAGACGATACCTGCGTAACGGTATCGGACAACTCGCGGTTTTTCTGGCTAAGCTCACCGGTCAACTGGGTGACCTGCTCCTGCAGCAGTTCGTGCGAATGCTGCAGCTCCGCCGTCGCCGCCGAGTAGGCGCGCATGATTTCCGCCAACTCCTGGAGATCGGGCGGCGTGGCGGGAGAAGGATTGGAGGCGGAGTCTTCCGCCATCGTTAGCCCTTCTTGTCCGAATAGCGGGGGGTGGTCGGGGGCACGAAGTTGCCGCCGCCATAGGCTTTGTTCATCGCTTTGCCGCGCTGGATGCGATTGATTTCGCCCGAGACCTTGCCTTTTTGCTCCTCGAGCATGACACGGCTGACATCCTCAAGCTTGACGATGGCGTCGAGGATGTTCCGCAGCTCGTTGTAGGCCTGTTCGACTGCCGCGTGGGCTTCGG
>JAJPXZ010000012.1:25140-37036 GCA_021205245.1 Planctomycetaceae bacterium
CGCCTGTTCACGGCCTCCCGCCTCCCAGCGCTGCCGGTGGGGCGCGGCCTGGGTCGCCAAGCCCTGGTTCTTGTCCATAAGCCGCTGTTTGTCGTCCAGGAGCGAGAGGAGTTCGTCCTCCTTGGCTTCTTCGACAAGTTTTTGCTGCATTTTGGATTTTTCCAGAATGCTACGGCATACATCCGCTTGGGCGTTCAGCAGGCGGGCGAATTCACGCGCGCTTTCGTCAACGGCTTCCATATCAACCCTCCAATATCTTCGGCGATCCAAAGCATAGTAGTATACGCAAGTGGTCACGATTTAACAATGGGCAAATCGTTGCGCCGTTGTCTCCCAGGTCTACTGTCAATTTTTTAATCGCTCGTCACGGCACGGTATAGCCGTCGTCCATGTCGCGCAGCCGCTGGGTTGCCGTATCGCCCCAGAAAGCCGGCCCGATATCCAGCATGACGCCCTCCGGATTGTCGGCCGGCAGGAGATCCGCCATGTTGCGGGCCATGCGGTAATGGTTTCTGGCATCCTCAGGGTAGCCGAGACGGTTCAGGTTGTCGCCCATGTTGACCATGGCCTCGGGGCCGTAGAGGAGGCCGAAGCGGTCGTAGACGTCCTGCCAAATCCTGTACGAATCCTGGTAATATCCCGCAGCCGCGTCCGACGCCACCCCGCCGACGGCCGGGTCGGCCACTGCCAGGAGCTGCCGCGCCCGCACCGCCTCGCCGGCCCGGAAATACTCGTTCCCCAGGAGACGCATGGAGTTACGGAGCATTTCGGAGAGGATCTGCGGGTTGTGGGTCGGGCCTTCGTCGTCTCCCAGGCGGGTGCGCGGGAGCGGCGTCGAGCGGTCCCATGTCCCCCCCTCCACCTCCTCGCGGATTATGGCGGAGTTGAGTTGGAAACGGTCCAGTTCGGTATCGAACAGGGCGTCGGCGTAGCGGTTCCGGTCGCGCATGTTTTCAAGGTGCGCCCGCGCCAACGCTCCCAGGCTCTCGTCCTCGCGGGCGTCGGCAAGAATAAGGAGGGTATTGGCGAGAAGGTATTCGGACTCGAACCGTGACGCCATGGTATCGGCGTAATCTTCCGGCTCGACCCGTACGGAAATGCCGGTCCCGCCGCCGCTCCGCCGCAGGGGATAGCGTTCCAGCGCTTCGGTGAGGCTGAGCCTGGCCGCGTCGTACAGGGCGAGCCAGTCGCGCTCGCCCTCCACCGGCGCGTTTTCGCCCTCGGGCGCGGCGGCTTGGGCGGCGGCCTGGGTCTCCTGCCAGAGGCGGCGGGCGTTCTGGGCATACAGGTGGCGCAGCTTCGCCAGGTCGAAGGTGGCCCAGCGCCACGCCCTGGCGGTTGGATTGATGCCGGGGCTTTGCCGGATGTGGTTAAAGGCCTGGAGGGCGGATTGGATTATCGGGTCGCCGTTCCGGTCGAGGGCGGGCAGCGGCTCGGCGGGAGAGCCAAGCAGTTCGGGCTGGTTCGCCGCCTCCCCCTCCTCCATCAGCACCCGGCCGATATAGTACATCGATTTGAACCGGTCGGGGGTGCGGCGGGGGATGTTATGGCGGAACGCCTGGAGCGCCCGGGCGCTGTCGCCCAGGAACCAATAGGCGCGGCCGAGCAGGTTCTCCGCCCGCACCACCGCCAGGGCGCTTTCGCTCCCGGGCTGGGCATTGTAACCGAAGCGGTCGATAAACCGTTGCTGACTCTCCACCGTCCGTTCAAGCAAACCGGCGCGGAAGAAGGCGTCGCCGGCGGCGAGGAGCGATTCCATCTCGCGTGGCGACCCCCGCGCCCGCAACGACACCCCGGTGTACGATCGCGCCGCCCTGGCGGTGAGGGACAAGGCCTCGAGGTGATCCCCCTGAATCTCGCGAATCTCGGCAAGCGTCTCGTCGTTGTGGGCGAGTTCGTAAAGGATTTCGCCGGGATCGCCGCCGTAATTGTCCAGCGCGGCGTTGTAGGCGACGTTGCTTTCCGTAATCATGCGAAGCCGTTCGGGCAGATCCGGCGACGCGTGTCCGGCGGCCGACCAGCCGGCGGCAATGGCGACCAGGACATCCCGCACCTCGGCCGGATCCACCAGGCCCCCCGGCGTCAGGCCCCGCCCGGGCGGGAAGGGTTCGAAGCCGACGTTGTCCCGGGCGGCACGCCGAGCCAGGTCGTAGGGCCACGCTTCCTCGAGGAGCAGGCGGTTCCGCCACACCACGTCCTCTTCGGTGAGGAGTTCGGGGTTGCGATTAAGGATATAGGTGAGATAGGGGTTGCGGTCGTTGGGGGGGAAGTCCTCGGGAACATAGAAATCGGGCCGACGCAGGACCGCGTTCAAGGCCCTGAGCAAACGGGAGATATAGACGTCGTCCAGACGGCGGCCGCTGGCGGCGTAATTGACGATCTCCCTCCCCTCCTCCGGCAGCACTTCCCACAACCGGTGCCAGACGCCGCGCGGCTCGCGGTTGGCGGCATTGCCCAAGAGAACCGCCAGCTTTTGCCAATCGGCGTCGGTCTCGGTAAACCACAGCGGCATGGGGTGGGCATAGCCGCCCAGGATAAGCATATGCGCCCGGCGCAGCTCGCCCCGGTCCAAAGCCACCTTGGCAAGGCCCAAACGTGCCGCCAGGATCAGGTCGGGGCTGGAGAGGTCGTCGATCATGCGTTCCAGCCGCGACTCCGTCTCTTCCTTGAGGCCAAGGTTCCAGCTCTCCCGGGCGGCGGCGACGGCGGCGCGTTCGCCTTCCTCGCTGCCGCGCCTTTGCACAGCGATACGGTCGTAATTCTGGAGCGCCTCGGTCAGGTAGAGGCGGCGCTGTTCGTGCGGCGTCGCCATGCCGCCGCCGGCCATGGCGGACAAACTGCCCCCCACCACCCCGGGCAGGATATTGCCGCCGGGGAGGATGTTCTCCGGCTTCGACAAGGTCTCGCCCACCGCCATCGGCAGGCTGAGGGTGCGCCGCGGCAGGGGCTGGCCGGAAAAGTCCTCCAACCAGCTCCGCAGGGTCCGACCCGCTTCGCCCAGTTCGTCCACCCCCGCCAATTCGCCTTCAGGCACCAACGACGCCAGGCGCGAATTGGTCCTGGCCAAACCGAGGATGGCAGCGTCGATTTGGCGGCGAGTGGCCGAGGGGGAATTCATGAGATCGGTGTAGTAGTTAGCAGCCGCCTGGTAGTTGGCCGCCGCCTGCTCGGCGTTGACCCGGCGGTAGACTTCGCCGTCCGCGTAGGCGATATCCGCCAGCCGCTCGACGACAAAGGCATGGTTACGGCCGCCCGGCACGGCGGCGAGATAGCGGAGATACCAGGTGCGCGCATTGGCGGCCTGCCCCAGTCCGTCGTAGGTCCGGGCGAGCAGCAGGTCCAGATCGCGGTACTCGTCCGGTCCCAGCTCGAAGGCGCGGCGGGGGACGTCGCCGCCGACCGATTCCTCCTGGGCGGAAAGACGCAATTCCTCGCGGCGGCGGCTGTCCTCGGCCCGGCGCAAGTCTTCCAATACCTGCCTGGCGGTTTCGGGGCGGCCGAGGTTGACATCCGCCTCCGCTTGCCGATAGGCGATGTACTCGTTGCGGCGGTTTCGCCGGAGCACCACCTCGTCGTCGGTCGGATCGATTGAGGCCGGATCGGCGACGCCCCCGAGGAAGTTCCAATTGATATACGCGGCCATGCGCGCGGGATCGTCGTCCCTTCCCTCCCAGGCGGCGGCATCGCCGTAGGCGGCCTGGGCATCGGCCCAATAGCGATTCGCCATGGCCGGGTTGAACTCGGCCAGGATTCGGTTGGCCTCGGCCAGGAGCAGGTGGGGATTGACGAATTGCGGATATTCCCGCAGGGTGTCCCGGTGAAAAACAAACAGGTTGAGGAAAGCGTTCCTGGCAGCCAGCGCCTCGTCCGCCGGGCTGTCGGCGACGAGGGGCAGGTCGGGGTTGATGACCCGGTAGATGCGGTCGAGGCCGTCGTAATAAAACGACTCCGCCGGCGGCACCTGTCGCGATTCGGGTTCAGGATAGACCCACCAGGCATACCCGGCCATGGCCAACGCCCCACCCAGGAATAGCAGGGGGTGGAAACGAATAAGCCAACGGAGCACCTTGATGACAAAGCTCGGACCCTTGGGCGCGGGCGGCGGCTCGACCTCCTCGGGAGGCGGCTCGGCCGCAGCCTCGGGCGGGGCCTCGGCTTCTTCCGCCGCGACCTGTGCGGCAGCCTCCTCGGCCTCCGCCAGGGCGGCGAAGTCCCCCGTGTCGACGCGGCCAGCCGCATCGTTGTCGGCTGGTTCGGGATTTTGGCCGGTGGAGTCCGCTTCCGCCTCTGCCATTCACTCTCCCACAACTCGTCCCGGCACGCTGCCGAAAACGATTCCGGCGCGGCAGGGAGGGGTAAACAATTTTAATCGTATGAATATACACTGGTGACGCAAGAACTATGGCCCGAACCGGGACGTCCGGGAGGGATCGCCGCCGCTTTTTCTTGCCATAAATCCTTATAGTAGTATCATGTCAACCATCGCGAACCCTCAGCAGGAGAACGCTTGTCCCTTTTGGCCCTGCTCAACCCGTCCAGGGCGTTTCTCGCCATGTCGGCGGTCCTGGCCGGCTATTGCCTGATACGCTTTTATGCCTACACGGCCGGCAACCTGCTGGTCGTGCCCTACTTGCTGGCGGCCGGAGCCCTCCTGGGCATGGCCGATTCAGCCTGGCGCAATATTTTCACAGCCGCTGCCGAAAACGAGGACGTCTACGGCGACCTCCCGGCCGGCACCGTCTCCACCACCGCGTCCTACCTGGTGGCGGTCTTCACCACCATGGCCGGACTGATGTGCGCCATGACCGGCGGCTACAACTCGTTCCGGGCCGCGGGCGCGTTGATCATACTGTTTCTGGTGCGTTCGGCCCTGTTCCGCAAGGTTGAGGTGGTGTCACCGCTCCTGAAAGGGTTGGAATTCGGCCTGCTGTTCGTCATCGGCATGACCGCCCACCCGTCCTTCGCGGAGATGCTCTATATCGGCGAGACGCGCATTCCCGCCGCGTTTTTCACCTTTTACATGATCGTCGCCGCCGTCCTGTCGCAGGTGCGCGACTCGGCCAAGCCGCGAGCCGCCCCCATAGCGGACGAACTCGCGAGCGAGACCGCCTCCCGGCTTCTCGAAGCCAGGGACGACGCCATAGACGGCCTGGTCGCCTGGGTCGCCGGGGGCGCGCTCGTCGTCATCCCCCTCGTCCTTGCCTGGATAATGCCGTGGCGCTGGCTGTCCTGGGTCATCCTCGGGTTATTGTCCCTGTCCACCCTGACCAAATTGATCCCCGTGCTGGTCTACCGTACCCGCCGCGATCTCGGCCGGTTTATCGGCGCGGCCTATCGCGGTGGAGCGCTTTTGAACGCGGGGGCTGTCGCCAGCCTAGGCGACTACCGGCTTCGGGAATTGTACCAGGGCTGGAGCGTACCGGTTCCGGGCCGCGACGAAATAGCTGCCATCGTCGTCATAGCGCTGTTGGCGGCACCGGCCTGGCTGCTCCGGCGCGCCGCGCCAATTGATTGAAACCGCCTCGGGGCGATACCGCATCAATGGGGGAGACAACCATGAATGCCAGCGAAAAACGGGTTCCGGGCCGTTCACAACGGCTCACCCTGGCCAAACTCACGCCGCCGGACTGGTTCGGCTGGATCGGCGTCTCCGCCATGTTCCTCCTGATGGCGGTGCGGCTGGAGACGCCGACGGGGGTGTGGTTTTTCCCGCTCTTGTCGCTGGGCGAATGGCTGCTGCTGCCGCTCGGGGTGGCGTCCCTCACCATGGGATTTCTCTCCCTCAGCCGCATCAAGGAAAAAACCCTGCTGCCGCTGTGGATAGCGGCTATTGTCCCGGCGGTGCTGTGGCTGGCCGCGATCGGCCTCGCCATCCTCAACAGCGGCGTCAGCCCCGCCTCGGGTGACATGTTCCTGTCGTGGCTGGTCCACCTGATCTTCCCCGCCATGGCATTTCTCCCGCTCCTGACCATGCGGGTGTGGCGCGACAGGCTGATGTGGGCGCTGGCGGCGGGACTGGCGGTCAACGCCGTCGCCATTTTTATCATGGGACGGCTGAGCGGCCTGGGACAGGCGGATACGGGGCTGCTGCGGATTGGCGGCTTTCTCGCCAACCAGCATGACTTTGGCCTGATGGCCGCGCTTGTCCTCCCCCTTATTGCCGCGTGGCGGGGCGGCGATCATCTGGGCAAAAACCGCGCCTTCGTCATCATGCTTACCACTTTTCTTCTCCCCGCCCTGGTCCTCAGCGCCTGCTACACCTGGATGGGGCTGGTCGCCGCATCGGCCGGATTATTGGTGGCGTGGGCGGCGTGGCGCAGCCATGCCTGGATTTTGGGGATATTCCTGGGGCTGCTCATATTTGGCTATAACGGCGAGAACCGGGCCGCCCAGGACGCTGACAAACGCAGCCTCATCACCGCCTCGGCGTCGATGGGAGGCCCTGCCTATACCCGCGCCCTCAACACCTTCGGGGTCAGGCCCTTTTTCGGTTCCGGTCCGGAAACGTTTTGTATCGGCGACGGCCACTCGCCCACCGACACCTACCTGTGCTCGCCCTGGTACGCGGCCTTGCTGGGAGGGTCGGGACTGGTCGGCCTCGGCATGTGGATGGTTCTGCTGGCCGAACTCGCCGCCCGCAGCATGGGTCGTTTCGGCAGGCGCTGCCTGTGGCACGGCGGCGTGCTCGGATCGGTGGCGGCGTTGGCGCTGGCCGGTTTCTGGACAGACGGCTTGCCTGAAGGCGCGGGGGCGGTTGTGGGCATCCTCTTGGCGCTCTCGATTCTGGAGGAGCCGGAAGGTCATCAGCAACACACCAGAATCATACCGAAAAATTAGCGCATACTGCGCCCGTTGCCGTTACCAGGACCGGTAACGGTAACGGGCGTCAAAATCATTTCGAATTACGCACCATCAACCGTGGAATCTCCACCACCCTCGCCTTGACCAACGCCGGTTCGCTTGGCCGGCGAACCTCAATCCGCTTGATGCCACGAGCGCCGGTGATGGTTTTCAGCACGCGGCCCAGCCGGTCGATCTGCTGGTTGAGGTTGCCGGACTGCTCGTTCAGGTTGATGCTGGCCTGGGCGTTGACCTGGGCGTGCTGGGCGTTCTCCTGATTGACCTGATCGATCGTCGCCACCGACTGGTTTATCTGTTCCATGCCGATGGTCTGCTCGCCGGTCGCGGTGTCAATCGCCTCAATCATCTTGGTGATTTGTCCGGCGGATTCCTCAATACGGCGGAAGCGTTCCTCGATGTCCTGGGTGATGACAGCGCCGTGGTTGATGCGTTCCACCGTGCCGTTGATGAGTTCGGAAGTGTCCTTGACCGCCTGGGCCGAACGGCCGGCGAGGCTACGGACCTCGTCCGCGACCACGGCAAAGCCCTTGCCGGCTTCACCCGCCCGCGCCGCCTCGACCGCAGCGTTCAGGGCCAGCAGATTGGTTTGGAAAGCGATTTCCTCGATGGTGCGGAGAATGTGGGAAATCTGCTGCGACGATTCCTTGATATCCGCCATCGCCTCCGACATCCGCCCCACCGCTTCCGACGATTCGCGAATCTCCCTGGCGCTCGACTGCATGGAGGTATTGGCCTCCTGGGCGCTGTCCTTGTTGCGGCGGGTCATGGCGGTGATTTCCTCAATAGCCGCCGAGGTCGATTCCAACGACTCCATCTGGCTGTTCGACCCCTCCGACAGGGCGGATGAACTCGACGCCACCGTATTAGCCTCGTGGGTCAACTCGGCCGCGTCCGAGGCGAGCGAGTTGATGACCTCGGTCAGCGGGCCGGACAACTCGCGCCGAACGGTGAGGTAGAGTCCGCCCATCACAAGCAGGGCGATACCCATTGCGGCCAGCGACAACAATTGCATCCGCCGCACCCCCGCGTCACCTTCGGCGCTGGCGGCGGCGGTATTGGCGGAAAGGTTATGCTTGTTGGCCTCGACGAGATCGTTGACGGCGGCAAACGTGCGGTCCCGCAGGTCCAGCATCGGTCCCATGGTGTGGTCGGCGGCGACGCGATACAGGCCCCGCGCCCGCTCCACCTCCTCGATTATCAAGGCGAAGGAGGAAAAGACCTCGCGCGCCGCCGTGACATGGTCGACAAAGCGGTCGTCCACCACATCGGGATGGTTTTCATAGCCTTCCTTGATCAGCGCCTGGACGTGGGCGGCGCTCTGGTGGAATTCCTTGTGCGGCGCCTCCATGGCTTCAACCGCCCGGCGAAGCTGCGCATTGCCGCTATAAGGTTCTCCGCCCGACAAAAGGCGCTTGCGCCATTGGCCAAAGGCGCATTCGTCCGGGTTGGCCGACAGGTCGGGTCCGATGGGTACCTCTTTCGCCAGCATCTCGCCCAGCAGACCCACCATTTGAAAATGATCGCCACGGAAGCGCTCGCACTCTACCAGAAGGGCGTCGGGGTCGAGGATGGTGCTGGAACGGTAGTCGCGGAGCTTTGCCTCGTTTTCGTCCACAGCGCCCATGCAGTTAGTAATAATGGCGCGAACAGTGTTCCACTGCGTTCCAACCCGGTCCCAGCCCGACACCTTGGCCGTGCCGTCCCGGAACATGGCATCGATAGCGTCGACAGTGGCCTGTATATTGGCTTTACCCTGGGCGAGGTCGGCATGCTGGATATCTCGTGCAGTACTGTCCAGTTCGGTATTCAGGAGCGTCCGCTGCGCCACGGTCAGATCCTGCACCTCCTGTTTCAACTCGGCGAGGCGAGCTTCGGCTATAAGCTCAAATTCGACAATGCGCATAACGGTATTATCAATCCGTTTAACCGTACTCCAGCCCATAACGCCGGAGCCAATGGCGATAAACGCCATAAGGATGAACGCTGCGAAAATTTTATTAACGAGACTCATGGGCTTCCTCCAGCAGGACAGTGAGCAGTGGAATAATCACGTAAAACTACGCTAAAATCAATGTTTTACAATGACAATTCCATTAATGAAACTCACCTTTCCGGGAGGAGTTGACATCGGTGGACAAGGATGTGACGTATACCATTATTCCGTATAGCGTTTGTTATTCGACCAACGCTGACAGGCGTTGGTCGAATATTTTCGGACAGACTCTATCGATAATGATGCTGCGAATCAGGCAAGCGCTTCACTGATGATTCCAGCCTTGTATTGGTGGACCATATAGCGAAGCTGGCCATAGTAGGTGTTGATTTCATCGCGCAGCTCGTCGAGCCGGGTCTGGATGCGGTCGTCGTCTTCCAACGTTTCAACACGGATCCGTTCCTCCTCATCGGCGATGTAGCGAAGTTCCGCCGCGCGGGCATCGATGCGTTGCTGGCGGAGGAGTTCGTCCACCTGGGCCAGGAAGGTGCGGCGATCGTCAAGGCCGAGAGCACCCAGGCCGGTGGGATCGTAGAACATGAAATCCTGCGGCGTCAGCAAGGCCATTTCGCGAAGGTAGGCGGCGATGCGGTTCCGGTCGTAGGTGGAGAGGACTTCCGCCGCCCGGGTGGTGGCTCGGGCCGGGGTCGACAAGGGGACGAAACGGAATCCGTCGACGGATGAATAACGGAGCATCTCGGGGCTGAACACGCCGCTGCCGGCAAACCACCGGTCGATCGCCTGGGCGACGCTTTCCCGCACCTCGAGATTGCGTGAGGCGTTCCGTGATAGGCCGAGCGAGGTGTAGACGGCGTTCTCCTGAGCGCGCAGATTGGCAATCACGCTCGGTTCGCCCGAATCGGTATAGGGCGCGCCATAGCGGATAAAGCCATCGAGATGGCTGACAAAACGGCTGACCGCCGCCGAGTTGTTATAGTTCTGGAAGGTCTGCATCAACTCGCGGATACTGCGGTTGTCGCGGATACGAACGGCATCGAGGGGGTCGGCTTCGCGCTCGGCGTCTTCCTGCGGCCGCGACGTTTCAGCCATCGCCCGCGCCGCCCGGGACAGATCGTAGGCGTCGGGTGCGTTTTGGTATTCGCTTGGCGGACGGTTTTCCTCCGACTCCACCGCGCGGGCCGGGCCGGTCGCGCTCACGGCATTGACGGGGGCGTCGGGATCGTGCGGCCGGGCCGCATCTTCGGCGGCAATGTTGGGGACTGGAATCGGGATGATCGGGTTTATCGCTGACATGGTCAACCCTCCTCTTTCACTACGCCATGGCGAGGCGTCCTCCTCTACTTATCATTGTCACCCGTACGGATGATTACACTCCCATAAAGACGGCGTCTTCCCCGACAGCCCATTTTTGCCTCCCGATGAAGAGCCGCGAGTATCGGGTCGGTATTGAAGAAATGATGCAATCCCCTTGCCATTGTTGGAATCGGTGCGAATCCGCCCCGGCGTTCAGGTGTCTGGCGGGGGGTGCTCCGAAAACGTGTATTTTTTTCAGCCAACCGAACATTTTATTTGCACCATTCCCTCCAGAGGCCTATAGTAACGTTTTGCGCGTCATTCTGGACAGACTCATTTTCTGCGGCCGTTTCCAGCCGCCACACCGCATAAATTTTTGCCGAATTTGTATAGCATATTGTAGTCTATTTGTCGTTTCTTAGGAGAGAGGGTTGAGCATGATCGTTTTGGTCGTCAATTGCGGGTCGTCGTCAATCAAATATCAACTATATGAAATGCCCGAGAAAAAAGTCATGGCCAAGGGCCTGGCGGAAAAGGTGGGGGAAAGCGGCAGCATGCTGACGCACCGCCGGGGCGATGAAAAGTTCGAACTGAGCCAGGGCATCCCCAACCACAAAGTCGGCATCGAACTCATCCTGTCCTGCCTCACCAGCCCGGAAATGGGCGTTCTCTCCAACGTCAAGGAGATCTCGGCCGTCGGCCACCGGGTCGTCCACGGCGGCGAAAGCTACTCCGACGCGATGCGTATCGATCAGGACGTCCTGACCTGCATCGAGGAATGCTCGGACCTGGCTCCCTTGCACAATCCGCCCAACCTTATCGGCATCAACGAATGCCGCGCCGCCCTGCCGGGCGTGCCGATGGTGGCCGTCTTCGACACCGCATTCCACCAGACGCTGCCCCGCGCCGCCTATCTCTATCCGCTCCCCTACGAAGCGTACGAGAAATATCGCATCCGTAAGTACGGCTTCCACGGCACCAGCCACGCCTATATCACCCACCGCGCCGCCGCCATGCTCGGCAAGCCGGTGGAGCAGGTCAACCTCGTCACCTGCCACCTCGGCAACGGCTGTTCCATGGCGGCGGTGCGCGGCGGCAAGTCGGTCGACACGACGATGGGCTTCACCCCCCTCGCCGGCCTGATGATGGGGACCCGCTGCGGCGATATCGACCCGGCCATCATCCCCTACCTGTTGTCGAAACCGGAATACGCCAACAAGGTGGCCGAGATCGACAAGATGATGAACAAGAAGTCGGGCCTGCTCGGCATCAGCGGCGTGTCGAACGACATGCGCGATCTCGGCAGCGACGCGGCCAAAAACGGGCCTGATTCCCGGTCCAAGCTGGCTATCGACATGTTCTGCTATCGGGTCAAGCACTATGTCGGCGCGTATATGGCCATTCTCGGCCGGGTCGACGCCATCTGCTTTATGGGCGGCATTGGCGAAAACGGCGACGACGTCAGAGCCGAATGCCTGAGCAATATGGAAAACTTCGGCGTGCTGGTCGATACCGAAAAGAACAAATCCATGCTGCGCGGTAAGGAAGGGGACATCTCCCCCGACGGGTCCAAGATCAAGGTCCTGGTCATCCCCACCGACGAAGAAGGTTTTATCGCGGAAGAGACGTACAACCTCTGCAAATAGCCATTCACATGGTTGGAAATTACGGCAGTCCCCGCCCTGAGGCGGGGACTGCTTTTTTTTAGCACGGCATTACACCAGCGCGTGAACACCCTTACCATACCACTATGAAAGGGGAATCACAAGCGCGACAAAAGCCAAAAAC
>JAJPXZ010000040.1 GCA_021205245.1 Planctomycetaceae bacterium
GGTCAGGACACCGCATGTGTGATTATTGTCCGGAAGCTTCCATGGCGGGGTGTTGGTTGCGTTGTAAAGGCTGCCGGTGACCAGAGGGCGATCCGGATTGCCGGCGATAAAACTGATCAAAACTTCGTCCCCGATCCGGGGCAGAAAGAACGCGCCAAAACCCGCACCAGCCCACGGCTGGGCAACCCGCATCCAGCACGAGGCTGTCTCGTCCGCCTCGGTGACACGGTCCCAATGCGGGCGCACCTTGACCCGGCCGTGTTCGTCGGTCCATATCTCTTCCCCGCTCTTGCCACACACGATGCCTGTGAGAGGGCCGGGGATGACCCGGGATTCCGGCAAGGGCGGAGCGCAGGTAGTGCCCAGCGGCACAGCCGCGAACGAAGCGGCGATGGTGTTGTCTTCTTCCAATTGCACATTCAGTTCGATGACGATCCAGGTGCCGTTGATATCGCTGTCGGGGCAATTTTCTATACTGAAGGCTTCGCCTGCCGCCAAGGATAACGATGCTGTGCTGCCGGTCAAAACCAGCGTGTCACGGTCGAGTGCACCCAATTGCCTGGTCGCCACGGTTTGGCCTCCGGCGGTATCTGCATGGCCGGTCCCGTAACGGTGATGATTGGGTGAACCTTCGCCCGCTGTGGACGAGAGGCTCGTCTTTGGGGTGAGAAAATTGTAGGCGTCAAATTCCACCGCCTTGGTTACGGATGTGGTGGCTAGCATGCAATTCCACACCGAGTCTTCGGGCGTCTGGGGGAAATTGTCGCCCAGCCACGACAGGGCCGGGGCGGTGGTGGTGTCTTCGTGGGCGTCCTGCAAGACCAGATAATGACGCTGGCCGTCGTGGCTGAAGCGATAGAAAATCCCCGCTTCCCCGAGGAGACGCATAATAAAGCTATAGGAGGATTCGTTGTACTGAACTCGATACTCGACGTCGGGATATTCCTTGGTCAATTCCCGTTTGATATTGGCAAAGCCCGCCTCCTTGCAGACTGCGGCGACTATATCAGGGATGGACTTCATCTGGAAAACACGGCAACCGAGATCCTGGGTTAGGTACCAGAGCCACGGTCGCAGTTCCAGCGAATAACGGGTTGATCGAATTGTCGAACGCTCCCGCCGCACCCGGGTCACCATGCCCCGGCGTACCAGGCCCGCCTCGAAAACGCCGAAATCTGCCAAACCGACATCGGTGTCCAGAGGCGGCTCGGTCGCATAGGTGTCGCCGTCGTCGTGGTAGACGACTTCGAGATAATACGGTTCGGATATGCTCTCGCGCAGATATGCGGATGACTTTTCCATATGATCCTCTCGACCATTACTATGCACTTGGTAGTGGAATAAGCGCCTCGATTGTGGCGGCTTTTCGAGTCGCACGCTTCGCCAGCTTCGGCGTGACCAGTTCCATACGGAGGTCGGTGCCTGCAAATCCTCGGAATAACGCCGAAAGCATGTCCCTAACCTGCGGATCGTGGAATGCGTCGAATTGGTCGGCGACGACCGGGCGGATACGCACGCCGGCGGCATCGTGGAATGCCCGCGACCCAATCAGCGCCGTCTGACCCAGGCGACGCCACTCCGCATCGCCTCCCAGACGGCAGCGGCGGCGCGGTGGAATTTCCACCCAGGTACCGGCGAACTGGTCCAGTTCGACTTCCAAACCGAGGCAAGAACGGACCAATCGCTTGAATCCTTCGCTGCTATGCGGGAACACCCGCCACAGGCTGGCGTGGAGAAAGAAGGCGGCATCGGGAATTGTCACCGCCGGACGCGGATGCAGCGCCCGGGACGGGACGTCGATGGGGTTTTTCCGCAGGCCAGCCGTCAACATCCCAGCGACTGACAGCAGCCATACCGTACCGATGTCGTCCCGCCGCTCCTGCCGCGCCGGACCCAGTTCTGGGCACAGCGCCATTGCCTGCGCGCGCCAGAGACGGAGAAAGTGGTTGTGGAAAATGTCGATAAAATCCTGGAGCGCGCTATTGCCCAGGCGCGTCTGCCTGATGACGGCTTCGGCCAGATGTACCGGGCCGGGGCCAACCGGGCCAAGCAGCCCGGGCAAATTGATGCTGAGCCGCTTGAGTACGCCTGCGCCCTCTTCGGGAGTGGGGCCTACTTCAAGGGCGTCCACTTCTGTTGGCGGAAAATCCAGAGATGCAGGAATGCCATAGCGGGAGTCGCCTTCCTCCTCGTCAAGGAGGATGAACGCCTGCCATATGTCGTAGAGCCACGGCTGGCCGTGAAAATCCTGTTGTACCGCACCCATAGATTGCCCCTGGTTTTTTATACCGCCCGTAAGCCGCTTCGCGCCGGCCACGCATAAATGGCCTTGCGGTGCTCGGTGGTGTGCAGCTTCAACCTGGTGAAGCTATTGATGTCGGCGTTAAGGCCAAGGAAGATATCAAGGACCGATCCGAAGACATAGACCGAGCTGCCCCGAAAAGCGTCGCGGCGAACCTGGACCCGGAACTCGGTCCCCTGGGCCACGCCGCCCAACGGCAATTGCCGGGTGGGCCGGAGAAATTCGACATCCCCATATGCTTCGAGGTTGACCAGGCCGTTGATCTGTCTGTCCGCAACGGCGTCGCCGGGGGGCGAATACAGCCGAAGTAATTGCTTCAGGGCTGTCATGCCGTTTGTCCCCGACAGGGACGCCGGATGCAGACTGATCCCCGACACCAGCTTGCACAATTCGTCCCCTACCATCGGCGGTCGATGCTGGGGTGTGGGCGGACGGACAAGCCGGGTCTCGGCGATGGGGAGGTCGGTGTTGTGGACGAGTGCGGCCGACGCCCCCAGCCCGGAGGCCCGTCCCCGGTTGGTGCACAAGACCCGGGCCAAAGCCGTGAAGGGGCGGCTTTCGCCGATGCGGGTGGACGGGTCTTTGAAATACATGTCGAGATACGTGCCTGCGTCGCCTATGTCGCAGCGGCGGCGGCCATACCAATACAATCCATCATCGCGGATTCCTTCGCCGGTCATGGCGAAGTAGGGGGAAATGGGGCGGGGCGCTCCGCCAGGCGTCAGCGCTTCGATTGAGAGAATGCTATGCACCTCGCAGGCGTCCCGGCGGCGCTGATCCGGGACCAGCTTATGGCAATGGCTGCGGTGATCGACATAAATGGGTTCGGCCAATTTTTCAAACAGGTTGACCACCGGCACCACGTTGGTGGCGAACAATGCCGGGCGTAATTCGATATCCTTCCCCGGATGTTGACGAAGGGCGATTATCACCTCCAACTCCCGCTCCGGATCGTGGCTGTGGAATGGTCCTATATCCCAAAAGAGAAACCGCTCCGGGCAGACAAAAAACTCCTGTAATATCTGATAGCCGGGCAGGGCGAATTCGCCTGATGGAAGCACCGACTCGCCCTCGAGTCCGCCCGGGCGCAGGGCGTTCCGGCCCAACGCCACGTATCCGCCATTACGCGAGGAAACGAATACGTCGTCCAGATTCAAGAATACGCCTTCGTGCAGTGGATAGGTTCGGTAGGAGTCGCCACTCAGGAACAGGCGAATGCTGTGCATCCCCAACGGAGGACTAAGCCTGAGCCGCAGAAATACTGTGGCGTCGGGACTGCGGGGGGTGAGACCGACCGGTGGCTGGGTGAGGATTTCGATTTCTTCCACGGCCATATGATGGAGACGCATCGGCCAGCCGGTGCGCCAGTGCAGGGTGGTGCCGTCGATGCGGCTTTGACAGGTGAATTCGGTTTGAACGGGTATGTCGACGCCGTCAGGGAAAGAACCCGCCATACCGGAATCAGGCGTCAATTGCGCCAGGGAAACGGATGGAATGGGATTGATGAAATTTGGATACAGGTTACCGAGGATGTGCTGTGCCGCAAGGGGCAGCAACTCCTCGGAGTCCCGACGAATACGCGCAGCGAGCCAGGCCATGGATTCGATAAGGCGCTCCGCCATCGGATCGGCGGTCTCGCCGGCGGCAAGGCCGAGCATCGGTGCGATCTTCGGATAGGTGGCGGCGAATTTGGCCGCGTCTTCCCGAAGGGCGCGCAATTCGTCCTGGTAGAACGAACGCAGATTGTCGATTGCCATTTCCTCTCCCGTATCACCCGCCTATGGCGAGCGTATGTTGCATGGTGAAATCCTCGTCGCCGCGCGCGGCCAGTCTGGCCGTGACAACGAGGCCTACGGTGGAATTTCCTTGGACCGAGGCGTGAACCTCGACGTCCAAAAGACGCGACTCGAATGAGGCAATAACCCGCTTGACTGCCTTTGCCAAAAGGCGAAGGTCGTCATTGGACTGAACGCTGAGATGGGTGAAGTCGGGCAGCCCGTATTCGCTGACGGAAAGCGGATCCGCCGCTTCCGTGACCTCCCGCATGGTAAGACGGGAGCGGCTGTCCAGTAACAGCTCGAGATCGCGACGGATGATTTCTAAATACTCCCGATGAGAGACGCGGGCGGACGATTCCCGCCCCTCCTCGCCCAGCATCAGCCGGTCGAGGAGGGGGCGGGGGAAAGCCGCGTCGGTGTTGACGGGGTTTGTCATCCTTATTCGCCCTTGCTAACCTCGGCGATAAGGTCGTGTATCGCCGCAATGGTGCCGCCGGCGGTGCCGTCTTCCTCTTTCTGCTGAAGGTAGGCGATCTTGATTTTGCCGAAGTTGAGGGCGACTTCTTCATAGGGAACATCACCGCCGCCGTTGACGGAATAGGAGGCGACAACCACGTTGTTCATGGTGATCTGCAGGTACTGAATGGTCGTGTCGTCCTGACCATGTTTGGCCGCGATGGTGAAGATGCAATCCGTGTTGATGGTCGTACCGTTCCACATGGTCTGGCAAATCAGTGGCGATGACGAGTCGAAAAGCTTGGTGAAGTGAAACAGCCCATGGTTGGCGCGGCCCTGGGTGTGCATACCGGAACTGCGCACCGGGGACAACGATTGCGAACAGTTGTATGAAAACGAATGGACTTCAATCTGGTCTTTGAACTCGGTGACCTGGCACTCGCCTTTTAAATCACCGAGTTTGAGGTACATATTTGTCGCCATGCATAACTCCTCTTAAAAAATGGCTTGTCGGTTACGCCGCAGGTGGCGGCAAGCTGGCAACCAGGCGGATACTTGCGTCCAGTTCTTCCATTTGAAAATGCGGGCGGAGATAGATGACCGCCTTAAAGGCACCGGGGCTGCCGGGAACCTCGGCCACATCCACTCTGGCTTCGCGCAGTGGATATGAAGCCTTTGTCTCCTGGTTGGCAATATCCGACAGCAGGACGTAATTGCTGATCCAGTTATTCAGATATTTCGAGACGCTGTCGACGCTGGCGAAGGAACCGACCTTGTCGCGCATGATTGCCTTGATGTAATGGGCGAAGCGGGAAGCGTTCAGGAGATACGGAAGCCGCGCCGACAGTTTAGCGGTGTCGTTGGCGAAGTCGTCCATATACACCGGCGGACGATGCAGGCTCTGGCCGCCGAAGAAGGCCGCCGTGCTCGAATTGAGGCAGTGGGTAAGGGCGAGGAAGCCCAGATCCGAAAGCTCCTTTTCCCTGCGGTCGGTGATGGCGACTTCGGTTGGAATCTTCGCCACCGTATCGCCAGTGGAGCGCCTGTAGAGATGGACCGGAAGGTTCTCGAGCAAGCCGCCCCCTTCGACGCCGCGAATGGCTGCTGTCCACTTATACAGGGCGAAAGCGTTGGTGATGCAGCGGGCCATGGCGAAGGCGGCATTGCCCCACAGGTACTTATCGTGATCGGGCGCGCCGACGTTTTCCTTATAGGCGAAGGTTTCGACATCCGATTCCACATAGGGGGTACGCAACAACATGTGCGGCAGGCAGATATTGAGGTAGCGGGAATCCTCGAGCGCCCGCAGTTCGCGCCACTGCATGCATTCCACTGACATAAAGATCTTGGTCAGGTCGCGGGGATTGGGAAGTTCGAGGAAGGAATTCATGTCGAAAAGAGATGGGGCGGCGGCGGTGAGGAATGGCGTGTGTGCGGCGGCGGCTACTTCGGCCAATTTCCGTAGCATCTGTACATGTTCATCGGTTCTGCCGTATTCATGGACATGAAGCAGGGCGCTAAACGGTTCACCGCCGAGGGTGCCGTAGGCTTCTTCGTATACCTTTTTGAACAGGGCGCTCTGGTCGAACTCAATGGCCTTGTTCAGGTCATCCTTCATTTCCTTGAAGGTGGCATTGAAGATGCGGAGCTTCAGGTATTCGCCTGTTTCAGTGTTGGACACGAGATAGTGCACGCCGCGCCACGTGGCTTCAAGTTCCTGCAATTCCGGATTGTGGAGGATGGCGTTCACGTGACAGGAGATGGCCTGGTCGATTTCCGCCACCTTCTCGATCAGGGTATGGACGATGTTGCCGAAGTTTTTGGTAGGATCGAGTTCGCCGGACTTGATCTTCTCAAGTGCCTCCTTGAACATGCCAAGTATGTACTTTTCCTGCTCGGGAGATTTGACCGAAAGGCCCAGGAGCGGAGCCAGGGTCTCGCCAGCCGTGGCTGTGTCATCTCCGCTGTCGCGGCCTCTTTGCAACGCTTCCACCTCGGCCAGCAGGGCGTCTATCTGCTCCGGGCTTTGGAAAACCTCCATCAGCTTTTCGGCCAGGTCGTCGTTGGCGTCCAGTTTGGCTGAAAGATCCTGGAGATTGTTGCGGGAGTCGAGAAGAACGCGCAATTCGGGGATTCTTCCCACCAGCGCGTCGGGTGTAAAGTCGTCGAGGTTTTCGAAAAAGACCATCACCTTCTTGGCTTTGACAGGCTCGGCTTCACCGCCATCTCCACCCTCAGCCGCTTCGCCCTCGTCGGCCGCTGTACTCACGTCGGGCGCGAGTTCGATTGCGACGCCGGGACGGATGTCCTTCAGGAGATCATTGAAGTTGTCCCTGTCGATGAAGATGAATTCCCGCTCCTTGTACGGCGCAGGCGGGTTGGCGCCTTCCACCGTTCGATTGCCCGACAGGTCGGCCATGATGCCCATGATGAAGGGGAGTTCCTTCTTGACGATGGAATCGCCTGTTTCCACGTCGTAGGTGATTTTTACCCGAGGCGGGCGTATTCGCTTCAAAGTTCTTTGGATGCTTTCTGCCATGTGGCGCTCCTTTTCGTGAGACCGGGCACTCCCCGGCGTGGACCAAAAATTCATATACACCGATGAGATGCCCTTGGCGTATCGGTGATGAAATGCGTGTAAAGAAGACCCTGAACGAGGGATATCTAGAACAGACACCATAATCCCTCCGTGTAGACGTGAATAAACTTAGAGACAGTGCTATTGGCCGTGTAGGGGCGGATTATCCGTGTAAAAAACGTTGAAAAGAGTGGGGTATCTTTGAAAAACCAAAGGAAAGTAATCTATGTACGTT
>JAJPXZ010000178.1 GCA_021205245.1 Planctomycetaceae bacterium
ATCAGGCGCAGAATTATCCGGCATGTTCTTTGCTCCATAGTGACGCTGCCGACGATACAAATATTCTAATACACGAAGGTCACCTACAAAACAAAGCGCGCGGGTCGGGCGCCGGGTTCAATCCAATGATCCAAAAAATACCGAGGGATTTTTTCCCACGTTCAAATTATATGAAAATCGTACCGCGTGGGAAGAAAAACCTTTTGTCTGATGGAGATATTATGCCGCACCCCGTTTCGCCTAACCCCTGATGAAGTTGGCAGCCGTCCCGCCGGTGAAGGCTCCGCGCCGCACCCGGGTCCAGAGGGAACGGGCTTCGGACGGGGTGTGGGGACGCCAGCGCAGGTCGACGCATAACCTCCGCGCTCCCAATTCCTTAAGCGTGGCGAGATGCGGGACAAGGCTGTACGGCGTGTCCCCCACCACCACGCTGCCGCACCCCTGGGGGTAGATGGTGACGCCGCCGCTCCGTTCCATGTGGATGGATAAACCGGCCTTGTCGCTCCCGCAGGCGCGGCCGCCCTCGGTCCGGCACAGCCCGATGTGGGCATGGGCGCAGGCGGCGCTGATAAATAATGGTAGGTCCGAATAAACCATCACGTTTACTCTGTCGGCATGGGATGCGAGCAGGGCGGCGACGTCGGCCATGGCGCATTCGGGCGACGCGGTGGCGGCGGTCATGCCCATGGCGAACAACTGCCGCGCCGCCATGGTGTTGACCATATAGAGGGGCCAATCGGCCTCGAGGTCGAGGCCGGTCCGGGACGGGAACAGCGGCAGCGCGCCGAGATTGCCGACCAGCCATCGGCGATATCCCGCCTCCACCAGGGCGGCGGCGACCGGTTGGAACGCACGCCACTCCCGCTCCCGGAGGATGGGCGGGACGATGAGGCGGACCCGGTCGGTCATCCCGCCGAGATGGCGGGAGAGGGAATCGGGGCTGTCGTTCGGGCCGATTGTGACGGCGATATCGTCGATACCGGTCAGGTCGTCCTCGGCGAATTCGGACAACAGCGCAGGAGAATCGAGCCGGAGCGACCAGGCCGCCTCGCTGCCCGGCGCCCGCGCGGGCGGCGGCTTGTCCGGGAGGACGCTGTTGAAGAGGAACGCGGTAATGGTCTGACGTCTCTCGGTGTAGTGGGATTCCAGCCGTTCGATAAGGTCGCGGCGGAGGCGGTTCCAGTCGCCCGGCTTGGCGTAGAGCGTGGCCGGGTTGTCGAACTGCCATTCAGCCAGGTGAAAGCGGCTGCCTCCCAGACGTTCAAATGATGCGCGGGCCGCTTTTTCGGCACCCCCGGCGTCGCGGGCCGGAAACGCGGGAATGCTGGCGCGAATCGACTCGCGGAGCGGGGCCGGATTGACCTGGGCGAACAGGGCGGAGACTGCGGCCCTGGCCTCGATGCGGACCTCGGCTTCGCCGTCGTTGTCGCCGGTCGGGGCGAGGGTGACTGTCACCGCCAGCGGCACCGGCGCTGATGAAGTATCGCTCGCCGATGGGAGCGGATACGGATACGACCGTTTCACCGATTGGGATGACGACTGGTAGACCGGCAAACCCTTGGCGAGAGGCGGGGCGTCGCCCGGTAACGACACCGCCGTCGCCTCGCCCGCCTCGACCGCGAAGACGGGGCGGAGACGCCCTTTGCCCGCGACCTGAAACAGGTTGTCCACCGGGAAGCCGTAGGGACGGGAGACGCCGGGGATGTCGACCTGCAGGCCGTCGTGGCGCTCGACCGGCATGGCGGGCCGGAAGAGGAGGGCTGGGCCGTTTGGCGACGGGATGATGCCGTCCACTGTGCCGACGCGCGCGCCCCGGTGGCCCACGACCTCGGGGTCGGCGGCATCGGGGTTGCGGCGGGAGTCGAGGAAGAATTGCGTCCAGGGCCTGGCGAAAATCGTCTGCAGCCGCGCTTCGACCGACTCGACGTCGTCGGGCCGGAGGGTGCCGTCGATGATGCGGCGGTAATAGTCGACCGTGGCGGCGACGTAGAGCGGGCTTTTTTTCCTGCCTTCAATTTTCAGGCTGGCGACACCGGCCTTGGCGAGTTCGAGGACGCGCGGGCCAAGGGCCATATCTTTAAGTGAAAACGGATGGGCCTGGCCGATGGGTGTATCGGCTGCTTCGCGGCAGGAATAGACGCAGCGGCCGCGATTGCCGCTCCGGCCCGAGACGATGGACGAGAACAGGCACAAGCCGCTGTAGGAATAGCAGAGGGTGCCGTGGATAAAGACTTCGATCTCCAGATCGGTCCCGGCCGTGACCTGGCGGAGTTCGTCCAGGGTGAGTTCGCGGGCCATCGTCACCCGGCTGAAGCCGAGCTGGGCGGCTTCCCGGACGCCGGCCAGGTTGTGGAGCGCCATCTGGGTGGAGGCGTGCATTTCCATGTCGGGGAAGCGGTCGCGCACCAGTTTGGCTATGCCCAAGTCCTGGACAATGACCGCGTCCACGCCCGCTTCGGCGGCGATGAAGAGGCTCTCGGCCGCGTTGCCGAGTTCGTCCTCGCGGACCAGGGTGTTGAGGGCGAGGTAGACCTTGCGGGCCGGTGTGAACGAATGGGCGAAAGCGACGAAGCGGGCGAGTTCGTCAGGGGAAAAATTCACCGCCTCGGCGCGGGCGGAAAAACTTTTCAACCCCAAATAGACAGCGTCCGCCCCGTAATGGAGGGCGGCATAGCCTGATTCTGGTCCGCCGGCTGGGGCGAGGATTTCCGGCTTGGCGTGTAATGGCTGCACTACCCCAGCGCCTCCATCGCGTCGGCGAGGGTGAGGCGTTCTTCATAGAGCGCCTTGCCGACGATGATGCCGAAGAGGGGCAGGCCCCGGAGGGCGCGGATGTCGTCGGCCGAGGTGACGCCGCCGCTGGCGATGATGGGGACGTCGGTCGCGGCACAGGCGGCCTGCATGGCCGGGACGTTGACGCCGACCAGTGCGCCGTCTCGGGAGATGTCGGTATAAATAATACCGCTTACCCCGGAACCGGTGAACGAGCCAAGGAATTCGGTCGCGTCGGTGCCGCTCGTCTCGGTCCAGCCCTTGATCGCCACCTTGCCGTCGCGGGCGTCGATGCCGATGTTGACGTGGCCGGGCAGGGCGGCGATGAGTTCGTCGACAAAGCTCCGCGACTCGAGGGCGCGGGTGCCGACGATGACGCGGCTGACCCCCATGTCGACCAGGCGTTTGGCCTTGTCGAGCGTGCGGATGCCGCCGCCGACTTCGACCGGGACTTTGACCGCCGCGACGATATCCTTGATGTGCGGTTCGTTCGCGCTCTCGCCGTCAAACGCGCCGTCCAGGTCGACCACATGCAGGTAGGTCGCGCCCGCATCGGTCCAGCGCCGGGCCATGTCGGCCGGGGAGTCGGAGTACACTGTCTCCTGGTCTTTTTCCCCCTGGAAAAGCCGGACCGCCTTGCCGTTCTTGATGTCAACGGCGGGAATGATGTGCATTATTCTGCCCCTCCTTGCATGCGTTCATAGCGACGGATCAGGTCGCGATATTCTTTTTGTAAGTCTTCGTCGGATTTGAACCTGTTTTCAAATTCCGGGTTTTGCGCCGGCAACTGCACCGCCGCGCCGGGGAACTGCTGCTGCGCGCCCTGGATGGCTTTGCGCATCTCGGGCGTGAGCGTGTTGGTGCCGGGACGGGTCTCCGGGTTTGTGGCACGCCGGGCAACCGTAAAACTGGTGGCGCTTTCGCCCCGGCGCTTGGTCGCGTCCTCGACCGCCTCGACCGTCAGGGTATAGAGGCCGGGGACGAGGTCGTTGGGGATACGCCAGGTGAGAGCGGTGTGGAGATCGCGAATCGGACCCTGGAACAACGGGGCGTACTCGCCGTAATTGGTCTCGGACCAGAGCACCCGGCCTGCGTCATTGGTCAGCTTCATCCCAAACATCAGCCTGCATTCGGAGTCGCCGTCCGGGAGGGTGGCGAACTCGGCCCCGTCGATTTCCACATAGATGAGGGTGTCCTCGCCCGGCAGGAATTCCTTTTCCTCTCTCGCCACATAGAGGCGGTAGCCGGCGATGTTGTCGCAGAAACGGGGGGCGGACAGGACGAGCTGCGTGCGGCTGTCCATAAGCCTGGCCGCGTCGTCCAGGTGGGCGCGGGCGGAATTGTATTCGCCCAGGGCGAGGTTCAGGTAGGCGGAGAGGATCTGGTAGGCGGTGTCGCCGCCGGAGTTGGCTCCCAATTGTTCCCAGTGATTCAATGCCGTTTCGGGATTGCCCAGGAACATCTGGTAGAGGGCGAGGGAACGGAGGGCGGAGCGGTTGTTGTTCGCCGCTTCGGCTTCGAGCTGGGCCAGGGTCTGCGAAATCGAATCGTCGCCGACGGCTATCGGCGCGAGCGCGGCCTGGCGCTCGCCGCCGGTGGATTGCAGCCGCTCGAGGCGGTGGCGGAGGCGCTGGAGATCGCCCAGGGTCTGCGACCCCAAAACGTTCTGGTTGAGTTCGCGGGAGATGGCGCGGTCAAGTGCCTGTAACTCCACCTGTGGGACAGGTTCGCCAGCCATACCCGCTCCGGCGAGGACGACGGCGGCGAGCGCAAAGACGATTTTTCGTGCGAGCATGGCGCTCCTTTCCCGGCTCTACCAGAAAAAACGAGAGAAATTGAAGCTTCTACTCTATGAATTTGCCCGGCATGGGGCAAGGGAAGTTTTTTTGTCGATTCCCCGCCGCAGTGCGTGAACGCGGCTAGATTGGGTGGGTGTGCCGATTCCAACTCAATTGAAAGGAGCAATGATGAAACGTATGTGTCTGTGGGTTTGTCTCTTCGTGGCCCTGACCGCCGTGGCGGTTGCGGTCGAGGTGCCGCCGGTGACGGTGGGGGATTTCGCCGAACCGGAGGCGCATTGGTTTTGGCGATTCCTTGCCGCCGACGGGGTCGCGAGCCTGTGGCTGTGGGTCACCACCACCGGGGTGGGTCTGCTGGTCGGGTGGCTGAAATGGCAAGGGAGCCGCAAAGAGCGCGCCTTGCTTTGTCTCGCCGCCGGTGTCCGCGAGACGTACGAGCACTATGTCCGCGGGATCAAGCAGTCGTCGGCGGACGGCAAATTGACCGAGGCCGAGCGGGAGGAGGCGGTGCGCCAGGCCATCGCCCATGCGAAACAATATGCCGCGACCGAAGGCTTCGACCTCCTCAAGGTGATGGCGAAGGAACTCATCCCCCTGTGGGTGGACGAGATTGTCCGCCGCTTCAAGCGGGAGGGCACGGCTGCCAGCCCTTTGGCCTTGGCCAATTCGTCCCAGCCGCCCTTGCCCGATTTGTCGCCCTCTCTCTCCTCCGGCATGTGACGGGCGAATCGGGGGTAGACCGGCGCGGATTGTGGGTGGAAGACACAAACACCGGCTTCAGCCTCCGTCTTGGCGAGGTGGGAGGCGTTATCGCCCGCGACCTCGCCCCACACAATCCGGCCGCCTCGCGCCAGGCATTGTCCAGGCCGCACGCGGGGTTGTGGTTTTCGAAAACGTTCTAACGCGCTATGTACCATTTTGAAAAGGAGCAATCATGCAATTCGAATCCCCTATCGCCGCCCAAATGGCGGAACGCGTCGAGGCGGTGGTCAACAGTATCGCCTCCGGTGACAATGCCTGCGGCACGTTGCGTTCGCAGGACGGCAGCCTGAACCGCGATTTCCTCCGGGCCTGCGTAAGGCCCACCCTCGAAGTCTACGAGGAGGAGGCGGAACAGCACCGGCAGGACAAGCGCGAACTGTCGAGCATCAGCGAGGAACGCCGCCAGGTGCTGGAACTCATTTATGCCAACGCCTCCGGCGGTCTGCCCGCGGCGGTAAACGAGCGGCTGTGCCGGACGCTTGGTTTCCGCTACTGCGCGAATTAAGCCATGCGTGGATTTTGGCTGTGGGTGCTTTTTCTGTTTGCCGTTGTCTGCCGCGCCGCCGCCGGAGGCGAGGCGCGGCCGGACGCGGCTGTGGGCGACACAATTACCATCTTCTGGAAGTCCCTGTTCGACAACGGGCCGCTTGGGCTGTTCCTCGCCTATATGCTGCACCGCGAGACCAAACGGGATAAATTGGACGCGGATAACCGCGAGGCAGAGGATAAACGCCGCCTCGCGGTCGGCGACCGCTTTCGCCAACTCGACGAACGCTTTATCGATATTATCGAGAAATACGCGAGCGATACCGCCGATGTGCAACACTCGTTGCAGGATATCCGCGTGGGACTGCGGCACATCGTCGCCCTGCTGTCGGGCGGACCGGTTATCGACAGTGACTTGCCGTCGGCCGGACCGCGCGTTTTCCGGAAGAACAAAGGCCTGGACGCATAAATGGACAGAATAAAGAGAAATATTTCGCCATTTTGCTTGAACTGGATGGCTGCCGGTAGTAGCCTTGGGATACACCCGGCACACACGCGGGGATCGGCGGCGAAGGCATGGACCTTCCAGCTTCCCCCCCTTATATCACGAGGCGTATAGTATGAGTCCCTTAGACCTGCACATTCACACCAGCCACAGTCATGACGGCGATGTCGACCCGGCTGTCATCGTCCGCCACGCCGCCCGCACCGGAATCACCCACCTGGCGATCACCGACCACAACCGGGTCGGCGGCGTCGGACCCGCCCTGGATGCGTCCATCGGGCTGGACATCGAGGTTATTCCCGGCATTGAAATCGACTGCTCCCACGACGGCGTCAACGTCCATCTCCTGGGGTACTTTATTGATCACCAGGATGACCGCTATGCCCGCCTGTGGGAAGACGCGCGCATCCGCAAGACCAATCTGAACAGCCAGCGCATGGAGGCGATGCAAAAGCTCGGCTTTGCCATCGACCCTGACCTGCTGCTGGCGACCGCCAAGGACGGGGTCGTTTCAAACGTCGCCCTGGCGGAATCGGTCCTGTCGCACCAGGCCAATCGGGACAACCCGGCGCTCGCGCCGTACCGGCCGGGCGGTGAAAAATCGGCCAATCCGCTGATCGGCTTTTGCTGGGACTATACCGTCCAAGGTGCGCCGGCCTATATCGATGACGGCAACCCCACCCTGGCCGAGGCGCTGGAATTGGTCAACGCCACCGGCGGCGTGCCGGTCCTTGCCCACCCCGGCAGCAGCCTGGCCGGGAAAGAGTACCTCGTCTCGTCGATCATCGCCGCCGGCGTGCGCGGGGTCGAGGCCTTCTGCGGTTACCATAACGCCGAGATGGCCCGGTTTTGGATTGGCGAGGTTGAACGGCTTGGGGCCTTCATCACCTGCGGCAGCGACTTCCACGGCAGCGCCAAACCGGCGATTACCCTGGGCGGTCATGGCGGTGACGGGTTTGAGGAACGGGGGCTGGCTGGGGTGCGCGAGGCGGTTCCGGCTTCGGCCCGGTAGGGTGTTGAT
>JAJPXZ010000201.1 GCA_021205245.1 Planctomycetaceae bacterium
TCCGGCGCGGAAATCTCCCTCCAGCGCCTCGCACTTGACGCTGCCGACGCCGTCGTTACTGGTCAGTTCCACCGAATCCAACTTCGACTGGCCGCGCCAGCCTTCGGGCAGCCGCAGGGCAAAGCCCCAGTACAAATTGGCCATCCAGTCGTATTCGGCCACGGCGTAGGTGCGTCGGTCGCCGATGCGCATCTCGACGTTGCGGCCGCTCGGCGTCTCGCGGCCGGCCGAGAGCAAGCGCAGCCTGAGGGTCGGACTGCGGAGGAAATGGGCAAAGTCGATGCGGAACGCGCCCCGTCCATCGCCCCGTTCCGCCATGATGTACCCGGCAGGCAAGCCCACCCGGCTCACGGTGGTGTCGATGGGAATCCAGCGTCCGTTTATCCACGCTTCCGACCAGCAGTGGAACTGCGCCCTGCCGCGATAGGCCATCAACCCCTGGCACAAGCGGGTCGGCACGCCGAGGGTCCGCGCCATGGCCGAGAACAGGCGGGCATGGCCGAGGACGTCGCCGGACCGACGGGCAAGGGTGTCGAGGGCGGAACTGTCGTAGCCGCTCCATTCCTCCAGGGTGACGGATTGGTAAATCCATCCGGCGAGGTAGGAGACGGCGCGGAGGACGTTTCGTTCTTCACGGCGCGTCTCGGTGTCGGCCACAGCCACATAGGCTGCTTCGACGACCGCCTGGTGGTCGGAGGGGATTGTCGGGCTGGCGCCCAGGTAAGTTTGGATTTCCGCCGGCACAGCCATCGGGAACACGACCGACCCGTCGATGTAGGGGGCGTTCCGAAGCGCCGTCACCATCATGCTGGGGCCCATCAATTCGGCCCGCGAATATTCGGTGTTCGGGAGGGCCATGGACCATTCGTAGGCCGGGTCCGCCTGCATCACCAGCCAGTCGAAGTTATCCCAGGCGGGGATGTCCTCGCCCACGGGTATGATGATATCGCCCACCGGTCCCATAAGGGGCTGGGTCGGGGATGTCTCCGGCATCGGCGCGGCGGCGACGGTATCGTCGGGCGCACGGGGCGGCGGTTCGGACGGAGGCAGCGGTTCCCTGGGGATGCGACCCACATCGTAATCGGCCCGCCCCACCACCTGGTAGACCATGCCCGCGCCTTCGAGGCGAAGCAGCCTGCCGTCTTCGGTATAGCGGGCCCGGACCGCCGGGCGGCCGGGGGTGGTGATGTCAGCCAGCCAGACCGCAGGGCGGCCGCCGGCTGCGGGCGTGTCCTGGCCGACGATCTGGATGCCGGTGACGACGACGCCACGGGTGGCGCGGTCGAGGACGAAGATCTCGGTCTGGTTGTTTTGTCTGGTGCCGAGGCTGGCCAGGAACTCGCCCGTGACCTCGAAAAGCACCGGTCCCGGTATCGGCATGCTGCTGCCGCCGCCATAGGCCCCGGAGGCTTCGAATAGGGCGTCGTTCCCGAGGATGGTGATGGTTTCCTGCGATTCGTCCCCCATCATGGAGGTCTCGACGCGTTGCAGCGCGAGGCCGTTCAGGGTGGTGGTGGTGCGGGTGCGGACCGAGCGAATCGGGTTGGGATTACCGAGGGTGAAGAAGCTCCGCTCCTCCTCGATAAAGAGGGAGGGCTGTTTCTGGAACGAGCCGCGCGAGCGGGTAAAAAAGCCCCGTTCGACCATATGGCCCATGTATTCGATGATATAATAGATGCGTTTGTTGTTCCAGGGGTGATCGTCCGCGGCTCGGAGGGTGGGTGCGCCCCCCAGCGCGATGACAAAAACCAGGATGGCAACCAGATTGCGGCGCATTGCGACCCATTCTCCCGGGGTGGTTGAGGCATCGAGACATTATGCAACGTCCGCACCGGCGGACGGTTGTGGAATCTTATCATAAACCGGGATGCGGGGGAATGTTAAAATTTCGTCGAGGGCGAATTGAACTGCAAGAAGGTCGCCCATTTCTCTCCCGCACGCCGGGGTGACGTCGAGGGGATGGTGAAATGGCCGACCTGACAAAAAAACGAAAGAACGCCGACCCTTGGGCCGACGTTCTTCAATATTCCATGTATATCGGTCGCATTAGGCCTTTTTGGCTTTATGGGGGAAGTGCTTGCGTTCGACAGGGCAGTACTTGGCCACCTCGAGCGACTTGTTTTCCCTCTTCAGGCGGGTGACGTAGTTGCGGCTGGCGCAGCTCGAGCACACCATCTGATAGACTTCGACCGGATTTTTCTTCTTCTTGGCCATGACAAGGACTCCTTTTCCGGACTCCGGCGGGCCGGAGCAATTTGAATGCTTGGTATCCAGGACTTCGAACCACTGCCAGAGCAACCCGGCCGGTTGGTCGTCAACAAACAACGACGCCGCCTCGCGGGCGGCGCAGTACGGATAATATTCCCCCTGTGGGATTTATTGTCAAGATATTTTTACCATTCCCGCGCAATTCTTCTGCGCAACTTTTGACGGTCGGAACGAAGTTGTGTATAGTGATAGCCCATTCGGCGGCGAGCGCCGCCTCCTCCACCACAACAGGAGAATTGTATGAAAGCGCGCTTTCTTTGTGCCATGGCACTTGTCCTCGCCTGTTTCACCGTCTCTGCCGCCGACCCGATTAAAATCGGCGTGTACCTGCCCCTGACCGGCGACAACGCCTTTGGCGGCCAACTGGAACTCGAAGGCATCCAGCTTGCGTACAAACAATACCCGGAAATCATCGGCCGCCCGGTCGAACTTGTCGTCGTCGACAACAAGTCGGATAAAATCGAAGCCGCCAATGCGGTCACCCGTCTGGTCGAGCGCGATCAGGTGATGGGCATCATCGGCACCTACGGGTCGTCCCTGGCCATGGCCGGCGGCGAAGTGGCCGAACGCGCCGGCGTGCCGGTCATCGGCACCTCCTGCACCAACCCCCTCGTCACCCAGGGCAAGAAATACTATTTCCGCGCCTGCTTTATCGACCCCTACCAGGGCGCAGGCGCCGCCACCTTTGCCATCAAGAATCGTGGCTATAAAAAGGCCGCACTTCTCATCGACGTGTCGAACGACTATGCCGTCGGTTTGGCGAACTTCTTCCGCCGCTCCTTCCAGCGCCTCGGCGGCGAAATCGTCACGACCATGAACTACCAGTCGCGCGACCAGGACTTCACCGCGCAGCTTACCGAGATCATTTCGAAAGACCCCGACGTCGTCTTCATGCCCGCCTATTTCGCCCAGGGCTCCATCATTATGAAACAGGCGCGCGAACTCGGCGGCACCTTCGTCCTCATGGGCGGCGACGCCATGGACAACCCGGACACGGTGAAGATCGCCGGCAAGGCTGCCGAAGGCTTCCTGCAGACCACCTTCCCCTATTCCATCAACATGCCGAACATGAGCCCCGAAGCCGCCGCCTTCACGGAGGCGTGGCGCGAAACCTATCCGGAAAAAGACCCGAACGTCAACGCCGCCCTCGGCTTCAACTGCTACCTGATGTTCAAGGACGCGATTGAACGGGCCGGCGTCGCCGAATCGGAACCGGTCACCACCGCTCTCGCCAGCATCAAGGATCTCAAGACCCCCCTCGGCGTTCTGAACCTGAACGAGACACACGACGCCGAAATGCCGGTCGGCATCACTGAAATCCGCGACGGCCAGCAGGTTTATCTGGGCGAGGTCGTTCCCGAGTAACACAATCTCATCCGCGGGGCGCGCTTTCGGGCGCGCCCTGACTTTTTTGCAAACCGTTTAGTCCACGCTCATCCACACTGGAGAAACATGTTTCTGCAGCAGTTTTTCAATGCGCTCACCCTGGGGTCTCTGTATGGCCTGATCGCCATCGGCTACACCATGGTGTACGGCATTCTCCGCCTGATCAATTTTGCCCACGGCGACATGCTTATGCTGGGGGCGTATTTCCTGTTCTTCGGCACGGTCGCTTTCCACCTGCCGTGGGGGGTGGCGGTGGTGGTCGCCATTGTCGCGGTGTCGATGTTCGGCATCTTTGTGGACTGGGTCGCCTACCGGCCGCTCCGCAAAGCGCCGCGCATCTCGGCCCTTATTTCCGCCATCGCCGTTTCGTTCTTTATCGAGAGTCTGGCCGTGGTGTTGTTCAGCGGCCTGCCGCGTCCCGTCTACCAGCCGGACTGGCTCATCACCCCCTTCACCGTTGGCTCGAGCCGGCTTATCCCCATGACGCTGGTGGTGCCGGTGGTGGCTCTGGTGCTGGTCGGCATCCTGCTGTGGGTGGTGTATCGGACCAAGCCCGGCCTGGCCATGCGCGGCATCTCCCATGACATCGAAACGACTCGCCTGCTTGGCGTCAGGGTCGACCGTATCATCGCCATGACATTCGGTATCGGAACCGCCCTGGCGGCGGCGTCCGGCATCATGTGGGCGCTCCGCTATCCGTCGATTCAGCCGTATATGGGCGTGTTCCCGGGAATGAAGGCGTTTATCGCCGCCGTCTTCGGCGGCATCGGCTCCATACCGGGCGCGATGATCGGCGGCCTGTGCCTCGGGTTTATTGAAATCATGGCTGTTTATTTCCTCCCCACCCTGTCGGGTTACCGCGACGCCTTCGCCTTTGTCCTGCTGGTGGCGGTGCTGCTGTTCAAGCCCACCGGCTTGTTCGGGCAGCGGCTGGAGGAAAAGATATGACGACGAAAACCCGCAACCTCGTCCTCACCCTGGCGGCGGTCGGTGTCGCCTATGTCGTCATTTTCATCATCGACAACCACCTGGACGCCTACAAGATTCGCATCCTTAACCTGATCGCCATCAATGCCATCCTGGCGGTGTCGTTGAACTTTATCTATGGCTTCGGCGGCATGTTCTCGCTTGGGCATTCCGGTTTTATGGCGATTGGCGCATACACTTCTGCCTTGCTGATCCTCAGCCCGGCCCAGAAGGAAATGATGTGGATGCTGCAGGATGTGGCCTGGCCGTTCTCGGTCCTGCAGACGCCGTTCTGGTTTTCCCTCATCGCCGGCGGCTTTGTGGCGGCGGCGTTCAGCCTGGTCATCGCCCTGCCTGTGCTGCGGCTTGGCGGCGACTATCTCGGCATCGCCACCCTTGGCTTTGCCGAAATCATTCGCGTCCTCATCGTCAATTGGGCGTCGATTACGAACGGCTCCCTCGGCATCAAGGGGATTCCTCCCCATGCCACCCTGTATGTGAACTATACCTGTTTGTTCGTGACCCTGTACTGTATTGTCCGGCTGCTCCATAGCAATTTCGGCAACGTCATCAAGGCTATCCGCGATGATGAAATCGCCGCCAAGGTGATGGGCATAAATACCTTCCGTTATCGGGTGCTGGCTTTTTGCGTGGGAGCGTTCTTCGCCGGTATCGGCGGGGCGTTGCAGGGGAACCTGATCACCACCATCGACCCGAACATGTTCACGTTCCTTCTTACCTACAACGTCCTGATGATTGTCGTGGCGGGCGGGCTTGGCTCGATTACCGGCTCCATCATCGGCTCAATCATCATTACCGTGATGCTCGAGTGGCTGCGCATCGCCGATTCGGCCTTCTCCATCGGCGGGTTGACGATTCCCGGCGTGCCGGGTATGCGCATGGTCATCTTTGCCGTGGCGCTTTTGGCGATTATCCTCTACCGCCGCGAGGGCATAATGGGGATGCACGAGTTCTCGTGGAACTGGCTGTTCGGCCGGGGAAGGGGGAACAAATGACCGCACCCATTCTCGATATCGCCGACCTCACCCGTTCCTTCGGCGGCGTCATGGCCGTGAACGGCCTCAACATGGCGGTGCCGCACGGGTCCATCACCGGCCTCATCGGCCCGAACGGGGCTGGGAAAACCACCGTCTTCAATATGATCAGCGGCTTCTACACGCCTGATCACGGCCGCATCGTCCTGGACGGGCGCGACATCACCGGGCTGACGCCGCATATCATCTGCGAGTTGGGGATTGCCCGGACGTTCCAGAACATCCGCCTTTTCGGCAACGCCACCGCACTTGAAAACGTCATGGTCGGCTGCCACGTCAGGCGCAAAAAGCAATGGTGGATGCCGCTCGTCTTTTGGCCCGGCACCAGGGCGGAAGAGAAAGACATCCGCACCCAGGCCGAAGCCCTTATCCACCGTCTCGACCTGGATAAGTACGCCAACGAAAACGCGACCGCGCTCCCGTATGGCGCGCAGCGGCGGTGGGAAATCGCCCGCGCCCTCGCGCCCCACCCGGCGTTCCTGCTGCTGGACGAGCCGGCGGCGGGGATGAACCCGCAGGAGAGCGAGGAACTGATGCGCTTTATTAAGCGGCTCAGGGACGAGTTTGAACTCACCATCCTCCTTATTGAACACGATATGAAGGTTGTTATGGGCGTGTGCGAACGCATCTGGGTGCTGGAGTACGGACGGCTTATCGCCGAAGGGTCGGCCGAGGAAATCCGCGCTAACCCGAAGGTGGTCGAAGCCTATCTCGGCGACTCCATCGACGACGTAGCCGCCGGGAAGCGGGAGGAAGCGCATGCTGAAAATTGAAGATCTCCACGTCCATTACGGCGGCATCCATGCCGTGCAGGGCGTGAACATAACTATTCCGCGCGGAAAAATCGTCACCCTGATTGGCGCGAACGGGGCGGGGAAATCGTCCACCATCCGCGCCGTCGCCGGCTTGTGCGCCGGGAGCCGCGGCCGGGTCGTCTATACCCGGCACGATGGCGGACGCGAAGAGCAACTCCTCGGCATGCCGCCGGAAAATATGGTGCGTCGGGGCATTTCCCTTTGCCCGGAAGGACGGCGCATTCTGCCGCATCTGACGGTGGAGGAAAACCTGCTCCTGGGCGCGTACGCCCGCTCCGACAAGGAAGGCATAGCCGAGGATATCCGCAAGGTGTACGAGTTGTTCCCGCGCCTTGAGGAACGGCTGTGGCAAAAGGGGGGGACGCTGTCCGGCGGCGAACAACAGATGCTGGCGGTGGGGCGGTCGCTTATGAGCAGCCCCGACCTCGTCATGCTGGACGAGCCGTCCCTCGGGTTGGCTCCGCTCCTGGTGAAGGAAATTTTCAAGATCATCGTCCGCATCAATTCGCTTGGCAAGACGGTGCTGTTGGTGGAACAGAACGCCCTCGCCGCGCTGTCCGTGGCGCATTACGGCTATGTGCTCGAGGTCGGCCGGGTGGTGATGGAGATGCCGGCCAAGGATCTGTTGCACAGCCCCAAGGTGCGCGAGGCGTATTTGGGGGGCTGAAGTGCGCTACTCGATTCACTTGTCAAAGAGCTTGGGGCGGGTCGGGCCGGAACACATACCGGAGTAACCCACCAGAGGGACGACGGCCACCGTCTCGGGTTC
>JAJPXZ010000191.1 GCA_021205245.1 Planctomycetaceae bacterium
CTGCTTGACCGTGCCCTGGAGGGCGAAGCGCTTGCGGCCCTCGATGACGGCGTCGGCCAGCTTCGACATGATGTACTGGATGGAGCAGAACGCGTCGTCGTTGCCGGGAATGACGAAGTCGAGGTTGGTCGGATCGTCATCGGTATCGATAAGGCCGACGAGCGGAATGCCCAGCTTCATGGCTTCGGCGATGGCGATGTGCTCGGTACCCGGATCGACGATGACCATCGCGCCAGGCACTTCCTTCATATCACGGATACCCTCGAAGTTGCGGAAGATTTTGCGCTTCTCGCGGGCGAGGGAGGAGATCATCTTCTTGGAGAATTCCTGAATCTGGCCGCTCTTCTCCAGCTCTTCGAGTTCCTGGAGGCGGGTGATGCGGCGACGCATGGTGTTCATGTTGGTGAGGGTGCCGCCCAGCCAGCGGTTGGAAACGAAGTAGGAATCGCAGCGCTGTGCTTCCTGACGGACGATATCGGCAGCCTGACGCTTGGTGCCGACGAAGAGGATCTGTTTGCCGGCGGCCGAGGTCTGGGCGAGGAAGTGGTAGGAGCGGATGAGCCACTTCAGGGACTCGCGCAGATCGATGATGTGAATCTTGTTCTGCTTCGAGAAAATGTAGGGCTTCATCTTGGGGTTCCAACGCGAGGCGGCGCTGCCGAAGTGGACCCCGGCTTCGATCATTTCCTTCAGTGTTGCGATGGGCATGGTGCGTCCTTTACGGGCCGGAGGCGAATGGATTCCTTTAAACCGTGGCGTACCATACGCCTACGGCAGGATGCCGGTGCCGTGCAGCCCCAAAAATAACGAGTAACAAAAAAACCAACGCGGCCTCTGCCGCGTCATCCATGGAGTAGGGTAACCTAAATCCCGTTTCATGTCAAGCGTGACATGGCAAAAGCGGCGTCAATTCTCCCACATCATGGAGATACCTCATTGGCCGCCGTCCCGGGCGTTTCATTATAAATGGAAACCGCTTCACTGTAAACCCGTTCGATGCACTGTCGGAACGTTTCCGGTCCGTCGTGCGTCATCAGCATCCACGCCGCCGGCAATACGACAAACGCGAGCCAAACGCACAGGGGCAGGATAAATCCGGCGCGGCGCGGCGTTATGGTTTTTTTCATGGTATTGGTCCAAAAGCGGGACGCCGCGCTGGCGTGGCCGGGAGCGGCGCAGCATCCGGCACGATGACGGAATGGGGCAGCTCCGGGAAGGGGACCGCCGTGTAGGAAAAATACGCGTCCGCATTTTCCATTGCGGTCCGCAAAACAAAACGGGTGACGCCGAGTTCGCGGAGATCCCGTTCCACCTCCGGAAACGCATCGGCCCCGATTACCGCCGCGTCGCCGGAGAGAAGACGGATGAAATCGCCCACCGTTTCAGAGGTGAAATCCAGGACCGCTGTCGTGCTCGGGAAGACAATCCGAATCGACGCCGAACTCGGGCTTTCCGGATGCCAGACAAACTGTCCAGGCATTTGGTAATTCTGGAACACCGCAACCTGTTCCTCCCCGCCCGAGCGGAAGGTAAGCTCCACTTTTGTGGGGCGCTCCAACGCCGATGTGTCGACGCTTATCGCATCGAAGCGGAAGGGCAGGACCACGGCCGTGGGCTTTTCCGGCACACCCTCCCGCAGGATCGTCTGACAAAAGGCGAGGAATTCCGCCGAGACGGGGAACGCTATCCCATCCCACTCGGCCGCTGCCATGGCTTCGTTTTGCCAGCACCACAGGCCGGCCGCTTCACCGGTCAGGAATCGCTCCAGCAACCCGCCGGGCGCGGCGACCTGTCGCAGACGCGCATCGTTATCGCCAGGGTAAAGGCCGGCCGGGTTAAAGACCTTCTCCCGCCAGGCGTTGTCCAGCCCCAGGGCGGCGGTCCTGGCGGCGAGGTAGCGGAAATAGTCGTACGATGCGAGGGGCGAAACCGCATCCCAGCCGCCGCTGGTGGAGGCTTCCCGCAGGGTCTGGTGAACGCCGCGCGCAGCGATACCGGCGCGGACCAACGGGTCGACAGCGGGCGCGAGGTTCCGGTAATGGCGTTGAACAGCGGCGCGGTTGTCGAGCGGCGTCTCCGCCTGCAGGCCCGCGGCAGCCATCGCCTCACGGAGCTTTTCCCATTCCTGAGCGACAACGGTGCCTCGGTCGCCAGGCAGGAGTCCCAGATCGCGCGACACCTGTTCGATGCCTTCGTCAGACCCGAGGCTCCGCACCGCATCGGCAAGGCGTTGCGCCAACCCGGGCGACGGGGTGGACTCGTCCCTGCCGCCGGTGCCGGTATAGAGCATCAGCCAGCGAATGTCCGGATCGTCTGTTTCCTGGTCGTGCATGGGGAGGAGATGCGCCCTCGCGAGGGCGGCGAAGCGGGAAGCCGGATCGTCCAGCTTGGCGGCGGCGCGAATGAGGTCGGGGAGGTCATCGTCGGCAATACGCAGGCGGAAGCCGTCCCACACGTGTTTGCCCGCTTCGCGCCAATGGCGGATGGCGGTACGGCGGTATGTCGCGAGGAACGCTTCCCGTTTCTCGAGCCAGCCCTCGGGGTCGGCGCTGTCGTAGACGACCGCCCGCAGCAGCCCTGCGGCGATGCGATAGCCTTGGGCGGTCCACGCGCCGCCGACACGGTAGGGCGGGGCGAGGGTCGGAGACCAGACGCAGGAGACATCGACGCCGGCGAGGCCGGGCAACGATTCAATCCACACCGGCAGCCACGACAAATCGCCGCCGCAGGCGGTATCGATTATGTACTTCTCGAACGCGACCAGAGCGTCCCGGGTCTCGGGCATCCACTCCTGCGTCTCGGCCCATTCAAAATAGGTCTGGAGCTGGCGCATGTCGCCGGGACCGGCGAGGCGGAGCGCGTCAATAAGGGCATGCAGAAACAGCCAATTCTCGCCAGGGTTGCCGTCCCGATTCAGATTGCGCGAAATCCCCTCGCGGGTCGCGGTGAGGAGAAGAAGGGCGTTACCGATTTCCCGTGGATCGCTGCTACTCCCGGCGGCGAGGGCGGTCTCCTGGACATGGTCGATGCCGGGCACGGTCTTCAGGTCAAAATAACTCTCGGTAAAGCGCGTCTGGAGCTCGTCGGCCAGGCGTTCGGCCTCGACCATGCCAAAGCGGGGCAAGCGCCATCCCGCCGCGCGGAGGCGCGTCTGCACCGCCAGATCGAGGAACGGCTCCAGCGACTCGGCGCTGGTCGGCGGCGCGGCCCGATCCCGGGCCGAGAGAAGGATGGACCGGTTTTCCCAAAACGACCAGGTCAGGAGGGTGCAGAGGACGAGTGATCCGGCGACCAGCCCGGCCAGGGTGCCGGACAGACCCGTCCGGCGCACGCCGACGGCGCGGCGGGCAGGCACGGCATCGCCGGGAATCCCTTCCCGCAACAGGGTGCGGAGGAACCACGAGCCGCCGAGGGGCGGGTCTTCGCGCACTTCACGGAAGGTTGGGTACGCAACCATGCGGGGCGGTATGGTACCGCCGCCCGGGGCGGACGAGGCGAGATACACGCCCCGCAGCATGGCCGAATCACCGGCAAAGAGGTGTGAGCAAAAGTGCGCCAACGGTTCCCGCAGCCGCTCCAGTTCGACCGGAGCCAGCAATGCCGCTTCGCGGATCGGCGGGAGTTTGCCGAGTTCGTCCTCGCTCTGGTCGATAACCCTGCGTGCCAGTTCTTCCGGTGTTTCACGCTCACGCCGCACCGCGCCGAGCGGACGGAACAGCCGCGCCGAATCAAGCCCGGCAACGAGGGAACGCATTCCATAGAGGCAGTCAAGACGGTTCAGGACGACATAAACGGGAACCGTGCCGCGTCGGCTGGCGCGGAGCCGATCGAGGCGGCGGCGGAGCAGACGGGCGCGGTCGCGCAAGCGGGCGGGATCGTCGAGGAGGAGGTGATCCGCTTCCACGACCAGGGCGATTCCGGCCAGGGGCGCATCCCGCGTTTTCAATAGCCTGACAAAGGCATCCCAGCGGACATCGTCGTCCTCGCCCCACGCGTCGGGATAGTCAAGCCACAGCGCATGCGGACCGCGCCGCCAGGCGAATTCCTCACCCTCGTCACTCTGGCGGTCGGCGGCGTCGCCGCTGTCAAGCATGCCGCCGGAGGTGGTTGGGGCTTGTTCCAGGCACAGGTACCACGGCATCGGCGCGTCGAGGAATCGACCCCGGCGCAGACCCCGGCCGCGCTTCCAGGCACGGCGCATCCGGGCGGATTGACGCGGATCGGCGGGAGCTTGTTTGTGGGCGTCGGCGCGCGCGTCACGGAGGGCTTCACGAGCCATCCTTATGGCAACCCAGCCGACGCCGGTGTTAAGCGCCAGGGGAATGGTCCACCACGCCGGCCACCCCAGCGCCCATGCCGCCAGGCGGCAGGCAAGGAAGAGGACAACCCAGGCACACGCCACCGCCCCCGATGCGAAGAGAAACCGGACCGTCTTCATCATCCCACCACAGCGACGTACAGGTCGCTCAAAAGAAAGCGGTAGACGCAGTACAACATAACCGTCATGCCTATCGGCACCAGCAAGGCCGCCGCGTGGACAGACCCGCTTCGGGCTGCCGGCGCGCCGGCGCTTCCGTCGTCCAGCGCGGTCTCGCGGGCGAGATAATGCCGGCACGCGGTGCGGTAACCGGCGAGATCGCCTTCGCGGCCGGGCTCCGCATAATAGCCACGGAATCCCAGGTCGAGGCAGGTGGCATAAACCCTGACCACATTCTCGGCGTCGGGGTGATCAAGCAAACGGCTCAGCCGGGCGAAAAACTCGCTTTTGCCGTTCTGTGGTCTATCCAAGAGCCTCTCGCACAGGTCATCCCCATTCGGCAGGGCGGGGAGCGTTTCGGCAAGCCAGCAGCGGACGGCGAACCATGCCTCATCAAAGTCCTGACCAGCGGCGCGCGGGTCATGGAAAACAGCCAGGAGTATGTGCTGCAGGTCTTCCCGCACCGAAGCGTGGGGAAACGATGGCCCACACCTTTCCGTTTGGTTACGGACAAGGTGGCTGACATAGGCGAGAAGGGGGCGTACTATCTGGCAATAGTCCATGCCTGTATTATCGGATCAACCACAAGGGAAAATTGAGGCGATTTTTCCATAACCACGCCTCACCCCCCCCCTTCCGTCACCCCGGCGTGCGGACATCCACCAGCGCGCAAGCGGGCGGTTCGGCCGGGGTCCACGGGGAAAGCCGGTGGAGGCGCCAAGCTCAAGCCAACCGCAATCGCCATCATCTCACCACACAGCCGAAATTACCCCCATCGTCACGGCCAACTCTTGCGACAAACGTCCCATAGCGGTATAAACAAGAGACTACGGAGACCACCCCATACACAGAAAAACCCAGGAGACGTACCCATGGCTCAGGATCTGCTTTCCAAATGCAGCGCGCCTGGAAGCGACGGCTGCATTCAGAAAATCACCCCCGCCACTGCCGGCTGGCAGTATGTCGGCTTCGAAGCATACCTCCTCAAACCCGGCATGACCCTGACCCAGGACACGGGTTCGAACGAAGTCTGCCTGGTGCTTATCGCCGGCAAGGCGTCGGTCAAGACCAAAGACGGCAATTTCGAACATATCGGTCAGCGCATGAGCCCGTTCGAACGCACCCAGCCCTATTCCGTCTACGTCCCGCCGAACAACGCCTTCACCGTCACGCCGGAAACGGATCTCGAACTCGCCGTCTGCAAAGCGCCGGCCAAGGGCAAGTATCCTTCCAGGCTCATCGGTCCCGACGCGGTTGGAACGGCACACCGGGGCAAGGGCCGCAACACCCGTTTTGTCCAAAACATCCTGGACGACGAGGCCGAGGCGGAGAGCCTGCTGGTGGTGGAAGTGTTTACCGATGAAGGCAACACCTCTTCCTACCCCAGCCACAAGCACGATACCGACAATATTCCCAACGAGACCTACCTGGAAGAGACCTATTACCACCGTTTCGACCCGCCGCAGGGCTGGGCGATGCAACGCGTCTACGACGACGACCGGACCATCGACGTCTGCGTCGCTCCCTACGACAAGGACGTGGTGATGACCCCCAAAGGGTACCACCCCGTCGCCACCATTGCCGGATACGATAGTTACTATCTGAATGTCATGGCCGGACCCACCAAGATGTGGCGCTTTACCTGGGAGAAAGACCACGAGTGGATTAACTCCGACGCCTATCCTCGCAAGAGATAAGGACTTTTTCGGACCGTGGCGGGGCGCGTTCGGGCGCCCCGGGCGTTCTTTACAGAGACCACCCCAAAGCCCACCAATGAACACCAACCATTTAAAAAAAAACCAGGGCTTGGCCGGCGGCATTTCTGTCGCCCACGCCGTTTATTTCACCCCTATCGAGGGCCTGCCATACGAGGGGAGAAAATGTCTCGCTCTCAGCCTCTGCGCCGTCGTATGGTGGGCCACGGCCGCCATGCAGGCCGGGTATACCTCCGCCGCTCTTTTAGGAGCGTACGCCCTGACGCTGGATCCGGCGGTTGTGCTGCCGGTGCGCATCTTCGGCATGTGGATGTCCCCTATCATGTACATGATTATCGGCGGCTTCCTCATTTCCTATGCGGTGCAGGAATCGGGGTTGGGGCGGCGGTTGTCGTTCCATTTTGTCCATCGCTATGTCCACTCGTACCGCCAGGTGATCGTATCCTGCTATGTGCTGGGGTTCGCGTTATCGCTGCTGATTCCGCATCCGTGGCCGCGCTCGTTTCTCCTGATGTCGGTCATGGCGTCGATAATCGGCGTGGCGCGGTTAGGTCCGGTGGACGCCGGCAATATCGGCCTGGCTGTTTTCGCAGGCTCTGCGCCGACCTCCCTCATCCTGCTTACCGCCGACAGCGCCATGAACAGCCTGGTGGGCGAATTGGCCGGAGCACCGGTGACGTTTTTTCAATGGCTTATCCATCTCGGACCGCTCGGGGTGGTGGCAAGTGTCGCCACCTGTTTCGGGCAGTTGATTGTGTTCAGGCCGCCGAAAGAGTTCAAGCTGGACCGCGAAGAACTGCGCGCCCAAATAGCCGGATTGGGCGGGTGGACCAGGCGGGAGAAATGGGTGTGCGCCATCATCGGGATCGCGGTGTTGTTCTGGGTGACCGACAGTCTCACCGGCATTCATCCCGGATGGGTCGCGCTGTTCGCCGCCTTGACC